>CAZVAZ010000295.1:0-3530 GCA_964625235.1 uncultured Hyphomicrobiales bacterium
CTTCTTTTACTTCATCGAGTTTGAAGGGTTTGATGATTGCTTCGATTTTTTTCATATGCCAAGCCTTGCCTGATATCCACCAGAAGTGAGGTTAATCTGTTTTTACAGCCGCGCGAGAATATTCTCGTATAGCTGTGCCTCTTTGCATTAGCATAGGTCATGCCAACTTGGGGTATTTTTGATTAATTGTTATAAAACAACGAGTTAAAATATCCGGGAAACTTTCGTTTATTGCGGCTTTGGGAAAGTTGCACAGGTTTTCATCACCATGGCTATAAAACGTGCAGAAAAAAGAAGGGTTTTGTAAATGGCTCCCCCCTCATCCGTCAGCTGCGCTGCCACCTTCTCCCCAAGGGGAGAGAAGGTGGCAGCGCAGCTGACGGATGAGGGGGGAGCCTTGCCAACAGCATAAAGAGTGCATATTAAATTTGACTGGGGCAATCAATCCGGGAGCAGTTTTTACGTGACTAACCTAAACAACATTTTTTCAGGTCTTGGCACCACGGTGTTTACCGTCATGTCCGAGCTTGCCGTCAAGCACGATGCAATAAATTTAGGCCAGGGGTTTCCCGATGTAGACGGGCCTGAAGCCGTGCGGCGCCATGCGGCTGAGGTGTTGCTGGGCGGGCCTAATCAGTATGCGGCGATGACGGGCGTGCCCGAATTGCGCCAGGCGGTGGCAGCGGACAATCTGCGCCATTATGGGTTGGACATTGACTGGCAGTCGGAAGTTCTGGTGACCTCCGGGGCAACCGAAGCTTTGACGGTGTGTCTGCTGGGTATGCTTAATCCCGGTGATGAAGTGGTGATGATTGAGCCGTTTTATGATTGTTACCTGCCGTTGGTTGAGCGCGCCGGAGCCGTTGCCAAAATTGTCTCGTTAATGCCGCCGGAATGGGAGTTGCCGGAGGCACAATTGCGGGCGGCGTTTTCAGACAAAACCAAGCTGGTTTTGCTCAATTCGCCGATGAACCCGACGGGCAAGGTTTTTAGCCGTAACGAGCTTGAGTTGATTGCCGGGTTGATTGAGGAGTTTGATACCTATGCCATTTGTGATGAGGTCTATGAACATCTGATTTTTGAGGACCATGAACACATTCCCCTGATGACATTACCCGGCATGCGTGAGCGTTGTTTGCGTATTGGTTCTGCGGGTAAGACATTTTCTCTAACCGGTTGGAAAGTCGGCTATATCAGTGGTTCAGCCGCGCTGCTTTCGACCATTGCCAAGGCGCATCAATATGTCATATTCTGCACCCCGCCAGCCTTGCAGCATGCCATTGCCTATGGGCTGGAAAATTGTGAGGATTTTTACCAGACCCTGGCAGCCGAGTTGCAAGGCAAGCGCGATTTTCTAAAAAGTACTCTGGAAGGTCTGGGCCTCAGGGTTTTGCCGGTGGATGGTACTTATTTTCTGACCGCCGACATCACTCCGTTTGGCTTTGCCGGAACGGACTATGATTTTTGTAAATTCATGACGGAAAAAGCACGCGTCGGGGCGATACCAACGAGCGTCTTTTACCATCCTGAAACACCAGATGTACCACATAATCTGGTGCGCTTTTGCTTTTGCAAGCGCGATGAGGTGCTGAGTGAAGCAGCCCGGCGGCTCAAACAATATTTGCGTTGATCACATG
The DNA here is from genome assembly GCA_964625235.1 of uncultured Hyphomicrobiales bacterium. GTDB lineage: Bacteria > Pseudomonadota > Alphaproteobacteria > Rhizobiales > JAJFHR01 > JAJFHR01. The sequence continues at coordinate 1,638 of CAZVAZ010000295.1, forward strand.
CACGAACTCCTGACCATCGATGACATGTATGAAGCCGACCAACTGGCGATAAAAGGTGGCATTGCAGGCATTGAACTGATGGAAAATGCCGGTCGGGCCATCGCTGATATTATTGTCGGAAATTATGACAAGAGGCAGGTGTCAGTCCTGTGCGGATCGGGCAATAATGGTGGCGATGGTTTTGTTGTGGCACGGTTGCTCAAACAACAGGGATGGTCGGTCACTTTGTCATTGTTGGGTGCATCTTCCGCACTAAAAGGAGATGCCGCTGCCATGGCGCAACTCTGGGAAGGGCGCGTCGAACACCTTGACCAAAACAGCGGTGCGGGCGCTGATCTGATTGTCGATGCAATCTTTGGCGCGGGTCTTGGGCGCGCTATTGCCGGTGAATTGGCAACCCTGATAAAGAAAACCAATGAAGGCACTGTGCCGGTTGTTGCCGTTGATGTTCCAAGTGGCATCGACGGATCAAGCGGTTGTGTCCTCGGCACTGCCTTCAGGGCTGAGCGAACAGTGACTTTCTGTCGTAAAAAGCCCGGTCATGTGCTGATGCCGGGCAGGGCGCTGTGTGGCGAGGTATCCGTTGTCGATATCGGTATTTCAAACGAGATAGTGGCGGGGCTGAAAGTGACGCAGTTTGAAAATACAAAAGATTTCTGGCATCCGTATTTCCCTCGCCTGACGCTCGAAAACCATAAATACAGTCGCGGAGCGACAGTTGTAGTCTCCGGCCCCGCCCGTATGACCGGTGCGGCACGGCTGGCGGCGCGCGCAGCACTGCGGGTGGGCAGCGGCGTGGTAACTGTTTTGTCACCACCTTCTGCCGTCATGGTCAACGCCTGCCAGTTAACGGCAATCATGGTCAAAGGCTTCAGGGACGCAGGTGCCTTGAATGGCCTGCTGAAAGATGATGAGCGTATTGGGGCGGTGGTGATTGGACCGGGGGCAGGCACTGGAAATACCACGCGCAACAATGTTCGAGCCGTATTGGATGCAGACGTATCAACGGTTCTCGATGCCGATGCGCTGACGAGTTTTGAGCAGCAACCTGAAGCCCTGTTTGCAGCTGTTGCCGACAAGCGCTGCAAAGAGGTTGTAATGACGCCGCACGCCGGTGAATTCAAACGCCTGTTTGGCGATATTGCCAACCTGCCGATATCCCGGCTTGAACATGCCAGGCAGGCGGCGAAATCAAGCGGTACAATCATCGTTTACAAAGGTGTTGATACGGTCATTGCCGCACCGGACGGTATCGCCGCTATCAACACCAATGCGCCGGCAACGCTTGCCACCGCCGGTTCCGGTGATGTGTTGGCGGGGATTATCGCCGGATTGATGGCACAAAGGATGCCCGCGTTTTATGCCGCCTGTGCTGGCGTGTGGCTGCATGGACAGGCTGCCACTTTGTTCGGGCCGGGGTTGATCGCCGAGGATATCCCGGAAATGTTGCCACAAGTGCTGCATGAGTTTGAATAAGCGTGGTTTGAGGAGAAAATTTGAGTTATATCTGCCGAACAATGTGTCAAATCAGCTTTTGTTGACTATTTGGCAAAAAAAGACCACCGCAGGGCTGGTGGTTTTATGAATGTGCATGCTATAGAAACGCCGCGCCAGACAGGCATTGATTTTCCTGTTAAACTGCGGGCGTGGTGAAATTGGTAGACACGCTAGATTTAGGTTCTAGTGTCGCAAGACGTGGGGGTTCAAGTCCCTCCGCCCGCACCATGGTAAACGAGGATCTCGCCTGACAAAGTGTCTGGTCGGGATCGATTTGATTAAACCTATGCGCTTTTGGCTAAGCCTTATGCGCTGTTGATGGATGCATATTGACATGCAAGTTACTGAAAAAGCCGCTGAAGGTCTGAAACGCGAACTGGAAATTGTAATCCCGGC
>CAZVAZ010000296.1:0-3515 GCA_964625235.1 uncultured Hyphomicrobiales bacterium
CTAGTAATATGCTGTGAATAGACTGATGTTTGTGAACCACGGCGAACTTTTGATTACTGCTGGACAAAATTAATTTCAGGGCCAGTGACCTCACTAATAATTCCCCCAATGTTAACGGCACTATAAATGGACCTTGGAGGGCGTGCGGCGTTGTCAACGCTACGAAGCACCCAACTTCGTTCTTCCATGGATTTTAATGATTGCGATAAGGCACGATCAGTGATTGTCAGTAAGTTTCGCTTAATATCATTGAAATGGTTTGGCGTATAAAGCGTTGTCAAAACTGGCAGCGTCCATGACCGACGAAGCAAGTCTTGATTTTCATCTCCAGAAACGCTTTGAACTTTGTTTGCGATTGCAGCGACACTAATACCAATAGGTGTAAGACGAAATTCTGGTCGCAACGGATGTCCGTGGCCGGGATTTCGTTCTAACAGCCCAATCTTGATAATGTGGCCCAAGCTTTGGGCGAAGGCGGTCCTGCTCGCACCAGTTGCAGTTAGCAGTGTCGCTTGCCGTCCCGCAACGCCATCATGCATATTTGAAAGAATGGGCAGTGCCCACGCCTTTGAGGTGATGTTGACAAGCATTTTAATGTCCATTAAATATAGTAACTACATTTTTAGACAAAAGGAAAGACCATGTCGCTCATTTCGCTAGAAAAAACCATCACTATCGCTTTGTCGGTCAAAGATCGCCACATAAGCGCCGAGTGGTACGAAAGCATGCTCGGATTTCAGACCATCTATCATGCGGATGAAGCGGGCTGGTCGGAACTTCAGACCAAAACGTCTGGCGTAACAATTGGCCTTGGCGAACATACCAAGCCAGCACCCGGTAACTGCGTTCCCGTCTTTGGGATTGCTGACCTAGATACCGCCCGTCAAAAACTGGAACAGGCCAAAGTGAGGTTTGATGGCGAATCGGATGTAGTGGAAGGAATGGTCAAGACAGCGACATTTTACGATCCCGATGGCAACGCTCTTATGCTCGCTGAAGATTTAACGGGAGCCGCATGATTATCCGCTAAGCAGCTGTTCGAAAACTCTGTAACAAATGTCAAAAAGTGCTCGAAGCCGCCGTTCGGTCGTGGCAAAAACGATCTATAAAGCTGCCTGCAACTGCTGCAGATGATCCAGTGCCTGTTGAGCTGTGGCGCGGGTTTCATCGTCTTTGGCGTCAGTCACATCTTCCTCAGTATTCTTGATCTCCTGGGCCAGGCGCTCTTTATCAAGCTCTTCCATGGGGATGGCGGTTTCGGCCAGGATGATCAGGCCATCGCTGGCGACTTCGGCAAAGCCGCCGCGGACGAAGACCTTGAATTCGGCATCTTCTTCGTCTTTGAAGATGATCACTCCGGGCCTAAGTGTGGTCAACATCGGTGCATGTTGAGGCATGACGACAAAGTCACCCTCTGAGCCGGGAACCATGACTTCACGTACGTCACCCGAACGCAAAAGTCTTTCCGGTGAGACGAGTTCAAATTTGAGCAATTCCGCCATAGCGCGTCACTTGTTTCCTTTAAGCTGCTTCTGCGGCCAGTTTTCCGGCTTTTTCAATCGCCTGATCAATTGAGCCTACCATATAAAAGGCAGCTTCGGGCAGATGATCATAATCGCCATCGCACAGGCCTTTGAAGCCCTTGATGGTGTCAGCCAGATCAACCAGAACGCCGGGTGTACCGGTAAAGACTTCGGCGACAAAGAACGGCTGCGACATGAAGCGTTCGATTTTACGCGCACGCGCCACGGCGATTTTATCGTCTTCCGACAGTTCATCCATGCCCAGAATGGCAATAATATCCTGCAGGGCTTTGTATTTTTGCAGGATTTCCTGCACCCGGCGGGCGGTTTCATAATGCTCGTCGCCAATAATGCGCGGGTCCATCATGCGCGAGGTCGAATCAAGCGGGTCAACAGCGGGATAAATACCTTTTTCCGAAATCGCACGGTTGAGCACAGTTGTGGCATCAAGATGGGCAAAGGATGTTGCCGGTGCCGGATCCGTCAGATCATCGGCAGGCACGTAAATCGCCTGCACCGAGGTGATTGAACCTTTATGCGTTGAGGTAATACGCTCCTGCATGGTGCCCATATCCGTGGCCAGCGTCGGCTGATAGCCCACAGCTGATGGAATACGACCCAACAGGGCGGAGACTTCTGAACCGGCTTGCGTAAAGCGGAAAATATTATCAATGAAGAACAACACGTCCTGGCCCTCTTCGCGGAAATGTTCGGCCACTGTAAGGCCTGACAGCGCCACACGGGCGCGCGCTCCTGGAGGCTCATTCATCTGGCCGTAAACAAGGGCGCATTTTGAGCCTTCGCCGCCGCCTTCTTTGTTGACGCCACTTTCAATCATTTCCCAGTAAAGGTCATTACCTTCGCGGGTACGTTCACCGACACCGGCAAAAACCGAATAACCACCATGGCCTTTGGCAACGTTGTTGATCAGTTCCATGATCAAAACCGTCTTGCCAACTCCGGCACCGCCGAACAGGCCGATTTTACCGCCTTTGGCGTAGGGTGCCAGCAGGTCGACCACTTTAATGCCCGTGACCAGAATTTCAGCTTCTGTGGACTGGTCAACAAAAGCAGGTGCGTCCTGATGGATGGCTCTTTTGATTTTGGTTTTAACCGGGCCTTTTTCATCGACCGGCTCACCGATCACATTCATGATACGGCCAAGGGTTTCTTCGCCCACCGGCATCATGATCGGCTCACCTGTGTCGCTCACTTCCTGGCCGCGAACCAGACCTTCGGTTGCATCCATGGCAATGGTACGGACGGTGTTTTCACCCAGATGCTGGGCGACTTCCAAAACCAGGCGGTTGCCGTGATTATCGGTTTCCAGTGCGTTGAAAATTGCAGGCAGGTTTTCATCAAAGCGCACGTCAACGACAGCACCTGTTACCTGCGTTACCTGTCCAACAACCTTTTTCTTGGCCATGGTGTTCGTCCTTCATCTCGTCAAAGTTACTGGAGCGCTTCCGCGCCGGATATAATTTCAATCAGTTCAGTGGTAATTTTCGCTTGCCGCGTCCGGTTATAGGTCAACGTCAATTTGTCAATCATATCACCGGCATTGCGGGTCGCATTGTCCATCGCACTCATGCGTGCGCCCTGCTCGCTGGCTGCATTTTCCAGCAACGCCCGAAAAATCTGTACATTGACATTGCGCGGCAGCAGAACTTCGAGAATTTCACCCTCATCAGGCTCATATTCATAACATGCGCTCGGGCCGGAGGATGCCGGTGCGTCAGCTTCTTCCTCAGCACTGATCTCGGCCGGTATGAGCTGCAAGGCTGTTGGTATCTGTTCAATCACCGATTTAAACTCGGCATAGTATAAAGTGCAGACATCAAACTCGCCCGCGTCAAACATATCAAGAACTTTGTCGCCGACGCCCTGTGCATTGTCGAAGCCTACGTTTTTCACCCGGATTTCAATCAATTCGATAATCTGGGCCGAGAACTGACGCTTCATGGCGTCATGGCCTTTTTTGCCAACACAGAG
>CAZVAZ010000297.1:0-3490 GCA_964625235.1 uncultured Hyphomicrobiales bacterium
AGGTGGTCTCAAACAGTTGAAGTAGTTTTGTTATCGGCCCAGCAAATGACCGCGATCGTTTTCATCCCTGGCAAAGCCCACCGATATTCTACCATCGCGGCAGAACACCGGGCGTTTGATCAAGGCAGGATGGGCGAGCATCAGTTTAACGGCTTTTGTCTCATCCAGTGACTCCTTATCCCCATCGTCAAGCTTGCGCCAGGTGGTGCCGCGCTTGTTTAGCAGGGTTTCGAGGCCCACTTCAGCTATCCAGTGGCGGATTGTTTCGGCATCGAGCGGGATGTCGCGCAGGTCGAAAAACTCATGGGGTACGCCTTTAGCTGTCAGCCATTTGCGTGCGGCTCTACAGGTGTCGCAGTTTTTCAGGCCGTAGACTTTGAGCATAGTATTTTTCTCTATTTGTATTTAATCGGCGTGCCTGCCACCAGTGATAATGGGTTTTCCTGCTCGAAGGCTTCCAGTACGGCTTTTTTGTCGATGGCGCCGATGAATGAATTGAGCAGAGATGAAAGCCTAGCGTCATCCACATCCTTGGTAATAAAAACAATGCGGGTGCGGTGATCATCATCGGGCCAGCTGGCAAGTTGCGCTGGCGGGTGAAACACATGCTGAACCCCGTGAATGACCACCGGTCTGTCGGGTTGTTCGGCTAGTTTGACGATGCCTTTTATGCGCAGGAGATTGGCCCCGTAGGTTGACAGCAACACTTCGATGAACAGGTTAAAGTCATTTGATTTAATCGCCTCGTCATGGGTGATGCAAAAGGCCCTGATATGTTTGTCATGGCGACTGACGTCATGATGGTGGTGGGCACCGATATCTTCCAGCGCCTCTGTGCGTAACCATTGTGCCACATCATTTGTTTTGGTTTGGGGATTATACAGCCCGCAGCCAAACAGGGCTTCGGGATTGGCCTCACCTTTGGCGGCATTCAAGATGGTGGCGGTTGGGTTAAGGTGTTTGAGCCGCGAAATCAACGGGTCTGCATCCTGGGCATCGTTGAGCATATCAGTCTTGGTGAGAATTATCCGGTCAGCCACAGCCGCCTGTTTGACTGCTTCGGCAAACCTGTCCAGCGTTGCTGCGCCATTAATCGCATCAATGGTCGTCCACACCCCTTCAAGCCTGAGACGGTGGACCAGATAGGGGTGGTTCATGGCCACATGCAACACCGGGGCGGGGTCGGCCAGCCCGGTGGTCTCGATGACAATACGGTCAAACGCCTTGACTTCGCCTGCATCGCGCCGCGCCAGCAGGCCCTGAACCGTATCGACCAGATCACCGCGCATGGTACAGCACAGACACCCCGAAGACATCTCCACCACAATATCTTCATCAGCGCTTTCAACCAGCAGATGATCCAAACCAATTTCACCAAACTCATTGATGATGACAGCCGTATTGCTCATGTCCTCATGGTTTACCAGCCGGTTCAGCAAGGTGGTTTTGCCGCTGCCCAAAAAGCCGGTGAGGATGGAAAAAGCAAGGGGAGTATCGTCGCTCAAAACCTTGTCCTATTTGAAGTATTCAGGGAACTCCTGTTCCAGAGCGGTATGGATACGTGCGTGTACGGAGATAGTGTTATCGGGTCGCTCAAACTTGGTTCCGGTGACGGTCTCAAACAGCTGGATGTATTTTTCGCTGAACTCCAGCAGCACTTCGCCGGGGATTTCCGGTATGGCATCCTTATAGGGATCACAGCGTGCGGCAATCCACAGACGCAGGAATTCCTTGTCCAGACTTTCGGGTTCTTCACCGCTGTTCAGGCGGGTCTCATAGGTATCGGCAATCCAATAACGACTTGAATCCGGTGTGAGAATTTCATCAGCCAGAATAATTTTGCCCTTGTCATCAAGGCCGAACTCGAATTTTGTATCCACCAGAATAAGCCCGTTTTTCGCAGCTATTTCGCGGCCACGTTCAAACACCGCAAGGCTCTTGGCGCTAACATCCTCCCATTGCTGTGGTGTCAGAATTTTCTGTTCGAGAATCTCAGCCTCAGTGATCGGAAAATCGTGCTCTCCGGCGCTGCCCTTTGTTGTCGGTGTAATCAGGGTGTTGGGCAGCTTCTGGTTTTTGACCATACCATCGGGCAGGCTGTGTCCATAAGGTTTGCGCTCCCCGTTTGCATAGATCGTCCAGATCGCCGTTTCAGTTGAACCGGTGAGGTAATCACGCACCACCATTTCAATCGGCAGCATATCAAGCCGCTTGCCCACCACCACATTGGGGTCGGGATAGCTGATAATATGATTGGGGCAAATATCCTTTGTCTGATCAAACCAGAAACGCGCAATCTGCGTCAGCACATGGCCCTTGTAAGGCACGCACGCCAGCACATGATCAAAAGCAGATTGACGGTCAGTGGCAATCATGATGCGGCGGCCATCGGGCAGATCATAACTGTCCCTGACCTTGCCGCGTTGGAAATCAGGCAGTTCCGAAAATTTCCCGTCACTTAGTACGGCTAAAAGCGTATTGGTATCTTCGTCAGATAGGGGCATGCAACTCAATTCTTCAATCTTCGTCAAAACTAACTCTATAGGAGCCCAGCCAGATATGTCGAGAAGCGCTCTGGTTTCATGAACAAGAAACGGGTGGCTCTCATTAGCTGTTGGCATTATTTTCTATTCATAATGTGAATGCCAACATTGGAGAGATTACCATGCCGATCAGATTTTCAGCGCTTGAGACATCTGTTGCCCGCGCCCTTCAGGCCGGCGGTCGTGATGCCAACAATTTGCTACCTGAAAAAGTGATTTCACAAGGTGGCGGCATGCCTTGCCGTCATTGCCTGCAATATATCGAGGCCGGGGAGGAGATGTTGATTTTTGCCTATCGACCCTTTGAAACCGTTCAGCCTTATGCAGAACAAGGGCCTGTATTTTTACATGGAAAATCGTGCACCCGCCATGAGGAAACTGCAACATCACCCTTGATGTTTCAGGAATGGGAACAACTTCTGATCCGCGGATATACACGCGATGAGCGCATCAAATATGGCACGGGTAAAGTGATTGAGACACGGTTTCTGGTGGATGAATGTACCGCTGTTTTAGCTGATCGGGATATTGAGTTTATCCATGTGCGGTCGGCTTCCAATAATTGTTATCAGTGTCGTGTTGAGCGCAAATAATCACGATCCCCTGGCTTTGTGTATGTGTTTTTTCTTCTTACGTTTCTTCTTGGCCCGGCGTTTCTTTTTTGCCGGCTTGCACACTACAGAGCGCATACTTGTTGGTTTTTTTGTCGCCGCGCCATTGGCAAGTTTAGCGAGCTTATTGGCACCGGTATTGGCAGCGGAAGGATTGGAAAATGCCCTTTCGAGCAATAGTGCGGCCCGGGCATCGCGGGTTTTAGCTGACTTTGAACCCATAACCACAGCAACCAGCTGGCGATTGCCACGTGTTGCCGAGACCACAATGTTAAAGCCCGAAACACATACAAAACCGGTTTTCATGCCATCCGCCCCTTTCAGGGTTTTGAGCAG
>CAZVAZ010000298.1:0-3488 GCA_964625235.1 uncultured Hyphomicrobiales bacterium
CGGCGCTGCTGCCATCTGTGGCGATATTGCCGGTCGAGGTGACGCTCACATTGCCGCTGCCAGAGACATAGGCGTAAATACCATCGGCGCTGCTGCCATCTGTGGTGATATTGCCGGTAGAGGTGACGCTCACGTTGCCGTCACCAGCGACATAGGCGTCAATGCCCTCGGCGCCGGTGCCATCTGTGGTGATATTGCCGGTCGAGGTGACGCTCACATTGCCAGCACCAAAGTCCCGCGCCGAAATGCCTTTGGCACCGTTACCTGTTGTGGTGATGCCGAAGGCTCCGGTGTCGACGTTGACAGTAATTCCCAGGCCATCATTTCTTTGAAAATTGATGCCATTAACAGTCGTCGCCGGGGCAATCGCCTGGGTCAGGGTGTTAACATTAAGGGTGTCAATCGGTGGTACGATAAAATCTGTACCGCTGGCGATGCCCGCCGACTGGTTACCGGTGCAGGTCACCACATTTCCGTCAACGGTGCAGGCATTCGGGGCGGCGTGGGCGGCACCGGGCAAAAGCATCAGTCCGGCCGCAAGCCCGACAGAGCCAAGTGTGTGCGCTGATACCGATGAACCCAAGGCAGAGGCCATGCGCTCCAGTACGGTCGCAGGGGCAGAATTGGTGGCAACACCGGGGCTGGAAATACCAGAGTCAGGCGCGAAACTCGCAGCCACACCTCTATATTTGGTCAGCCGCCCGCCGCGCAAAATGATATTCAACATATTGATTTTCCCAAACCTGTCCCCGGTATTTTGAAAGCCTGACAGGCATTGGCGGGTAAAGCCATCCGAATCCGTCAGATACTTGTGGGTATGGTTACATTAACCCTGAGCATCTGTCGAGTCCGGCGCACGGGAAAAACGGGAGATTTCACCGGATAAATGTTCCTGTGATATTATTGCCGATGAGGTGGTTTTCTGCACTCGCAGACGCCTGTTGCCGATGGTGGTCGAAATATCTCCCTTTATCGTCATCTCTGTGCCTGTCACAGAGAACCATTCCTCAATGGTCAAATTTTATTCGATGGTGCTTTCGTGGTGATAAGCCAGAGGAATGGATCCCCGGGACGAGCCCGGGGATGACGAAGGAAGGGTTTTTTCCAATTACTATTTGCCAGCCACAAGTGGGGGGTGGGCCCAAGCCGGAATGGAGTAAGCATGGGCCGGGGAGGCATTGGTTTTTTGTGTATTTTAACAGCCGGGTTATTGCTGTTGTTGACATCGGGCATGGGGTATATCAAAAGAAACATCAAATGCGCATGATGACAATCTATACGAATTACCCAGGAGAAGACCCGTGAATCCCGATGATATTCTGAAAGTTGAGAAATACCTGCGTTCGTTATTCAGGCTGGATATTATCGAGGTGCGCCAGCGGCCGCAAAAAGGTGATTCTGCCGAGGTTTATATCGGCGATGAGTTTGTCGGCGTGGTTTATGCGGATGATGATGATGACGAGGACGAACAGTCGTATTCGTTCCAGATGGCCATTCTGGGCTTTGATTTACAATAACGGGTGTATCGATATCGGCGCTGGATTTCCTTCGTCAATTGAGCCAGATCAAAGCGGCAGGGGCCGATAGGTTTTAGCAAGTCTGTAATATCAATTTTCATTGGGGTATCAGACATGGCCTACCAGACAATACTTGCTTATTTAAGCGAAGAAAAAAGCGCCGAACGGGTGCTGGCTGCGGCCATTTCGCTGGCCAACAAAAGCGATGCTCATTTAATTGGTCTTCATGTGGCACCGGTCTATCATGTGTATGCCACGGTGGCTGTGGATTTTACCGCAGAAATTCTTGATGCCCAGAGCAACGCGCTGGAAATAGAAGCGCAGGGGCTAAAGAAAATATTCGAAAAAATGACGGGAAAAAATACCGTCAGACGCGAGTGGCGCAGCATCCAGGTCAATTCCGCTCTTGTGTCAGAAGCTGTGGTCAATCATGCGCGCGGCGCAGATGTGGTTGTCGCGGCACAGCGCGACCCCGACCATGATGATATTGATGTTACCCGCGTTCTCGAACAGTTGCTGATTGATAGCGGGCGACCAGTGCTGATGGTTCCCTATGCAGGAGAACATATTGACTTTGGCAAAAACATTACCCTTGCCTGGAATGCCAGCCGTGAATCCGCCCGGGCCAGTGCTGCGGCATTACCGCTGCTCAAGATGGCGGAAAAAGTAACTGTTTTATGGGTCAATCCGCAATCAGAAGATGGCGATACAATGGATGTTCCCGGCAGTGACATTGCCAAATTCCTGTCCCGCCATGGCATCCGTGCTGAAATCGATAACTCCAGGTCAAAATTGCCTGAAGTCGGTGATGAAATTCTGTCACGGGTCTCTGATAACAGCAGCGATCTTCTGGTGATGGGTGCTTATGGCCATTCGCGGTTGCGCGAGCTGGTTTTCGGCGGTGCCAGCCGACATATTCTCAAGAATATGACCGTGCCGGTTTTGATGAGTAACTGAGGTTAAGGCTTGCGTCAGGGCAAATCATGGTGCTCGCGCCAGGTTTGCCTCAATGGATCGCCCCTGCCAATGAAATATTCACGGGTGGGGGTAAATTCCTGTAAGCGATCAATACGAAAGTGTCTGAAGTCTGTGCGTAGTTCACACCAGGCGGCCAGTATGATGACATCAATATAGTAGAGGATTGCCAGCGGTAAAATGAGGCGCCGGGTCTGGTTTTTTTCGGCGTCACTATAGACAAGCTGCAATTTTTCCTCGTCACGAATAGCACGGCGAATGCAGTCAATCTCAATCGTTGATGCGGGAATGGCATTCCAGCCCGATACATGGAGTGTTTCGTTGGTGAGTTGAGTTTTTTCCGTGTCAGCCATCACATCATTGATCTTGTTTGCCACCCCTTGTGCTGCACGTTGCAGGCCGGTGTCACCGGTGCGTTGCAGCAGAGCGAGGCCAACGACAATCGCCTCAATTTCCACCGAACTGAAGGCCAGCGGCGGCAGGTCAAACCCCGGTCGCATGATATAGCCAACACCGGCCTCGCCATCGATGGGAACGCGCATGGATTGCAGCGCTGTAATATCACGATATACCGTGCGTTTTGAAACTCCCAGTACCTCACCGATTGCGTGTGCCGTCATCGGCTTGGCAGCACTTCTGAGTAGCTGGATAACCTCATACATGCGCAGTGATCGGCTCATCAATTCCATCCTTTGCGGGCAGGTTACACCATCACTGCTGCCAGCTAGATGTCAGCAGTGTGATGCTAAACCTAACACAGTAGAAAATCAAAAAAGGCAGGAAGCTATGCAAGATAAGCACGAACTTGATAATTTTGACATGGTGCCTGCTTTTCTGGAACGTGAATGGGTCATCGTTATTGATACGCCGGTTGGGGGTGTCGACATCGTTCTTGAAGCACTTGGTCGTGAATTGCCACTGGTTCAGGGGCCTTATGACAATTGCATGTATGTGCGTGAACACGGTTACATACGATTTCGGGCGCTGGAAGGATCT
>CAZVAZ010000299.1:0-3485 GCA_964625235.1 uncultured Hyphomicrobiales bacterium
AATGTGCCAGATCGGGAATAATTACCCGGTAGTGTTTCCAATTGGCTCAGATGCCCGTGCGAAAGTGGGCAAAAATTACCGGGTACGGTGGGGTGAGAAATTTGCATCAGGGTTTGACACGGCAAAAAAAAGCGCCAGAACGGGAGGGGTTCCAACGCTTAAGCTCGTGATTCAATTTTTATCCGGCTAACTGTATAAGAGAGTTGTCGCCTGGACAGTGATATTTCTATTGTCTGTAGTGTTGAACCCGGGTGGCTCTCAGTCCCGCCAAACCGTGGCGTTCGATGGAGCGTTGCCAGCTTAGAAATTCTTCTACAGTAAGGGTATAGCGTTTGCACGCATCCTCAAGGCTCAATAAGCCACCGCGCACAGCTGCAACGACTTCGGCTTTTCGGCGGATCACCCAACGCTTTGTTGACGTTGGTGGAAGGTCCGCAATTGTCAGCGGACTGCCATCAGGGCCAATAACGTAATTTGATCGTGGTCTTAGTTGATGAACCATAATACTCTGTTTTACTACTTAACACTGCGGACACCATACCCCGGGGGGCTTTAAGAAAGGCCTAAAGCTCAGGGTAAATTCTTCTTTAAGAAAACGCCTTAAAGTGTTTCAGTATTGAACAAAAAAGTATCTGATTGCAGGTTTTGGCGTAGTTTTTGACCTTATGGAGTGGCTATCTGGTCGATGGCTCTAACGCTCGAAAGTTTTACTGTTGTTCCGTTTACTCTCAATAGGGGTTCATTTGATGTCAGATCCACTCCTTCCACCAGCCCTTTTACGGTAGTTGTGGCGGAGACAAAGTTATCGTCAACATCCTTGGCTTCGACTGTGATTGAATAAAGACCATCGGGTACAGCGTTGCCGGCATCAGACCTGCCGTCCCAGACAAACGAGTTTGCACCGAACCTGCCATCAACACTTTCAGTTTTAACGATTGATCCAGCTGAATTTCTTATGGTCAAATTGGTGCTGGGGGCGTCTTTGGTCAGGCTGAAGGACCATGAAGCCTGGCCATTGGAAAGATTGGTGGTGGCTCCTTCAGCCGTAACCTCCTTGCCAATGTAACTGACTACACCGGTAAAGGCATTGGCACCGGAAAGTGCAATCAATTGCTTAAGGCTCTGGTTGCTCTGGATTTCCTGCTCAACACTGGAGAACTGTACCAGTTGCTGGGTGAACTGGTTTGTATCCAGAGGTTCGAGCGGGTTCTGGTTCTGTAATTGCGTCGTCAGGATTTTGAGAAAAGTGTCAAAATCGCCGGCAATGGTATTGTTGTTGCTGTTTGCACTGCCCTGACCGAGCTGTGTCAATGCTGAAAGAGGACTTACTTCCATTTGATTATATCCTTATGTCGACGGCTGTGCTGGAAATTAAACTTCGATATGCCGCGATGGTATTATCCAGCGGCGAGTTCAAATCTGCATCATCATCAGATGTTCTGGCCTGATCGGAGCCTGCTTCGGCGTCGCGCTTGAAGTCGGCAAATTCATTGGCGGACTGATCTTTCAGGGAAAAATTCAGCGAATCCTTGTCAGTATTCAGACCTGAGCCAGCCAGGGCGCGCTCAAGGGCGCGGGCATCCCTTAACAGCAGATCGAGAGTTTCAGCCCGTTCCACCGACAGATTGGCGGTCATGCGGCCATCGCGGCCAAATTCAAGTTTTACATCTATGCGGCCAAGTTCCGGCGGGTCCATTCGTATCTGGAAGCGATTGACGCCCAGGTTGGCCTGTCTTGTTATTTGCACCGCCAGCGAGTTTATGGCTGTTTGGGCAGATTGATTGGTTTGAATGGCCGTGCCCATTTTGGTGCTCGTGCCAAAGGCATTTTGAGGCGTCAGGCTCAGTTCATCAATGCTCTGTGAAATTTGAGCAGTGGCTCCGCCGTTACCTGTGGTTGCCAGAAGATTGGCATTGGCGGCAGCGTTTGGTGTTCCATTGGCCAGTCCATTTTGTGGAGCGTTTTGAAGGCCGGCAATCTCGGTTATGGCTTTTTGCAGAAGGCTGCCGGAATTTTTATTGTCCCTTGCGCCTTCAGACTGATTGGCCAACTGGGCCCTGGCTTCTTCAGCAATCTGTTTAGACCCCGATTCCACATTGAGCCCGGCAAGTTCTCTGGTGAACAGATCTGACGTTTGGATTAAACCGGCTGGCTTTTGCTCGATGGCCTTTCCTGCCACACCCTCTTTAGGGGGTGTCGGCGGCAAAGTTTCACCGGCCAGGGGATTTGCCGGTGGATTGTTCAGTCCCGGCTGATTGTTGAGTGTTTGTGTCAGGCCGGGTGCATCAAAACGTGTGGAAACTGCAGGAGCGTTAACCGCGATGGGGCTGGCGATAAGAGTTTCGTTTGGTATTGTGTCTTCGTCAGGCGCCTTTGCAGTCTCAGCAACATCCGTATTGGCAATTTCTTCGAAGCTTATGGTGTCCTTATTGTCCAGGACGTCTTTTGATGCCGGTTCTTCCGGTGTGGTTGAGGTCTTATCAACTGGCTGGCTTTCTGCTGCATCTTCTACGGGTTGTTGCCGTTCCAGCTGCTTGTCAAGAGTGCGCTCAAACGTATCCACCTTGCGGTCCGGCTCGGACGCGACGTTTTTCGTCTGCCGGGGAGGGGGCTGTATTTCTGGCCGATTGGACGGCAATAGAATACTGGCAAGTTGATGGGACAAAGCATAGCTCACGGTTTAAATTTCAATTCCCAAACTTGTCTGCAAGGGTAATGCCAGTTTATGGAAATAAAATAAATCAATTAATTCAGATAGTTAAGCAATTGTAAAATTCCCTGGCCCGGCATCAAACGGTGCCTACCAGGCAAAATTTGCCGCCTTCAGGGTGTATTTTGCCGTGTTGCGGCACCGTGTTAAGGGGTGTTTGTGATTTTAATGGAAAATGCCATGGGTTTCATGCATAACGGCGGCAATCGGGTTTGAATCCTAAATCCCAGAGAATTAATCACGTCCCGGCCTTTTGACATGACTTCAAAAACTGAATTAAACAGCCTTGATTTACCCGGTGCACCTGAAGACAACCGCATTGTGGTTGCCATGTCAGGCGGGGTGGATTCATCCGTTGTGGCGGCAAAGCTCAAACGTGAAGGCTATGATGTTGTTGGCATTACCCTGCAGCTCTATGATCATGGCGAGGCCGTTTTGCGCAAAGGAGCGTGTTGTGCCGGAAGCGATATCCACGATGCCCGCCGCGTTGCCGAGCTTTTGGACATCCCGCATTATGTGCTCGATTACGAGGACAGGTTTCGCGACAGTGTCATGGAGGATTTTGCCGACAGCTATCTTGCCGGTGAAACGCCAATCCCCTGTATCCAGTGCAATCAGAAAGTAAAATTCAAGGACCTGCTCGAGATGGCTAAGGATCTGGGTGCGGCTGCGATGGCAACCGGGCATTATATTACCAGTAAATCCCTGTCGGATGCAGGCGGGCGCAGGGCTTTGCACCGGGCCATCGATGAAAATCGCGATCAAAGTTATTTTC
>CAZVAZ010000300.1:0-3482 GCA_964625235.1 uncultured Hyphomicrobiales bacterium
TCATCTCATTATAAACGATGGAACGCGGTACGAACCAGCGCGGGTTTAAAACCACCTTGTCCATTTCATCATTGAAGACAGCGGTTTGGTGTATGGACTTGCCGATGATTACATCAGAGCGATAAATCTCTTTACCGTCCTGCATCACCCATGTCTCATAAAAAGCCTGATTGATAAAAATATACTTGCTTTTCAGGTCCTGCGGCAGCCAGCGCAGACGCTCCAGACTTAGAATAATTTTGGCAATTTTTTTACTACTGCTTTGACCATTGAGGGCTGCCAGTGTGTTGTTGCCAATGATACCATCGCGCCGCAAGCCAGATTGTTCCTGCAGGTCCTTGATGGCGGCAACCAGATTGGCATCGTAAAACAAATCCTGTGACTGGTCGATAAACGCCTCATTTTCATACCCATCACTGTTGCTGACGATTTCCTGTGGCGCAAAACTATACAGCCCAAGCTGTTGCAGGCGTTTGGCGATGAGCTTCAGTCTGTCATCATAATCTCCGGGGCGGATAAGGGCTCCGACGGAAATGTGAATTGTACGGCTGTCATCGGTTTGACCACGGTATTTTGCCAAAGCTTTTTTGAGATGCCGGTATTGCGGTATCATCGGTTGCAGCGAGTTGAGGTAAGTATCCGGCCGCAAGGTGGATTGCAGATTGGTGAGCACCTTTCTGGCGGCAACAGGTCTGGCCTTCAGGGTGTGCAGTTTGGAAATTCTGATAGGTTTTACCCGCCCGGCGGAAATATGATGAGAATACTCAAGGGCGGCAACAGTAAGTTCGATTTCCAGTCTTGCAAGGTTTTGCGGTGATCCGGCAAGATTGTTTGCCTGGTCGTTAAAATCAATCAAAGAAGCAGGCAGATAATCCCGCGCTCTCAATCCTTCTTCATCGGCCTTGCTTAGCAGGGATAAAAGGTGTTTTGCACGAACGGCCAGACCAAACTCCCCCGACCATAATGGCTTGAAGTCGCGGGTTTTGTAAAACCTGATGATCTCTTTACGATGGATGGACAAGACGCGAGGCGGCTCTCCAGACGCACCCACCAATTGCTCGTATACGGCTGTAGCGTATGTGTTCATCTGAGCTGCGGGTTTGAGTTTCGCCTGACGCAGAGCTACCAGGGGTTCGGGGGGTAAAGCCCGGGTGCGCACAGTAGAAATATTTGTAGGCTTTTTATTGGTAACCAGAGGCCGATTGTAAGCGGGGTTATATCTTTTTTGATACCGGGAATAAACTGACGGAGAATTCAGAAATTCACTGACAAATTCAGAATCTGCACCATCCGCGTAGGCTGATACCGGCAGACTGACGGCCCCTGCTAAAAGCCCAGCCGCTGCAAACCTGATTCCATATTTATACATGATACTCTTTTCCCTCTGTCATTCAGTTATTAGAGAAAACCGAAAATAATTTTTACTAGTCTATCATTAAGAACACACTAAGGGCAAAAAAAGGCGTTATCTCTATGAGTTTGAGACATGGTGCGGGGGAATGCGGTCGATCCAGGGCAGGGCCTGTTCCAGTGCAGATGCCAGGGCCAGGAGAGTGTGTTCACTGGCAAAGCGTGCGCCCAACTGGATGCCTATGGGCAGGCCTGAGGAGTGTTGTGCCAAAGGCAGGGAGATTGCCGGGGTTGTCATGATGTTGTGCGGGACGGTGAACTGGGCAGGAACGGCGAGAATTTCTTCAACATAGTTGTCGAGGGTAACGTCAGTGCGGCCGAGGTGATATTTGCCGTGGGGTTCGGCCACGCGCGGTGTGGTGGGGCCGAGCCAGATGTCATAATCATCGTAAAATGCGCAAAGTTCGCGCCGGGCCCGATTAACCTCGGCGATACCGGCTAAAAAATCATCGCCGGTCATATTGCAGGCGTGTTGATAGATTTGCCAGACCACCGGTTCAAGCGTTTCTTCGCTGATTTTATGGCCTGATCTTTGCGAAAAGGCACGCAAGCGCCGATCAAAGCCGAAAAACCACACATCGGAAAATTTACGCACCGAGGCAATGCCGTCATAGGATGGCCCGTCTTCGCAGACGTCGTGGCCCATCTGCTCGAGAACCTTTGCGGTTTCTTCAACAGCACTTTTTATTTCGGGGTCGGTTTCTACTCCCATCAGGGGAGCAACAGACCAGCCGATTTTGAGTTTTTGCGGCGCGCGTTCAAACAGGTCACCATAGGCCTGATCGGGTTTGGGAATGATAAACGGATCTCCGGTTTGCGGGACGGCAAGACAATCCAACATGGTGGCTGTATCGCGCACGGTCTTTGACTGCACCAGGGCAACCGCCAGCCCAAAGCCATTTTCGTCCATGGCCGGGCCAAAGGAAACCCGGCCGCGCGAGGGCTTGAGGCCAACGCCGCCGCACCAGCTTGCCGGCATACGAATGGAACCGGCGATATCGGTGCCGTGGGCAATGGGAACAATTCCCGCGGCAACCGCTGCGGCACTGCCGCCACTCGAGCCACCGGCGCAATAGCCCTTTTTCCATGGTGTTGAGGTTGTACCATGAAGAGCATTTTCGGTGGCAGCAGCCATTGAATATTCCGGCGTATTGCTGCGGCCAATTATATTGAGGCCGGAAGTGTTGAGAAGATCGCAAAAGTGCGTCGGTTCATCCACCACCATGCCCTGACACAGACGGCTGCCAAATTCGATTTTCCGCCCGACCCCGTGGCCGTGCACATCCTTGATCAGGAACGGTACGCCTTTGAATGGGCCATCACCAAGCGTGCTTTCATCAAGGTCTTCAATGCGGTCGTCATAGATCTCGATAATTGCGTTGATGTCTGGATTGACGGCGTCCATCGCGCGTCTGGCGGTGGTTGCAAGTTCAGTTGGCGTTACCTGTTTTGTGGCAACGAGTTCGGCAAGTCCCAGAGCATCGTAGGATGCATATTCATTGAGCTTCATGGATGGATACTTTCTGATTGTGACGGGCGATTTTGCTCCAACTATTCATCTGCAAATTTCTGATTGAGCTTCCACGGGAACATGGCATTGGGAAGTTGAACATTACGATCAATGTAACTGTGATAATGTAGCGTAACCCCGACCTTGTCGGCAAATAATACGGCGAATTGTGCCGGGCCTTCATAACAGGGTTGTTGGCCTGACATGTTGCGGAAAAACCCGCCGACGCGATGTTGGTTGCCCGAAATTGTTGCAACCGGAAAACCATACCAGCTTCCCGCTGTGGTAATATGGCAGTGGCCCGCGATAATCTGAGCTATTTGGGCGCGGCTGTCTTTTAAGACCTTTGCCAGTTTTTCCGGTTCGGCCAGAATATAAGCGTCAACTGGCATATGCAGCCGGTTGGCATTGTGGTGGACAATGAGAATGACGGGTAAACCGGCATCTTTTGCTTCCGATAGTCGTGTGGCAAGCCAGCTTAAGCGTTTTTCACACAAAATTCCTTCCGTATGACCGGGCTCCGAGCTGTCGAGCATAATGATGCGATAGTCTTTGATGTCGA
>CAZVAZ010000301.1:0-3477 GCA_964625235.1 uncultured Hyphomicrobiales bacterium
AAGGGCGATAATAATGTTGACGATGAGAACGAGGCCGAAGGCAGGTGCTGCATCAAGGCCGACGGCATCGGCTGCTGCTATTGCAATTGCGTATAACAGCAAGGTTGCGAACAAAACCAGCCACATGCGGTGAAAAACCAGCCACAGGGGAGCGAAAAAAAGTGCTGCCCAGGAAATCCCCTCTTTAACAAAGCGGGTTTCCAGTCCTTCGCTCAATATGAGTGAAGGTTCGACGGATTTGTGGTGTACCGAAAATATTTTCATGATCTACGCCAACGCTTTTATCAATTATCCCATCAACTCAGCATACCCTTGGTGGAGGGTATCACATCTTTCTGGCGTTCATCAATAGCTGTGGCGTCTCGCAGACTGCGCGCCAGGCCTTTGAAGCAGCTTTCAACAATGTGGTGATTATTATCCCCGTAGAGATTTTCAACATGAAGGGTAATGCCAGCATTTTGTGCAAACGCCTGAAACCACTCCTTGAAAAGCTCGCTATCCATCTCACCGATTTTTGGTCTGGAAAAATCAACCTTCCAGATCAAATAAGGCCGGCCGGAAATATCCAGCGCCACGCGGGTCAGTGCCTCATCCATTGGCAAATAAGCATGGGCAAACCTTTTAACGCCGCGACACTCACCCAGCGCCTGTCTTACCGCCTGGCCAATGGCAATGGCACTGTCTTCTGTGGTGTGGTGCATATCAACATGGAGATCACCTTCAACCTTGAGCTCTATGTCAATCAGCCCGTGCTTACTCAACTGCTCCAGCATATGATCGAGAAAGCCAATGCCGGTATCCAGGCTGCATTGCCCGGTGCCATCGAGATTAACGGTGACGGAAATTCTGGTTTCGCGCGTATTACGCTCTACTGTGGCGGTGCGCATCTTTAAAATCCTGATTTGATTTAACTGCCAGTACTGACAGGGGTCTTAGCAGGTCCAAACTGCGGACGCCAGCCACATGATCCGGTTTCATTTTATATAACTAACAGGCTATCTCTTTTCAAACGCTCACAAACCCATTACATGGTTGTAAATGACAGCTGCGTAATTGTTTTAACTGAAAGGCATCACAGTGACTACCATCCTAACTGTTCGCAAAGGCGGCAAGGTTGTTATTGCAGGCGATGGCCAGGTATCCGTGGGCGATACGGTCATGAAGGGCAATGCGCGCAAGGTGCGCGGCCTTGGCAGTGGCAATGTTATTGCCGGGTTTGCCGGAGCAACGGCTGATGCCATGACACTGTTTGAACGCCTTGAAACCAAGTTAGAGCAATACCCGACCCAGCTCACCCGGGCGTGTGTCGAGCTTGCCAAGGACTGGCGCACCGACAGGTATTTGCGCCGCCTCGAAGCCATGTTGATCGTGGTTGATAAATCCGCCAGCCTGATTATCACCGGAACCGGAGATGTGCTGGAACCCGAAGGTGGTGTTATCGGCATCGGTTCGGGGGGAAATTATGCCCTTTCTGCTGCGCGCGCTTTGATGGATACCGATATGAGCGCTGAAGATATTGCCAGAAAATCCATGAGTATTGCCGCTGATATCTGTGTTTATACCAATGACCAGTTGGTTCTGGAAATTATTGACGAAGAAGAATAACCCGCCATGGTTTCCAAAACTGATTTAGAGCGCGGCGTTGAGCAAGGCATTATCTCGCCCGATCAACTGGAAAAGCTCGCCTCCATTGCCGATGAAGAAAGCAATGGCAATAGGCCGCAATCTGATCTCAGTAAGGATGCTCTGCGTGAGGCCGAAGATGAAGCGCCGCGGTTTATTCGCTCATTTGGCGATCTGTTTATTGCTATTGGAACGGGATTTTTAGGCGCGGGCCTGATGTCGGCAGTAACTTTCCTCGGCAATACAATCGCTGCGCAGGTGGCCGCGCTGGTTTTGATCTGGCTAGTGGCTGAATGGCTCACAGGTTATTTGAGAATTTCCGCGCCCAGTATTGTCTTATCGGTGCTTTTTACCGGTTTTACCGCCTATTTTATGGCCAATGGTCTGGATGCCTCCAGATGGAGCAGTCTTGCAACCTATGAGACTTTCATGATTGTGAGTGCAGCTGCACTGATTGCTGCGGGTCTGTTTTTTCTGCGGTTTCGTTTGCCTTTTGCCCTGGCAATTGTCGGGCTTACAATTGTTGCTCTGGCGTTTACCGCCATTGGTGTGGTGTCATCTGATTTCCTGCTGTCAAACTTCCGCTGGATAATTGGCCTGGGGGGTTTAAGTCTGTTTAGTGTTGCAATGTGGTTTGACCTCAAAGACCCGTTACGTAACTCCACGCGTTCTGATTGCGGCTTCTGGCTCCATCTGATCGCAGCACCGATGCTGACGCACGCGGTTTTATGGGATGCTCACCCGGCCTTCACCACCCTGCAAAAAGCATTCGGGGCTGCACCTGTTGTCAACAGCTGGTTGATCATAGCAGCTTTCTTTATTTTGTTTGGTATCATTGCGCTCATCATCAATCGCCGCGCTTTGCTGGTGTCTTCACTTGGCTACGTCGGCAGTGTTGTTGCCTATGGTATCTGGCAGCTTGATTTGCCGTCAGAGGCTGCAACGAGTGTCGTGTTGTTGATCATTGCTGCTCTTATTCTCACCTTTGGGGTTGGCTGGAAACCTTTACGGCATCTGGTTATCAAGCTGCTGCCACAAGGAAAATACCTCGATAAACTGCCGCATGCCCACGCCTAGATTTTTGCCTTAACTACAGTGGAAACCTGTTTTACTCATGACTGATTTTTCTCCCCGCGAAATTGTTTCTGAACTCGATCGCTACATCATTGGGCAAAAAGATGCCAAACGTGCTGTCGCCATTGCCTTGCGCAACCGCTGGCGCCGCCAGCAGCTTGAAGGTCAGATGCGCGAGGAAGTATTGCCCAAAAATATATTGATGATCGGCCCCACCGGGGTTGGCAAAACCGAAATATCGCGGCGGCTGGCCGGGCTTACCAATGCGCCTTTTATCAAGATAGAAGCCACCAAATTTACCGAAGTTGGATATGTCGGCCGCGACGTGGAACAGATTATTCGCGATCTTATGGAAGTGGGCATCGGCATCGTGCGTGAGCAAAAACGCAATGAGGTAACCGCTGCTGCTCACCTTAATGCCGAAGAGCGGGTTTTGAGCGCCATCGTCGGTGAAAACGCCAGCGAGACCACGCGCGACAGTTTCCGGCAGAAGCTTCGCGATGGCGAGCTCGATGATAAGGAAATCGAAGTTGAAGTAGCGGACACCAGCTCTGCCATGCCCGGGTTTGATATTCCCGGCATGCCCGGTGCGCAGATGGGTATGATCAATCTGGGTGATATTTTTGGCAAGGGCTTTGGCGGCAAAACCAAAACCCGGCGCATGAACGTTAAAGAAAGCCATGAGGCTTTGATGGTGGAAGAATCCGACAAGCTGCTGGATGATGACCAGCTTATTCAGGAAGCCATTCATTCGGTTGAAAACAACGGTATTGTTTTTCT
>CAZVAZ010000302.1:0-3458 GCA_964625235.1 uncultured Hyphomicrobiales bacterium
ATGAGAACGGCAATGACAACGGCTGGCAGGGCGGCAATAATATCGCCAATTATACCGCCAATCAAAAACAGCGGTAAAAAGGCAGCCTGGGTGGTCAAGGTGGCAGCTACCACAGGTGCCAGCATGCGGGTGGCACCGCGCTCGGCTGCCGCCAGTGCCGTATCACCGCGTTCCCAGCAGGTGGCGGTATGTTCGCCGACAACGATGGCATCATCAACAATAATGCCAAGGGTCAGGATCAGCGCAAACAGCGATATCATATTGATGCTCTGACCGGTGATGTACATAATCCCGAGGGTTGCCATGACGGATACGGGGATACCGACAGCCACCCAAAAGGCAATGCGTGCATTGAGGAAGACAAACAGAATTATCAGGACAAGCGCCAGGCCGCCCGCGCCGTTTTTCAACAACAGGCCGATGCGATCTGAAACCGCATCTGCGGCCACATCATATTTAACCACCTTGAGGTCTGGCGGCAGGGTGGGCAGGGTTTTTTCCAAATATTTATTCAGAATTTCTGCTACTTCCAGCGTATCGGCGGCGAGTGCGCGCCTGACTTCCAGACCAATGGCTTTGTATTTTCCCTGAAAGGAAATGGGGGCGGTTTTATCAAACCTGGTTTCAATGGTGGCGATATCGCGCAGGTAAATCTTTTCACCGCCGGGCAAAGACTTTATTTCAATCTGCGATACGGCTACGGTATCTTCGGCCTGGCCAATCGAGCGGATTTGCTTGTCGATAACACCATCGAGAGTGCCCGAGGGCAGGTCCTGGCTGATTTCTTTGATTTTATCAGCGATTTCGGCCACGGTGAGGTTCAGGCGGCGCAATTCTTCCGGGCGCACGCTGACCCAGATTTCCTCATCACGAAATCCGGTGTAATTGACCTGGTCAATACCGGCTTCGAGCAAGCCATCGCGAATTTTGCGGGCATAGGATTTGAGCGCCAACTCGCTATA
The DNA here is from genome assembly GCA_964625235.1 of uncultured Hyphomicrobiales bacterium. Taxonomy (GTDB): domain Bacteria; phylum Pseudomonadota; class Alphaproteobacteria; order Rhizobiales; family JAJFHR01; genus JAJFHR01. The sequence goes on from CAZVAZ010000302.1 coordinate 963, forward strand.
GGGACCGGATATGGACAGGCTGGCAACATCTTCATAAAACTTATGGTGCTGTATAATCGGTCTTTCAGATTCTTCAGGTAAAGTGGTGACGTTATTGACAGCCGATTCCACATCGGAAAGCGCTGATTGCATATTGGTGCCACCCTCAAATTCCATTATTATGGAGGCCACACCTTCGCGGGCAAATGACGAAAATTCACTTAAACCATCCGTGTAGCGCAGTTCCGGCTCGAGTGATTTGAGAATGCTTTTTTCAACATCTTCAGGACTTGCCCCGGGCCAGACGACATTGACCGAGATGACGGGAATTTCCACTGAGGGAAAGAACTGCACCTGAAGTTTGGTAAGTGCAAACATGCCCGACAGCACCAGCATGATCATCAGCAGGTTTGAGGCATTACGGTGGTGGGTAAAAAATCTCACCGCCCCATTTGTTTTCTGAGATTTCGCCATGGTTATTTTTCAACAACCAGCAGACCGTTAACCGGGGCTGACAATCGGCTCGACAGTAGTTTTTCACCGGGCATCAAAGCCCCGCGCACCAGTACGTCAGAGCCGGCATATCCCACCAGTTCAACCTTTTTTTCAATTAATCTGCCCGCTTCCATCACATAGACGCGGTTATTGTCGTAGAGACTGGTTTCAGGCAGGCGGGCGACATTGTTATAGGTGCGGTCTTTAAGATAAACCTCAACGAAAGCACCGGTTCGCAACGGCGTTTTGGCGGACTTGAGATCGAGCCGGGCAAAGACATCAATGCCGCCATTGCTGGCCGAAATCTGTGCACCGACGCGCTCTATTTTACCCTCAAAATCATATTGGTTGAGACCGACGCGCCAGATGATGCGAACGGCACGGCCAATGACGGTGCCTTCATCGGCAATTATACGCCCGTATTGACCATCAGACAGGCTGAAGCGCACGTCAATCTGCTGGCTGTCGATGAGGGTTGCCACGCGGTCATTGGCGCTGACAAAGCGGCCGACCTCACCGTCAATTCTTGCCACATAGGCATCAAAGGGGGCGATTAGGCGGGTGTTGCGAAGGCCGCGCTCAGCCCGGCGCACAGCGGTTTTCAGGCGATCGATGACGGCTGTTTGCCGGCTCGCCCGGGCGCGTTCAATTTCTATATTGCTGGTGCGCTGGGCGATTGCCTGCTGGCGCAACGACTGGGTGACTTCACGATCATCAACGGCTTTTTGCGATATTGAACCCTGTTTTTTCAGTTTAAATGCGCGTTTTAAATCTTTTTGGGCAAGGTCAAGTTGAAAGCGGGCAACTTCAAGTTGATCAATTTCGAGTTGTACCCGGGCATTATATTCCAGCAATCGGGCTTCTGATTCCAAAAGACTGCCTTGAGCTTCTTCGAGAGCTGCAACATATTCAAAGGTATCCACTTTGACCAGTGTGTCGCCTTTTTTGATGATGCCGCCAAGTTTAAAATTTTCGCCGGTTTCGATAATTTCGCCCATAACGAGCGTGCGCATATCAACCTGGCGCCCGGCAACAGCCTCGCCATACAGGCGCAGTTCGGGGGTTTGATTGTCAATGACGACGGGCACAATTGAGATCGGCCATGATTTTTCCACCACCTTGAGCGGCTCAATCGTCTTTTTCGATGCAATCAGACCCCTATAACCAACGACGGCAACAGCCAAAATGACCAGCGGCAACAGCACACCAACAATCCGGCGCACCAGCGGAGGCTTGCTCACCACAGCGTCCAAAACTTCACTTTGATTGACGGGTTTCATCTCTTCAGCCACTCGGCGGTAAAAACAGGTATTATACCCATTATCTATTTAATATATCTCGATTTTCAAGACATCAATTTCCAACAGGATTAAAGCACAATTACGACGACAGACATATTCCCGCCTGGCGTTATGGGTAATTCTGCTGGATTGCTCTATTGTTTTTCGAATTTTTTCGGATCAAACGTATAGCTTTGGCTGCAAAACTCACACGTAACAGTGATATTATCATCTTCTATCATCGTGCTAATATCATCTGCACTGAACTGGCCCAGCATTTGTTCAACCTTCTGACTGGAACACTGGCAGCCACTTTGAAGCGTGACCGGTTCGAACACATGCACGCCTTCTTCATGGAAAAACCGATAGACCAACCGCTCCAGTGATATTGTCGGGTCGAGCAGTTCATGTGCTTCAATTGTATTCATTAATGCTTTGGCGCGTATCCAGCGGTCATCTTCCTCGCAATCAACATCTTCTTCAGCATCTTTTCCAGACGGCAATTCTATGGGCTGGGGCACGCCGCCGGTGTCGGGCAGATACTGGATCATCATGCCACCGGCCTGCCAGCCACTGAGTATCCCTTCGGGGGCGTTCGATATCAGGGGACCGGCGGCAAGATAGATATTGGTGGGGATTTGTTCGGATTGATCAAAATATGTGTGGGCAGCTTCACTCAACGAAATGTTGGTGAGCGGTACAATGCCCTGATAGCGCTCGGTATATTTTCCCTGATCAATGG
>CAZVAZ010000303.1:0-3445 GCA_964625235.1 uncultured Hyphomicrobiales bacterium
ATGTCAAAATGTCGATGAACCCTTTTGACGAAATTTCCATAGAAGAAGCCATCCGGTTGAAAGAAGCTGGAACTGCAACTGAAATTATCGCTGTTTCCATTGGCCCCCAACAGGCCCAGGAAACCATCAGAACCGCTTTGGCGATGGGTGCTGATCGCGGTATTTTAGTAAAGACCGATGAGTTGGTTGAGCCTCTTGGCGTTGCAAAGATTTTAAAGGCCATAATTGGCGAAGAAGAACCGGGGCTGGTTATTTTAGGCAAGCAGGCCATTGATGATGATTGCAACCAGACCGGTCAGATGCTCGCCGCCATATTAGGCTGGTCGCAGGGAACGTTTGCCTCAAAAATTACCATTGATGGTGACAGGATCACAGTTATCCGTGAAGTCGATGGTGGATCGCAGACAGTTGATCTTGCCATGCCGGCAATAATTACTACGGATTTGCGCCTCAATGAACCGCGTTATGCGTCGCTGCCCAATATTATGAAGGCAAAGAAAAAACCGATTGATGAAAAAACTCCGGAAGATTATGGCGTTGACGTAACACCTACACTCAACATTTTAAAAACCGTCGAGCCTTCCGGGCGCAAAGCCGGGGTTATGGTGGCGTCTGCGGCTGAACTGGTTGATAAATTAAGAAACGAAGCAGGAGTATTTTGATGGCCGTCTTGCTGATTGCAGAACATGACAATGACGAGTTGAAAGATTCAACCGCCAAAGCAGCAACCGCTGCCCTGGCTCTGGGCGCAGACGTACACATACTTGTTGCCGGTAAAAATTGCGCCGCTGTGGGTGAGCAGGCGGCAAAGATTTCAGGAATTGCGAAAGTTCTGGTAGCCGATGATGACCTCTATGAACGCCAGCTGGCAGAGAACATGGCAGCGCTCATTGTTGCGTTGATGGAAAATTATGACACCGCCATCACTGCGGCAACCACAAGCGGCAAGAACTATATGCCGCGCGTGGCAGCTCTGCTGGATGTTGCTCAGATTTCCGATATTACGGCTGTAATCAGTGCGGATACATTTGAGCGTCCTATCTATGCCGGCAATGCCATACAGACGGTACAATCGGTTGATGCCAAGAAAGCCATTACCGTGCGCGCCACAGCCTTTGCGGCGGCTGAAGATGACGGCTCGGCGACTATTGAAGCTATTAACGCCGGTGATAATCCGGGGCTTTCGAAATTTGTCAGTGATGAACTTTCAAGTTCCGAGCGGCCTGAGTTAACGTCCGCCAAAATTGTTATTTCCGGTGGTCGCGGCATGCAATCTGGTGATAATTTTGTCATGCTGGAAAAAATTGCTGACAAGCTTGGAGCCGCCGTTGGTGCAAGCCGTGCGGCCGTTGATGCGGGCTTTGTGCCCAATGATTATCAGGTCGGCCAGACCGGCAAGGTTGTGGCACCTGAACTTTACATAGCCGTTGGTATTTCCGGAGCTATTCAACATCTGGCCGGGATGAAAGACAGTAAAGTCATCGTTGCCATCAACAAAGACGAAGAAGCGCCGATTTTTCAGGTGGCCGATTATGGTCTGGTGGAAGATCTGTTTACGGCAATTCCGGCGCTTGAGGCAGAACTGGAAAAGGCGGGACTTTAAGCTGGGTTTGAAAAAATAGACATATTGTAACGGACACAAAAACACCTATAATCGCGCAGCTGAATTAATCTAAACGCGCTGGGCTGGCTGTGATGCTGGAGAATAGATCGAATGAATATTGAAAAGATTGGCGTTATCGGTGCGGGCCAGATGGGCAATGGCATCGCTCATGTCTGTGCTCTTGCGGGACGACAGGTGACTTTATGCGATCTGTCGCCCGAAGCGCTTGAAGCAGCGCTGGCAACAATAAATGGCAATCTTGCCCGCCAGGTATCAAAGGGCACTATCTCCGAAGAGGTCCGCGATGCCACGCTGGCGCGGATTAAAACCGTTGTCAGCCTGGAGCAGCTCAATGATATCGATCTTATTATTGAATCAGCGGTTGAAGATGAAGAAGTCAAACGCAAAATTTTTATTGATCTGTGTCCCCATCTGCGCGAAGACACGATTATTTCCAGCAATACCTCGTCAATTTCCATAACCCGCCTGGCCGCCGTCACCGACCGGCCCGGACGTTTCATGGGAATTCATTTCATGAACCCGGTGCCGGTAATGGAACTGGTCGAACTTGTTCGCGGCATTGCCACCGAAGATGATATTTTCAATGACGTGCGCAACTTTATCGGTGAACTGAACAAGACTGTTGCTGTTGCAGAAGATTTCCCCGCCTTCATGGTCAATCGCATTTTGCTGCCGATGATCAATGAGGCGATCTATACGCTGTATGAAGGCGTGGGCACGGTCGAAGCCATTGATACCGCCATGCGGCTAGGCGCCAACCACCCGATGGGCCCACTGCAACTGGCCGATTTCATCGGGCTGGATACCTGCCTGTCAATTATGCAGGTGTTGTATGAAGGCCTTGCAGATACAAAATACCGCCCGTGTCCGTTGCTGGTGAAGTATGTGGAAGCAGGCTGGCTCGGACGCAAAACCGGGCGCGGCTTTTATGATTATCGCGGCGAGATACCGGTGCCGACACGTTAAAACCTGTCATGCTTATACGGAAACATTTGTTGAGTGAATGCGATTTTAGTCGAGCTTTTTGTTATCCCCCCACTCAATTCTCGCCAGTTCCACCAGCCAGTCTGCAACAGTTTGACTTAAGCGTCGGCCTTTCGCTCCCCTGCGATGGCGCAGATAGTAATCGGCGTGCAGGTGGAAGGGCTGGCTGAATACTTCCATCAACTCACCCGATCGCAGCAGGCGGTCTATGAACGGACGCCTGCCCAGCATGATGCCATCGCCGCGCTGGGTGGCCTCCATGGCAATCATCGAGCTGTCAACGGAAAAACCGCCGGGCACAGTTTCTGTGCTCACCCCGTGGCGGCGGAACCAGCGGTGCCAGTCGTCATCATAGCCGACAATATCTATCAGCTCGAAGGCCAGTAAATCAGCCGGAGCCGCTGGCCGCGCTTTGTTGGCGAAGGCCTTGGGCGAACACACCGGAGTGATGGTTGTTGTCAGTAACCTGACAGCTCTGGGGTCGACCTCTGCCTCATTTAAAATTACAATTTCCAGTTCCGCACCGGTGGATTTTATTTCGCCCTGATCTTGATCAAGTGTTCGAATGCGCAGATCGATATCGGGGTTTTGTTTGCGAAATTCGCCCAGATGCGGGGCCAGCCACAAGGCGGCAATGCTGGAGGTACAGCGCAGGGTAACCACCTGATAAGGCCTGTCTGGAAACAGGTTATCCGTGATTGCATCGAGACGTTCGAGCGCTTCATGCACGCCATAAAGATAGGCCTGACCGGAATTGGTCATCGACAATCTGCGGTGGTGCCTGACAAACAAAGGTGTGCCCAGATAAGCCTCCAACTGGCGCATCTGCTGGCTGAC
>CAZVAZ010000304.1:0-3444 GCA_964625235.1 uncultured Hyphomicrobiales bacterium
CCACCCGCAGGCGAGCGCCATAAGGCAGTTTGTGCGCAGCGTGTTCCACACCATCCTCGCCAACAATGGTCAGAGTTGAGTTTCTCGACATGACAATAAGCCGTTTGTCACTGTCCTTGGCAGCGTTGCGATTGACAATTTTGGCCACACCTTCGTGGTTGCTTTCAATGAAACTTTCATTGACCACCTGTGCGGTGCCGCCAATATGGAAGGTCCGCATGGTCAACTGTGTTCCCGGCTCACCAATCGATTGTGCGGCAAGAACTCCAACCGCTTCGCCGAGGTTAACCTCGGTGCCACGAGCAAGATCACGGCCATAACATTTGCCGCACACGCCGGAGCGTGATTCACACGTCAGAACCGAGCGAATTTTAATCGCCTGCACTTTTGCCTCGTCAATCAGCTCCATATCTTCTTCGCTGATTTCATGGTTCTTGGTAATAACCACTTCACCGGTAGCCGGGTTTAATACATCTTCGGCAACGGTACGGCCCAGAACGCGCGCTGACAACGCCAGAATAACCTCACCGGAATCAACCACAGCTGTTGACTGTATGCCTCTGTCAGTGCCGCAATCGCGCTCGTTGATAATCGAATCCTGAGCGACATCAACCAGACGCCTCGTCAGATAGCCCGAGTTGGCAGTCTTCAGCGCCGTATCAGCCAGTCCTTTACGCGCCCCATGGGTTGAGTTGAAATACTCAAGAACCGTGAGGCCTTCCTTAAAGTTGGAAATGATCGGCGTTTCGATGATTTCGCCCGATGGCTTGGCCATAAGGCCGCGCATACCGCCCAGCTGCTTCATCTGGGCTGGAGAGCCACGCGCACCGGAATGCGCCATCATAAAGATCGAGTTGATCGGCTTTTCGCGTTTGGTCTCTTCATCCACCTGCACAGCGGAAATACGCTTCATCATTTCGTCCGCTACCGTATCGGTACATTTGGCCCAGGCATCAACCACCTTGTTGTATTTTTCACCCCGGGTGATCAGCCCATCAATATACTGTTGCTCAAATTCCTTGGCGAGAACCCGGGTTTCTTCAACAAACTTCTCTTTTGTATCAGGAATAACCATGTCGTCCTTACCAAACGAGATGCCCGCTCTGAAGGCACGATTAAAGCCCAGAGCCATAATCTGGTCGCAAAAAATCACCGTTTCTTTTTGACCGCAATGGCGGTAGACCACGTCGATCAAAGAGGAAATTTCACGCTTGGTCATGACCTTGTTAACAAGATCAAAGGTCACATTGGGACGTTTGGGCAAAAGATTGGCAAAAACCAGGCGCCCCGGTGTGGTGTCATAGATTTTACTGAATTCTTCGCCGTTTTCATCAACGCCTTTATAACGTCCCTTGATTTTAGCATGCAGGGTGACAGCACCGGTATCAAGTGCATGTTCAATTTCGGCAATACTGGAAAGTAACATGCCCTCACCCGGCTCATTTTCCTTCATCAGGGAAATATAATACAGGCCCAGAACAATATCCTGAGAAGGGACAATAATCGGCGAGCCGTCAGCAGGATGCAATATGTTGTTGGTGGACATCATCAACACACGGGCTTCCAGTTGCGCTTCAAGCGATAACGGCACATGAACCGCCATCTGGTCACCATCAAAGTCGGCATTAAAGGCCGCACAAACCAGCGGATGAAGCTGAATTGCTTTACCTTCAATCAGCATAGGCTCAAACGCCTGAATGCCAAGTCTGTGCAATGTCGGTGCCCGGTTAAGCAAAATCGGATGTTCGCGAATAACCTCATCGAGGATATCCCAGACTTCGGGTTTTTCGCGCTCAACCAGCTTTTTCGCCTGCTTCACAGTCGACGACAGGCCTTTGGCCTCCAGTCGCGAATAAATAAACGGCTTGAATAACTCCAGCGCCATTTTCTTGGGCAACCCGCATTGATGCAGTTTCAGCTCCGGACCCACCACGATGACGGAGCGGCCGGAATAATCGACGCGCTTGCCCAGCAGATTCTGGCGGAAACGGCCCTGTTTGCCCTTGAGCATGTCGGACAGGGATTTCAATGGCCGTTTGTTGGCACCGGTAATGACGCGACCGCGACGGCCATTATCAAACAATGCATCAACGGATTCCTGCAACATCCGCTTTTCGTTACGAATAATGATGTCAGGTGCACGCAGCTCCATCAGCCGCTTCAAACGGTTGTTACGGTTGATGACGCGACGGTAAAGATCGTTAAGATCAGACGTGGCAAAGCGGCCACCATCCAGAGGCACCAGAGGACGCAATTCCGGCGGGATAATCGGCACAACCGTGAGGATCATCCATTCCGGGCGGTTGGTGGAACCAATAAAGGCTTCAATTATTTTCAGGCGTTTGGCCAGCTTTTTTGGCTTGAGTTCCGAGGTTGATTCAGCAATTTCAACGCGCAGGTCATCTCGAATCTTCTCCAGATCCAGCCCGATCAGCATTTCGCGAATGGCTTCGGCGCCAATGCTCACGGTGAAGCTGTCTTCGCCAAAATCATCCTGAGCCGTGTGATACTGCTCTTCGGATAAAAGCTCATGCTCCTTCAACGACGTGAGACCCGGCTCGAGAACAATGAAATTCTCAAAATACAACACACGCTCAAGCTCTTTCAGCGTCATGTCCAAAAGCAGGCCGATGCGGCTTGGCAGGGATTTCAAAAACCAGATGTGGGCAACCGGAGCGGCCAGATCAATATGGCCCATGCGCTCGCGCCGCACTTTCGACAAGGTGACTTCAACACCGCATTTTTCGCAGATAACGCCTTTAAACTTCATGCGTTTGTATTTGCCGCACAGGCACTCATAGTCCTTGATCGGGCCAAAAATACGCGCGCAGAAAAGACCATCACGCTCCGGCTTGAACGTCCGGTAGTTGATGGTCTCGGGCTTTTTGATTTCGCCAAAAGACCACGACAGAATTTTCTCAGGACTTGCCAGTGAAATTTTGATGCTGTCAAAAGTAGTCTGCGGTTGGCCTACTGGATTAAATACGTTCATGACCTCTTGGTTCATGAGTTTTTCTCCTTTAATCGGCTGCATTCATTTTCAGTGAAAATTCATCTGAACTGAACGAAGCACCTTGATCTTCACCTATCTAACAAAACGAATACCGGAAACTGAACTCAGCTCTCTGACTGGGCAGAGGGTTGTTCCAGTTCTACATTGAGACCGAGCGAGCGCATTTCCTTGACCAGAACATTGAAGCTTTCGGGAATACCGGCTTCAAAGCCATCGTCGCCACGCACAATTGATTCGTAAACCTTGGTACGACCGGCGACATCATCAGACTTAACCGTCAGCATTTCCTGCAAGGTGTACGCAGCCCCATAAGCTTCAAGCGCCCACACTTCCATTTCGCCAAAGCGCTGGCCACCAAACTGGGCCTTACCACCGAGCGGCTGCTGGGTAACAAGGGAGTATGGACCAATTGAGCGGGCATGTATTTTATC
>CAZVAZ010000305.1:0-3441 GCA_964625235.1 uncultured Hyphomicrobiales bacterium
CGCTACTTAATGCGCACTCTCAGGAAGTTGCCTGATTTTTACAGTGGCCTGTTTGAGCAAACCCTTACAGATCGTTGTCAACTTCGCGTAGTTTAAATTTCTGCACTTTACCGGTGGATGTTTTTGGCAAATCGGTGAAGATCACGGTTTTCGGGCATTTGAAATGCGCCAGATTATCGCGGCAGAAATTAATGATTTCCTTCTCCGCCGGAGTAGGAACACCGGGCTTTATTGTAACAAACGCACACGGTGTTTCTCCCCATTTATCATCCAGCTTTGCCACTACGGCGGCTTCAAGTACGTCTGGATGCATATAAAGGATGTTTTCCACCTCAATTGAAGAAATGTTCTCACCGCCCGAGATGATTATGTCTTTTGACCTGTCCTTGAGCTCGATATAGCCGTCTTCATGCCAGACACCAAGATCACCTGAGTGAAACCAGCCGCCTTTGAAACTTGCTTCAGTGGCAGACGGATTTTTTAAATACCCCTTCATAACCACATTGCCCTGAAACATCACCTCGCCGATGACTTCGCCATTGCGGGGGACTTCTTCCATGGTCTCAGGGTCGCGCACAGAAAGTCCCTGGAGTACGGGATAATTAACTCCCTGGCGGGCTTTAACGGCGGCACGCTCTTTGGGGGCCAGTTCATCCCATTCATCATGCCAGGCATTGATGGCGGCAGGGCCGTAGGTTTCTGTCAGTCCGTATACGTGGATGACATCAAATCCCGCCGCCTCCATTGCCTGCAGGGTTGCTGCCGGGGGCGGGGCTGCGGCAGTAAAGAACGTGGTTTTATTGGTGAGGGGTTTGATTTCGAATTTATCGGCATTGATCATCATATTCATGACAATCGGTGCACCGCACATGTGCGTGACACCATGGGTGATGCAGGCTGCAAAAATTTCAGCCGCGTTTACCCGGCGCAGGCAGATGTGGGTTCCGGCAACAATCGACATTGACCAGGTGAAACACCAGCCGTTGCAATGAAACATCGGCAGGGTCCACAGGTAGCGCGAATGTTGCGGCATAGCGGCTGTGATGATGTTGCCCATGGCCAGCAGGTAGGCACCACGATGGTGATAGACAACGCCCTTGGGGTCTCCGGTCGTGCCCGAGGTGTAATTGAGCGAAATTGTCTGCCACTCATCTTCGGGTAATGCCCAAACAAAATTGGCATCACCTTCGGCAATGAAGGCTTCATAATCAATCTCGCCAATCAGCTCGCCGCCGTCATATTCGCTGTCATCAATGTCGATGACAATCGGCTTTGCCGCACACAGTTTCAACGCCTGCGCCATAACGCCGGAAAACTCACGATCCACCAGCACGGCCTTGGCTTGGGCATGGTCGAGAATAAAAGCGATGGTGGCGGCATCGAGCCGGGTGTTAATGGTATTGAGCACGGCACCGGCCATGGGCACACCGTAATGCGCTTCGAGCATTTCGGGGATATTGGGGGCAAGGATGGCCACGGTATCGCCAATCCCCAGCCCGCGTTTTGTCAGCGATGAGGCAAGTTTTATGCATCTTGTATAGGTTTGCGCGTAGGAATAGGTGCGCTGGCCGTGAATGACGCTTGGGCGGTTGGGAAAAACCTGTGCAGCGCGCTGCAAAAATGACAGAGGCGAAAGCGATTGGTAATTCGCCGGATTTTTGTCCAGATTATCTTCGTAAATATTCCCAGCCACTATACGCACCTTGTGTTTTTTCAAATGAAAACCGATGCGCTAATCTAACGGGATTTCAACGCTTCTGCAATTTTCAATTGCGGCAACGCAGCGATGCAATGAAAGATCATTCCGGAGTGTCAAAAAGGGCGCGGTAGCCTGTGACAGCGCTGCGGTTTTCCATCCCGGTGGCAATTTTCCCCGATATCCACCAGATGACAACGGCCAGAGCAGCTCCGAGATATCCATCAACAGCATAATGCCAGCCAAGATGGATCGAGCCGAGGAAAATAAGCACAGCGAAAATTGTCAGGGCAATTCCGTGAGCACGACTTACCTGCCATCCCAGCAGGGCAAACAGAACAGCAGACGCATTATGCAGGCTTGGCATTGCCGAGATGCCGGCCACAATCCCTTCCTTGTTAACATAAGACGCCCACAAGGTTTCCCGGGTGCTCAAAGCCCAGATGGGCAAGGTTTCATTGACCTGGTAAAGATATGTCATCAATTCCTTAAAAGGATTGGGCGTGAGATTGAGGGCTTCATAAAACGCAGAAACGAGATGAAAAACCGCAGCCGTAAGGTGGAGGGTCTGGCAGCAAAAGCCTGCCAGATAAAGATCGTCCACATCACGATAAACCAGGTGTTGTAGACAAGGTTCATGAGGAAGGTAACCGGGGCATACCCCAAAACCGGTTGCAGGATTTCCCAGGGCTGATAGCCGAAATGCATCCAGCTATCGAGCTCCATAAAATATATGTCCCAGTCAAACGGCTTTAATACGATGAAATTGACCTTGAAATAGGCAAAAGTTTCAATAAAGAAAAACAGGACAAAGATTACCGGCAGCCCCAGCGACAGGCGCCGGGCATTAAACAGATAATCCTAGAGGTCGTAATAAAGTGCCTTGATCGGGCTTTTGGGCCTGACATGGACGCAGATATTGATAAAGCGCAGGATGATCATCGATAACAGCAGGATCGGCAGCAGAAAGACAAAAAATGACAGGCTGAGATCATAGGGCTGGAGGCCGGGAACGCCGCGAAACAGCAAATAAGTCGCGAGCATATAAATGGCGGTGATCACAAACAAAGCTGACTGGGCTTTGATGCTGGCGAAGAACAAGTATAAAAAGCCGGATAATCTGGCTGTAAACGCGGGAATTATCCGCCGCTTTTCAATGGTTTCAATCGCACTCATACAGGTACTCAACTTTACTTTGATAAAACTCCGACCGGAAACAGGGCCATAACAATCCTCTCTTATTATTTGGTAAATAGGCTATTGCGGGCAGTTGTTTATGGACTTTGGTGGAGGCGGGTGATTTAAATTCGAAAATAGAAAGATTGTTGTAACTTTCGCTAAAGCAGGAGATGCAAATGAGCCGGTATCATGAGGTCTTTCAAAGCTGGCGCGATGACCCGATTGGCTTTTGGGGCAAAGCTGCCGCTGAAATTGACTGGGCTCACCCATGGACAAGCGTTTTTAATCCTGATGACGGTATTGAGCTGATGTACATTCAGCCGGGCAAGCCACAACAAAACGCCTATATCGAACGCTACAATCGCACGGTGCGCCAGGAATGGCTCGGGCAGTATCACTTTGAAACCCTCGACCAGGTGCGCGATTACGCAACACGTTGGCTATGGACTTACAACAACGAACGCCCCAACATGGGCATTGGAGGTATTACACCAAAACAAAAACTACTAAACGCAGCATGAATTCTACTATTGAGCCCCGTGAAAAATGGGGGGATTACCGGGGGA
>CAZVAZ010000306.1:0-3397 GCA_964625235.1 uncultured Hyphomicrobiales bacterium
GAGCTTTACAGCGAGACCCTGCAACGCTTCCGTCTGGCCGCACGTGGATTTGGCGACATCGTAGCCCCGCAACAACATCGCGCCCGCATCGAAACCTATTTCGATCCGCTACCGTTCTGGCATGTACCGTTCGAAGAAGACATGGTTTCAACGGACGAATTTCCCCTGCATGCCTTGAGCCAGCGACCCATGGCGATGTATCATTCATGGGGCTCGCAAAATGCCTGGCTCAGGCAAATCCACACTGCCAATCATCTCTATATGAGTGCTGAGCGCGGACGCCAACTGGGCATTGTTGACAATGACTGGGTGTGGATCAAAAGCCACCATGGCCGCATCAAAGGCCAGGTAAGGTTGATGGACAATGTCAATATTGACACGGTGTGGACGTGGAATGCCATTGGCAAACGTTCGGGCGCGTGGAATCTCGATAAAAATGCCCCCGAAGCTAAACAGGGCTTTTTGCTCAACCACATTATCTCCGAATTACTGCCGGAAAAACCCGGTGGTTATCGCTTTTCAAACTCCGATCCAATAACCGGGCAGGCCGCCTGGTATGACCTGCGGGTGTCGGTTACCAAAGCCGAGTTACAGGATAACCCGCGCTCATTGCCTGAATTTGACGCGCTTACCCCGCCTGATGGTGTCGCTGCTTTGAGAAAACCCGCAGTGAAGGAAACAACATGACTTCGCTGCCCGCTCAACCGACAAAGAAAAAGCTCGGCCTGGTCATTGACCTTGATATCTGTGTCGGCTGCCACGCCTGCGCGGTCAGTTGCAAGGAATGGAACACGCAAGGTTATTCCGCGCCTTTGAGTGATGAAAACCCCTATGGTGAAGACCCGCACGGGGCCTGGCTCAACCGCATTCACACCTATGAAGCCGACATTGAAGGCGAACGCTCAACTGTGCATTTCCCGCGTTCATGCCTGCATTGTGAGCAACCCGCCTGCGTCACCGTGTGCCCCACGGGTGCCTCTTACAAGCGCGAGGAAGACGGTATTGTTCTGGTCAATCCCGACACCTGTATCGGCTGCAAACTATGCTCGTGGGCGTGTCCCTATGGTGCGCGCGAATATGATTATTCCGATGGCGTGATGAAAAAATGCACTCTTTGTGTGGACCGGATTTACAACGAAAACCTTGAAGAGGTCGACCGCGTGCCGGCCTGCGTCAAAGCCTGTCCCACCGGTGCGCGCGCTTTTGGTGATCTCGGCGATGAAAACAGTGAAGTCTCAAAGCTGGTGGCGGATCGTAACGGCTATGGACTGTTCGAGGAATTTGGCTACAAGCCGGTCAATCAATACCTGCCACCACGCCCCCGGCGCAACAGTATCGTTGAAGGTGCACCCGCAGCCCTTGAGCCGACGCAAGCATCAAAAGCACAAACCAAATCCGAGCGGCTGTTCCAGTGGGCCGATAGAGTTTTATCGCGCTAGAACGTGTAATTTTAGAGAGCAATAATGCATCCAGCCTATTCAGTAATCCTGTTCACAACCGCGTCGGGCGCGGGCTATGGGTTGATCTTCTGGCTGAGCCTCTTGGGTGCAGGCGGCATTTTACCGATTGAACGCTGGTTCGGCTTTACTTCTTTTGGCCTGGCCTTTGGCCTGATTACCGTCGGCCTCCTGTCATCCACCTTCCACCTTGGCCACCCTGAGCGCGCCTGGCGGGCATTTTCCCAATGGCGCTCATCGTGGCTGTCGCGCGAAGGTGTTGCCGCTGTCATCGCCTATGCGCCAGCGGGGCTGGCAGCAATCGGCTGGGTGTTTTACGAAGAATTTTCCGGCATCTGGAGCATCATGGCTGTAGCCGGCGCGCTCATGGCCGTCATAACAATAATCTGTACGGCAATGATTTATGCCAGCCTCACCACCATCCGCCAGTGGCATAACCCCCTTGTGGTGCCGGTCTATCTAAGTCTGGGGTTGGCAACTGGTGCCGTGTTGTTGAGCCTGCTGGTGTCAGTCTTTGGCTATCCGCCAAAAACTGTTGAATTGTTCACCATTGCAGCACTCGGCATAGCTCTGGCAGTCAAACTGGCCTATTGGCACAGGATCGAAAATGAAGACAAAACCTGGACAATAGAACAAGCCACCGGCCTCAAAGCCTCAACCACCGTAAGCCAGCTTGACGCACCACACACAATGGACAATTTCGTCTTGCGCGAGATGGGCTATAGAATTGCGCGCAAACATGGGGCCAAACTAAAGACATATGCCATCATATTCACCTTTTTGGCACCAATGGCACTGCTGGCGCTGGATATTACCCTCAACAACCAGTTTTCAATCGTCCTGAGCCTGTTGAGCGTCCTTAGCGCCACAATCGGCGTGGTGATAGAACGCTGGTTGTTCTTCGCCCAGGCACAACATGTGGTCACCCTGTTTTACGGTGCCAAACGGGCTTAACAAAATTTTCGTGATTTTAGGTGAAATATGTCTTTCTTAACCGCAAACACAGCGATATAAGACACAGCAATTGCTGCCGTAGCTCAGGGGTAGAGCACTCCCTTGGTAAGGGAGAGGTCGGAGGTTCAATTCCTCCCGGCAGCACCATTTTCGCACTCACGCTGACGGCCCTTTGGGCCGAACACTCCGTGGGGCGGGCAAAGGCCCGGGCCGCGCTTGCGGCCTTTGAAGGTCCGGGGTTACTCTTCTGACTTGCACAATTTTCATCACGTTCGCGTTAATGCCGAGGACATCACCTTGAACAGGCATAAAAGACGTACATATAATAGCTGAACAGCAAGCTGGAAACAGAATTGGAAAAATACACATGAGCCGACTAGACGTGTTTATTGCCCGCATGACCGCCCAGGCGAAGTGCCTGAACTGGGGAGCTGAGGAAATTCGCGATCTGCCCGGACCGGTGTTTGAACTTGGCCTTGGCAACGGGCGCACCTATGACCATCTGCGCAAACTGTTTCCTGACCGCGATGTGATTGTTTTTGATCTTAGCGGCAAATCGCATCCCGATTGCATTCCGCCTGAGAAAAATCTTATTCTGGGCGACGTGGTCGAAAACCTTGAAAAAGTCCAGTCGCGTTTCAAAGGTCAGGTAGCCCTGGTGCATGCCGATATCGGCAATCATGATCTGGCAGCCAACGAAGCCCTTGGCCGTATAATTTCTCCCCTGCTGGTGCCATTAATGCGCCCGAAAGGGATTATCGTTTCAACCGACAGGTATTATACTGATGATTGGGAAACGCTTGAGTTGCCTGAAGGTGTTGACCCGGTTGAAGGGTTTTTATACCGGGCCTGAGTGGTTTTTTGTCACTGTTTAATTTTCCGCCATAGCCCATTTTAACTTGTGCTTGAGCTTTAATGTTCGAGCTTCCAGTTCTATGTCAATCTTGTCTTTTTTGGCATTCTTTGTGGTCCCACCGAAAGTGATT
>CAZVAZ010000307.1:0-3380 GCA_964625235.1 uncultured Hyphomicrobiales bacterium
AAGTTTCTGCAATGCGTAAAACTGGGCTGTGAGCTGCAAGGCCGCTCCGGTGGCAGTGTGCGCCCGCCGCTGTTGCCTCTGGAAGATGCATTGCGACAGGAAATGACCAAAATCATTGCGGCAACGCGCGACAAAGTGAACACAATCCTGGACGAAAAAGGCTGAGCGCATGGCTGGACCTTTGAACAAAGAGAGCGACATCACCACTCCTTTTGGCGGTGACAAGTTATCTGCTTGGAAGGATACCCTGCGCTGGAAAAAAACGGTGACGATGATCGAAGCCCATGCCGAAGGTGAAGTTGGCCGTGTTGTCACCGGCGGTGTTCTCGACATACCCGGCGACACCATGCTGGAGAAGATGAACCACATCAATCAGGTTGACGACAGTTTGCGCCGGTTTTTGATAAATGAACCACGCGGCTGTGCCCAGATGAGCACCAACCTCCTGTTCAGGCCCACCCATCCAGACGCAGATGCCGCCTACCTTATTTTGCAGGCCGACAAAGCCCACGCCATGTCGGGATCAAACAGCATCTGTGTGGTGACGGTGCTACTGGAAACCGGGATGGTCGAGATGATCGAGCCGGAAACCATCGTCACGCTTGAAACACCGGCGGGGCTGGTGCGGGCGCGGGCTGCGTGTGCCAACGGAAAATGCGAACGCGTGACGCTCGATATGCCGCCCTCTTATGCCGCAGAGCTTGACGCCGTGGTGACGGCTGAAGGGCTGGGTGCAGTCACCGTCGATATCGCCTTTGGCGGCGTTTTCTATGGTCTCTTAAATCCCGCTCAATTTGACCTTGCCATCACGCCCGAGAATGCCCGGAAACTGGTAGACATCGGCTGCCGGGTACATCGCGCCATCAATGAGCAACTGAAAGTATGCCACCGGGAACTGGAAGGGCTCAACGGTATCTCATACACGATGTTTGTTGGCCATGATAATTCCGGCACCCTGAAGGGTGCAACCATCCTGCCGCCCGGGCGCATTGACCGCTCACCGTGCGGTACCGGCAACTGTGCCCGCCTCGCCGTCATGTTTCAGCGTGGTCAGGTGAAAGTCGGTGAAAAACTTGTGGCCCGTTCAATTATTGACAGTGAATTTGAAATATCCATTACCGGCACAACGAGCGTTGCCGGACAGGCCGCCATTCTGCCCCGGGTTTCAGGACGTGGCTGGATTCACGGCATTCACCACATCGGGCTTGATCCATCTGACCCCTTTCCGCTTGGATACATGGTTGGGGATTGCTGGGGCGATGCCTTCGATCTGCTGCGTTGATTATATGAAAAATGCCATCCATCAACCACAGGAGTTTCGCGAATGAGATTATCAGGGAAAAAAATTGTCATGACCGCTGCGGGTGCCGGCATTGGCCGGGCCTCGGCAATAGCTATGGCGCGGGAAGGAGCGAGGGTCTATGCAACCGATATCGATGATAACGCGCTTGCCAGCCTGTCGGAAGAAATGCCCGATCTGATTTGTTCACATCTTGATGTCACGGATCCCGTCGGTGTGGCTGAACTGGCAGGTTCGATCCCGACCCCTGATGTGGTTTTCAACTGTGCCGGGTACGTTCACAATGGCACAATCCTCGAAGCCGATGACGCTGCATGGGAGCAATCTTTTGCCATCAACGTGCGTGCGATGGGACGGATGATTGAAACCTTCCTGCCTGCGATGATCAAAAACGGTGGCGGCTCAATTATCAACATGGCCACCGTGGCGTCTTCTATTACGGGCGTTGCCAACCGCTGCATCTATGGTGCCAGCAAGGGTGCTGTGCTCGGATTGACGAAATCTGTGGCAGCTGACTTTGTCGGCGATGGTATTCGTTGCAATGCCGTGTGTCCGGGCACGGTGATGACACCTTCATTGCAAGCTCGCATGGAGGCTGGCGGAAACTATGAAGAGGCGTATGAAAAAATGCTTGACCGGCAGCCGACACGAGAAATGTCAAAGCCTGAGGACATCGCACCGATCGTTGTTTATCTGGCATCGGACGAATCAAAAGTGGCCACCGGACAGTTTTTTGTGGTCGATGGCGGGTGGACGATATGATCGCTGAGCCACAGAATATCGGTTTTGTCGGCCTCGGTGCCATGGGCTCTGGCATGGCGTCAAACCTGCTGGCAAAACACGGCCAGCTTAACATTGTCTGTAACCGCAGCCGTAAGCCCGTCGACAGGCTCATCAAACAAGGGGCGAAGGAATTTGCCGACTATGGCGACCTTGCATCGCACAGCGACCTATTGATCCTGTGCCTGCCCAATTCGGAAGTGGTTGAGGCGGTTGTTGCCACGATGGCAAATGGTCTTGAAGAAGGAAAAATCCTTGTCGATACCGGCACCTCGTCACTGCAATCGACGCAAAGTGTTGCAGAAGCAATGCAGGGGCGCGGCGTTCACTTTGCTGAAGCACCAGTGACCGGCGGCATCAAACAGGCGGCGACAGGAGAACTTGGCGCTCTGGTTGGCGCGAGCCCTGAGGTGTTTGATATAATCGAACCCGTGTTGCAGAATTTTTGCAGCTCGGTTCAGCATTTCGGCCCGATCGGCGCTGGTGCACGGGCGAAATTTGTCAACAATTACATGGTTATGGGCATTGTTGCCCTGGTCAGCGAAGCGTTTCATATCGCTGACATGACCGGTTCTGACTGGGATAAGCTGTATGATGTGGTCATCCGCGGGTCAGCTGATTCCGGAGCGTTTCGCCGTATAATCGGCAACGCCAGAAACGGTGATTTTGAAGGCTATGTTTTTTCGATTGAAGGCGCTTTGAAAGACATGACGTATATCACCGAGATGAACGCCTCTCTGGGACGGGCCACTCCATTAAATATGGCTGTCCTGGACTTTTTCTCCAACGCCGCCAAAGCAGGACACGGTGATCGGCTTTTAAGTGAACTGCTGCGGCCTGAAGTCCGCGAGACACTGTTTCAGCCGGATTTCCGGAATTCCAAATTGTCCGAATAAAAACTCTCTTGATCAAAGATTAAAGCAACCGACCGCCGTCGAGTATAACATTGGAATTCTGCGCTCGGGAAAGATTACGATTATTACAGTGCCGGCATATCCGATAATTCCAGATTATGATCGTAGAGACTGCATTGCCTGCTCTATATATTGCCGGACAACTAGACGGGCATAAGGAATACCCTGTTATTTACGGATTATTGCACCGGTGTTCTCAGGTCGGCATTATTGGCAAAAAATTTGGAATGATTTTTTGATTTGAGTAGCACTGGCACCCTTCACAATGAAGATGATACGTGAGCGATGGTCCTGACTTGGCCATTTATCCAGATGTTGCGGCGGGTGAATTGTGTGTTGAACACCGTGAATTACGGCAGGGCTTTTCTCGCCGATGATGTTCAGGA
>CAZVAZ010000308.1:0-3356 GCA_964625235.1 uncultured Hyphomicrobiales bacterium
GAACGCCTGATGGATTCTGATCTGAGTGTTGTTCGTGCTGACGCCAAAGAACTTGGCCGTGCCACCAGAATTGAAGATGCGCAAGCGCGATATATAGAATTTGCCAAGCGCACGCTGCCACGCCATTTACGCCTTGATGGTTTGCGCGTCGTGGTCGATTGCGCCAATGGCGCAGCTTACAAAGTAGCACCTGAAGCATTGTGGGAACTGGGGGCCGAAGTTATCCCTGTGGGGGTTACACCTGATGGCTTTAATATAAATCAGGATTGTGGTTCAACCAGCCCGAAAACCTTGTGTGATCATGTTAAAAATCTGCGTGCGGATATTGGTATTGCACTGGATGGTGATGCCGACAGAGTTTTGATCTGCGACGAAAAAGGCCGGTTGATTGATGGCGATCAGCTTATGGCGCTCATCGCCGTTACCTGGGCCAAGGCCGACAGGCTTTCGACCAACGGGATTGTGGCAACGGTGATGTCCAACCTTGGTCTTGAACAGTTTTTGCAGAGCAAAGACCTGACGCTGGTGCGTACGGCAGTTGGTGATCGCTACGTTGTCGAGCATATGCGCGCGCATGGATATAATGTTGGCGGTGAGCAGTCCGGTCATATTGTTCTGAGTGATTTTTCCACCACCGGTGATGGTCTGGTTGCGGCACTGCAAGTGCTGGCTGTGGTGGCGGCTGAAGGCAAGCCGGTGAGCGAAATCTGCAATCTGTTTGAGCCTTTGCCGCAGATTTTGAAAAATGTCCGTTTCAAAAACGGCCGGCCTCTGGAAGATGAACATGTGAAGCAGGCGGTGCTCGATGGTGAGGCCCAGCTGGGTCAAAAGGGACGCGTATTGCTGCGTAAATCCGGTACCGAACCGCTCATCCGTATCATGGCCGAAGGCAATGATGAGGTCTTGGTGCAACAGGTTGTCAATGATATTGCTTCAGCGGTACAATCAGCGGCGGTGTAATTGGTTAATCAATCCTGAATAGATTTTTCAATTGGTAAGCATTCGTTTACCAGCTTTTATTTATGGTTAATAAAACTCACTCAATTGTAGAATTAAACCCAAATAACACGTATAAAATCATAATTCTATCAGGTTTTTACCTGTTTTGATTAAGGCGTTATTAAGCAGTTTCCTTCATTCTTTGCCTATTGATTGCCCGCAGATGTCGGGTGATTCGGAAAACCTATTGAGGCAGAAACCTCAACCAAGGCTTTTCCTGAGTAAAATGAGAATGGAGTTAAGGCTAATGAAAATCCGGATAATTTTAGGCGTTTGCACTGGTACCTTGATGATGGGGACAGTGGCGGCATTGGGAGCGGATCCACTTGCCCCGCCTCCGCCTCCTCCAATTGAAGTTTATCCTGAAGTGTCGAGTTGCATATACGTGCGCGGTGATGTGGGTATTGCGACCTATGAACGCCCCGATTTTGTCAAAAATCTGCCAGGCCCGGTAATCAGTGAAGCCCTTGGGGAAGATATGAAAGATACCCTGATTGCTGATATTGGTATTGGTTGCCAGTACACCGAAAACCTGCGCGCCGATGTGACGCTGGGGTATCGCAGCAAGTCGCGGGTGCAGGACGACTTCAACAGCCTTGATGCAAAATTCAGCGCCACTACCTTATTGGTAAATGCCTATTATGACATCGGCAATTTTAACGGCTTCACGCCTTATATCGGTGCCGGTATTGGTATCTCCCGAAACAAACTCAGCGATGTACGATTGCCTGTCGGTTCAACCAGCGGGACCAAAACAAGCTTCGCTTATGCACTGCATGCAGGTGTCAGCTATGACTTCAGTGAAGCTCTAGCGATTGATGCAAGTTATCGATACATTGATCTGGGCAAGGGTAAATCCGGCCCCGATGTCATAGATATCGACAAACTGGTCGGTCATGATTTTCGCATTGGTCTGCGCTACCGTTTCCTCGATTAAGCCAAAAGTCAGACAGCAAAAAATCAAACCCTGACGGTTTTCCGGCAGGGTTTTTTTGTGTCTTTGGTGCTTCGTCCCGGATTTGATTTGATAAATCAGTTGACAATAAGCCGCTGTTTGCTTACCCCCGTCCGTGGGCCACCTCTCCCCAACGAGAGGCTTCTATCTGTGAGGGTAGCTATATGACAGATATTACCAAACCGGTCGCAAGACCGGAAAACCCACGTTTTTCTTCCGGACCTTGTGCCAAACGTCCTGGCTGGACGGCAGATCATCTCACCCATGCATATCTTGGCAGGTCGCACCGCTCAACAGGCGGTAAGGCACTTTTGAAACGTGCCATTGATCAGACCAAATCCCTGTTGAAAATTCCATCTGATTATCGCGTCGCTATTGTTCCCGCTTCTGACACCGGGGCGGTTGAAATGGCCTTGTGGTCGCTGCTTGGCGCCAGGGGTGTTGATGTGCTGGTGTGGGAGAGTTTTGGCGCGGGCTGGGCCAGCGACATCAAAGGCCAGCTAAAGCTCGACAATGTTCGCGTTCTTGAGGCCGACTATGGTGAATTGCCGGATTTGAGTGCTGTTGATTTCAACAATGATGTTGTGTTTACCTGGAATGGCACCACTTCGGGTGTGCGGGTGCCAGATGGTGACTGGATTGCTGGAAACCGGCAGGGGCTGACGATTTGTGATGCAACGTCTGCTGTTTTTGCGCAAAATCTGGATTGGCTGAAACTTGATGTGGCGACGTTTTCCTGGCAGAAAGTTTTGGGCGGAGAAGGCGCACACGGCATGTTAATTCTGTCACCGAGCGCGGTTGAACGCCTTGAAACCTATGTGCCACCGCGGCCGCTGCCGAAGATTTTCCGCCTGACCAAATCAGGGAAACTGATTGAAGCCATCTTTACCGGTGCCACCATCAATACACCCTCAATGTTGTGTGTAGAGGATTATCTCGACACTTTAGAGTGGGCGCACGGCATTGGCGGTCTTGACGCACTTGTTGCCCGCGCCGATGACAATGCCAAGGTGCTCAGCGACTGGGTTGAGCGCACGCCGTGGATAGAGTTTCTGTGCCCCCGGCCTGAGCTGAGATCCAATACGTCTGTCTGCTTTAAAATCAGCGATAGCCGGGTGGCATCCTTGCCGCTGGACCAGCAACGTGCATTTACAAAGCGCTTGACCCGATTGCTCGATGACGAAGGTGCAGCTTTTGATATCGATGGCTATCGTGATGCCCCGCCGGGTTTGCGAGTATGGACAGGGGCGACGGTTGAAACTGATAACCTCAAAGCCCTGACGCCATGGCTGGACTGGGCGTTCGCCACAACAGTTGCAGAGCTTTAAGAAATTCCCCCTATTCAGGAGATTAAGATTATGGCACCCAAAGTGCTTATTGCAGATAATTTGAGTGAAAAAGC
>CAZVAZ010000309.1:0-3346 GCA_964625235.1 uncultured Hyphomicrobiales bacterium
TTCTGGTGATCAACGCCATGGGGCGCATTTATATGGATGCGATGGACGATCCGTTCGCAGCCATTGACGAGGAGCTTGCGCTTTGCCCTTTGGGCGAAGTGTGTGATGCAGCCATTATTGACTTTCATGCCGAAGCCACTTCGGAAAAACAGGCAATTGGCCATTATTTTGATGGCCGGGTGAGTTGTGTTTTTGGCACGCATACCCATGTGCCTACAGCGGATCATCAAATTCTTGGCGGCGGCAGTGCTTATATGAGTGATGTTGGCATGTGCGGGGATTATGATTCAGTTATCGGCATGGATAAGGATGAACCGATCAGCCGGTTTGTGCGAAAAATATCCACAGCGAGATTTACACCGGCACTGGGCGAGGCAACGATAAGTGGTCTGGCGGTTGAAGTGAATGACAAAACTGGTTTGGCTGAGAAAGTTTCCGCTGTCAGAATTGGTGCACGGCTGGAACCTGCACTACCGGATTTCTGGTAAAAAAACTCAATTTTGCTCACGGCCGTATCGTCGCTTGCGCGACTGGCCTACGCAAGTGCGGCGGAGTGGCGCCGGGCAGCGCTTGCTGCCTTGACGTTTTTCGCAAATTTGAAAAACTTTTTATTTACGGGCGTTGCGAAATAAGGCCGTGTCGTTTGATGCCAGGTTAGTCGCCGTGATATCGGCGGTGAGGGCCGAGTTTGAGACAAACATCAGGCTGCTGATGGCCTGGTTCAGGCTGACTTGCGCGTTTTTGTGATTATTGTGGTCGAGTTCTTCCTGGCTGGTTTCGAGATGTGTACAGGCCTCTTCACAGGCGCTGCCCAGGGCAAGGATCTGTTCTATGGCGAATTTTTGATTGTGTGACTTTATCAACTCACGTGCTGTCAGCAAAACAGCGGAACAGGTTGACTGGGTGGTTTGTTCAGCTATCGATGACAATTGATAAATATCTACGTTGTTGTTGCTATCTTCGGTGGTGTTACCCAGATCTTCCATCGTATTCATCCTCGGCCCGTCCTGTTGCCTCTGGGTGCAGTATGGGCCGGTTTGAGTTAATGTCGCGTAAAGTCAGGGGATTTTATTTAATTAAGTAAAGAAACGTTGATTTGCGCTAATAATTCTTTAAAACGGGCGGCATCACCACTCAACAGAAATCTTATTAAAAAACAAGCGTAGTTATATGGCAGGCCATTCCAAATTCAAAAACATTCAATATCGCAAGGGCGCACAGGACAAAAAGCGCGCGCAGATTTTCTCCAAGCTGGCCAGGGAGATAACCGTAGCCGCCAAACTCGGTACGCCTGACCCGGCGATGAACGCAAGGCTACGCACCGCTGTGGTGGCGGCGCGGGCGGGAAACATGCCCAAGGACAATATTGAGCGTGCCATTAAAAAGAGCCAGGATGTGGGCGGTGAAAACTATGAGGAAATGCGCTACGAAGGTTTTGGTGTCGGCGGCATCGGGGTGATAGTCGAAAGCCTCACCGACAACCGCAACAGAACAGCCAGTGAAGTCAGGTCGATTTTTTCCAAAGGTGGTGGAAACCTGGGCGAAACCGGCTCGGTTGCCTTCATGTTCGACCGGGTTGGGGCTATTTCCTATGGTGCAGATGTAGCGTCAGCCGATGATATGTTTGAGATGGCAATTGAGGCCGGTGCCGACGATTGCGAAAGTTCTAACGACGGCCACGATCTTGTTTGCAGCCCTGAGCAATTGCACGAGGTTGCCGGTGTTCTGGAAGCAAAATTCGGCGAACCAAATTCCATCGGCATTATCTGGAAGCCGAAAGATCTCATTGAACTGGATGATGAAACCGGGGTGAAGCTGCTGCGCATGCTGGAAACACTCGATGACAGTGATGATGTACAGAACGTCTATGCAAATTTCGAAGTTTCGGACACGGCCATTGAAATGATGAATAGTTGAACGCACATGCATCTCCCAGACCGCTTCTGGGTTTTGCAATGGCGATTTCTTTTGTTCTGATCTGGACGGGATGGATTGTCGCCACCCGGCAGGGGGTTCAATCCTCCATATCTCCTGCTGGTATTGTGATCATACGTTTTAGCGTAGCGGCGTTGTTTTTTCTGCCGTGGTATTGGCCCCAGGGGGTTTTGCCAAAAGGCGTTGACCGGCGATTGTTGTTTTTAATGATAATCAGTGCTGGCGTGCCTTATGTGCTTATCGTTTCTTCGGGCATGAGGTTTGCACCTGCGGCTGATATTGGAGCGCTGTTGCCGGGGACCATGCCATTGTTTGCAGCCTTGCTGGGTTGGATGGTTTTAAAAGAAGTTTTTGAGCCGCCGCGTATCCTTGGATTTTTTCTCATTGCCTGCGGTATAATACTGATTGCCGGATCAGCTGTTGTTATCGGGCTAAATGGTACATGGCGCGGTCACCTGTTGTTTCTTCTCGGTGCTTTTTCGTGGTCGATTTTTACCCACGCCTTCAAACAATCCGGTCTGGGTTCTTTTCAGGCTGCCGGGTTGATTGGATTTTGGTCACTGGTCATTGTAATTCCACTGGCGGTCCTGACAGGCGGCGGCGGATTAATGTCGATGAGTTGGCCGGAATTTGGCTATCAGATAATTGTTCAAGGCTTTGTTGGCGGCGTTTTGTCTCTTGTGGCCTATGGTGCAGCGGTTGCCAATTTAGGGGCCACCAAAGCTGCGGCTTTTGGCTCTCTTGTTCCGGCTCTGGTAGCTCTTCTGGCAATTCCCATATTAGGCGAGGTTCCCGGCTGGCCAACCGGTGTGGCCATCGCGGCCATCACCATTGGTGTAATTTTAGCCAGTGGACAGGGCAGACGGTTTTTTCGCCGGACAAGAACATGAGACAGCCAAGGCGTTGGCCTTGGGCTCATTCTGTTCTATGTCTGAAGCATGGCTCATAAGGTGATTCGCATATTGGGGATTGATCCCGGCCTCCGGTTTACCGGCTGGGGGGTTATTGATGTGGATGGCTCCCGTCTTAAACATGTGGCTAATGGCACGGTGAAATCGGATAATTCATTGTCACTGGCCGCCCGTCTGGTGCAGATACACGATGGCCTGGCAGCTGTTATGACATCATATAACCCGCAAGAAGCGGCTGTTGAGAACACTTTTGTCAATAAGGATGCGACCGCGACGCTGAAGCTGGGGCAGGCGCGTGGTATTGCCTTGCTGGTGCCCGCACTTTCGGGAATAGTTGTGGCCGAATATGCCCCCAATCATGTGAAAAAGTCTGTTGTTGGTGTGGGGCATGCAGATAAACACCAGATCATGGCAATGATTGGTATTTTGCTGCCCAAATGTGAGCTGGACAGTGCGGACAGTGCGGATGCTTTGGCAGTCGCCATAACGCACGCGCATCA
>CAZVAZ010000310.1:0-3328 GCA_964625235.1 uncultured Hyphomicrobiales bacterium
CAACAATGCCAGTCGGGCTTTTTTGTTGCGCAAAGATCTCATGGTGCCGATTTTTGTCTGGTTTTCTGTCGGCGGACTTGTGGGCACACTTGTGGCCTCTCAGGTGGTGGTATCGCTGTCGCTCAGTGTGCTGCAAACAATCATGGGGACGTTCATTCTCTATAGCGTGTGGGCACCGAAGCTGAAGAATTTCAGCAGCGGCAAAGGCTCGTTGTTCTTTGGCGGGATCATTGCTTCGGCAGCCTCTATGTTCATTGGTGCTTCAGGGCCAATAACAGCTGCTTTTCTGCCGCGATCTGAATTGTCGCGCCAGCAACTGATTGCAACCCATGCCGCCATTATGGTTTTGCAACATGGTTTCAAGATTTTTGCCCTTGGGTTTTTGGGCTTTGTCTATACGCCGTGGATCGGGCTGCTGGTTGCCATGCTGGTGTCGGGTTTTTTTGGCGCTGTGGTCGGGCGCGCAATTCTGTGGCGCATTCCTGAAGAAAAATTCAAAACCGTGTTTAATATTGTACTGACGGCGCTGGCCTTAAGAATGCTCTATCAGGCATTATTGTGAAAGCAGGCCTATCCGCGCCCGATATAGGGCATGTTTGTCGCCATCAGCGTCATGAACTGGACGTTGGCATCAAGTGGCAGTTCGGCCATATTGACCACGGCATCGGCCACGTGTCTGACATCCATGGTAGGTTCCGGGGCCATGGTGCCATTGGGCTGGAGAATACCTTCAACCATTCTGGTTGTCATTTCAGATGCGGCATTGCCGATATCGATTTGAGAACATGCGATATTATAAGCGCGACCATCGAGCGATGTGCACCGGGTGAGGCCGGTAATGGCGTGTTTGGAGACAGTGTAGGGGGCTGATCCCGGCCTGGGAACATGAGCTGAAATTGAGCCGTTGTTGATGATGCGGCCGCCTTGCGGGTCCTGTTTGCGCATCAGGTTAAAGGCTGCATGGGTACATAAGAATGCGCCGTTGAGATTTATGTCGATTACGGTCTTCCATTGCTCAAAGGTCAGATCACCAATTTCGATAGTGGGAACATTGACACCGGCATTGTTGAATAACACGTCGAGGCGACCATAAAGCTGTTCGATTTGCGCAAACAATGCGTTAACAGAAAGCGGGTCAGACACATCACACGAAATTGCAACGGCTCGATCATCGGCCACATTGGCCTCCTCTATCACCGCTTTCAGGGGAGTGCTGCGCCTGCCGCTCAGGATTACGGTGTAATCCTGAGTCAGAAAAGCCAGTGCGGTATGTTTTCCAATGCCTGAACCGGCACCGGTTATTAGAGCGATTTTTCTGTTCTGGGCCATATTGATATGCTCTTTTTTTAAAGTGATCGATTTTACATTTTGGTGGCGGTTGCCGGTGGGGTGATTTGCTTGCGGGCGATGACGGCTTCGCGATGCGAAATATAGGTCGCTGCTGCCACAATGACACCGCCACCGAGCATAACATAGATATCAAGGGGTTCGCCAAAGACAAACATGCCCAGCAACATGGCCCAGACCAGTTGTAAAAACGCAATCGGCTGGGTGACGGTAATCGGTGCTGCCTTGAAAGCCTGGGTCAAGGTGTAATGACCGGTGGTGGCGACGACGGCGGTCAGTGTCAGCCACATGAGTTCGTCGGTGGTTGGTGTGCGCCATTGCAAAATGGCGCCGGGAAGCAAAACAAGCGTACAAAACAGTGACAACATGGCGACGATGAGCAAGGGGTCGGTTTTGTCGGTCATCTTTTTTGCCATGAGGAAGGATGCGGCAAACAGCGGGGCTGCGGCAAGCTGGGCCAGTTGACCGAGATTTATGGTTTCAAAACCGGGACGCAGAATAATCAAAGCACCGATAAAACCAAAGCCTACGCCCATTATTCGACGAAACTGCACCTTCTCCTTGAGGAAAAAAGCAGCTCCCAATGTGACAAAAATCGGCGAGATATAGCCAATGGCGGTTACCTCGGCGATGGGAATTCGTGCCATGGCATAAAACCACAACATAACCGCGATGCCATGCACCAGACCACGGCTGGCGTAAAACTTCATATTTGCCGCTGTGGGGCGATGATGGCGCAGGCGCAAAAATACCGGCGAAATTAATAATAATCCGATGGCATAGCGCAAAAAGGCTGCTTCAACAGCCGGTAACTCCGAGCCAAGGTGGCGTACAATGCCGGTAACAGCGACAAACAACAGGCCGGTCAGGGCCATCCAGCCGATGCCCTGCAGGGTTTTGTCCCCGGAATTTATTGTTGTTGATGACACCAGAATGACGGTCCGAAAGGAATGTTGTTTTTATACGGATGTCACTATGTGGGGTAATGACGAAAGCTGCAATGACGACAGCGCATGGCTGCCATGCATAGAATGCAGTCCTCTAATCTGCTGGCGAAAATGTAAAATCAGTTTCCATCGTTGTTTGTGTTATATGGATAGAAAAGAGGGAAAGGGCCTGCGTGTTTAATTTACTTGCTTTTGCCATTGCCGTTCACGGCTTGAGTGCTGCCATATGGGTGGGGGGTATGTTTTTTGCCTATATCTGCCTCAGGCCTTCGTTAGGGCCACTTGAACCACCACAGCGTCTGCAATTGTGGGTACAAGTGCTTAAGCGTTTCTTCGCCTGGGTGTGGATATTTGCCGCAGCCCTGCCGCTGACAGGTAATTATCTCATTGTCAGTGTCTATGGCGGTTTTGCCAATGTGGGATTAAATATTCATATTATGAACGGTCTGGGCTGGATTATGATTGTGCTTTTTGCCGTGCTTTATTTTGTCCCCTACCGCCGGTTCAGGGCCGCGGTTGGCAGTCAGAGCTGGCCGGATGCTGCTAAAAACCTCAATACCATCCGCCAGATTGTAGCCATCAATCTGGCCCTGGGCCTGATCGTCATAGCCATTGCTACATCGGGTCGTTACTGGGGTTAGAGCCTGTCTTCCGTATATACAAGACAGACTCTAAAGCAAGGTGCATTTAACAGGTTATAAAATTACCTTTCTCCGTCATCCCCGGGACAAGCCCGGGGATGACGGAGAAGGTGGGGTCGATTAAATGCGAAAGGCATTAACCCAGGCGCGCGCAGGCCTGTTTGAGCCAGGTTTTTTCTGCGGGCTTCAGCCGGGGGGAGGTTTTGCGGTAAACCTCGCCATGGTAATCATTGAGCCACTTGAGTTCTGTCGGGCTCAGCATTCTCGTGTTGATTAAAGAGCGGTCAATGGGGGCCCAGCTGATGGTTTCAAACCCCAGCATATTTTGCTGGCTGCCCGGTATTTTTTCCAGTTCAGTGACCACAACAAGGTTTTCAATTCTGATGCCATAGT
>CAZVAZ010000311.1:0-1520 GCA_964625235.1 uncultured Hyphomicrobiales bacterium
TGCACCAGAGCCAGATCACAGGCGGCCAGATGGTGATCGAGATCGGGAACGAAGGCACGCGCCTCGACACCTGCCGGCAAATCAAAACTTTCCGGGTCCAGACGCGGACCGGTAATGACAATCATGCGCAATTCGGGAATAAGGTTCTTGGCCAGGGGGTAGGCTTTAAGGATGCGCTTGATCAAACTGCCGCCAACGCCTGATCCGCCCACTGTCACGATGCAGATTTTTTCGTCTTCGCGATAACCCAAACGCTGGCGCAATTCGTCGCGATTGCCAAAACTATCCGGGTGCTGGCCCAAAACATAACCGCAAAAATCAAAATGTCCGGGTATCCAATCTGCCATTTCGGGCAGGTCTTTGCCAAAGCTGTGCGGGATAATGTCTTCAGGATTACCAACAAAAATTGCGCGATCACGCATGCCCGGATGGCGCTCCACATGGCCAATCATCTCGGCATTAAGGTCGGTGGCCAGAAAAGCCTCATACTCGCCATTTTCCGGCATCGGCACCCAGCCGACAAAATCCGTCAACCAGGCAACTTGTGCTTTTTTCAGTTCAGGATGTTCATGCCAGTAATAATCCACATCCCAGGCTTCATCAGCGATGATGAGATCATAATCCCCCTGCTCCACCGCTTCCTGAAACACCATGAAATTCTTGATTAGAATTTCGTCCATGCTGCGGATGGCCTGAAAGGCGTTGAGGTCATGCTCGCCGCTTTCGCTTTCAATGTGGGAAGATTCATTGGCCAGCATAACACTTGCGCCATGAATATTCTCGTTGTTGGCGTTGAGAAAACGCGTCACCGGGTCTTGCGACAACCAGTCTACTTCAAGATCAGGGTGAAGCTTGCGCAACTCACGGGTAATGGCAAGGTCACGACGGGCATGGCCCAGGCCGATGGGTGAGGATAAATAAAGCGCTTTTTTGGCCCGCGTGACTTTTCGCGCTCCGGTTTTTAGCGGTTTCCATGTACCCAGCTTGCGGGCGAGAAAATCTCGCACCATCGTATTTATTTTCGCCGGGAAACGAGCGTGCGGGGCATGGCCGGCACCGGGAATAAGAACACACTCACCCCTGGTGATTTCGGCTATCGCTTTGGACATGGCCGGATGTGCAACTGTATCTTGTTCGCCATGGATGGCCAGCAGCGGGCATTGAATGCACCGGTAGGCTTCCTCATCCATAACAAGATCAGGCTCCATGTCGAGGTCAGCCTTGCCGCGCACATCCATCGTGGCAATCAAAACCTCGCCGGTGGTCTGGGACGCCCACAATTTACCATCTTCGATCTGTTTGGTTGAGTGGTCTTCCGCGAAAACCTGTCGAATGAAAAAGTCAGTAAAATCTGAAAAATCAGTGCGCCAATACCCACGATTGTATTTCTGCCAACCCTCATGCTCATCAAGTTCGCGGTCAAAAAAATCATAGGTGCGGTGTTCGTGATTTGGTGCCAATGGAGAACTCGCACCAATGGTAACGACGGCATCGACACGTTCGCGGTGGAATGCGGCAAG
>CAZVAZ010000311.1:1620-3319 GCA_964625235.1 uncultured Hyphomicrobiales bacterium
GCTGATCCCACAAGGGCGGATATTTCATCCGGTGTGAAGGGACCGAGCGGGCCATAGGTTGCTTCAGCCTTGCGCGCCAGATCACCAATAAGTAATTGCCAACCCATAAGACCCCGGCGTACAACGTCGCCAATCTCTTTGTTGGCCCAACCTGCGGCCCACAATTCGTGCAACACCCGCACATAGCCTGAGGCCAGATCCTCATCGAGATAATCACACGCCATGTCCCATTGTTCAGACAATTTCAGGCTTGGATCATTGAACATGGCATTCTGGCGTTGAAGCAAGCGCTCGTTCATATGCTCAAACAACGCCAGGATCATGCCCTCTTTGGAGCCAAAGTGATATTGTATCTGGCTCATGGGAGCACCGGCCTGTCTCGCCACCGCACGCGTGGTAAGACCTGAAAAACCGTTGACAAGGAGCACCTGCTTAGCGGCCTCTAAAAGTCCGTTTCGCGTTGCTTCTGCTTTTGTAGCCGTCACTCGAGCCAAAACCTTATCCCTTATTCAAAGAATTTTACAGAATAATTCATTCGTTCGAATTATTTTATTAATAAGAATCTCGATTTGTCAATACAAAAGGTACCGTATTCAGGTGATCGTCGCCAGACGCTCGCGCAATACATCCACCGCTCCTGCCGGTGTATCCAGCACGGTAACGCCAGCGGCCTCCAGAGCATCGCGTTTTGATTTATACGTGCCTTTATTGCCGACGACGATGGCACCGGCATGGCCCATCTTTTTGCCCTCCGGTGCTGCCCCCCCGGCAATAAAGGCGATGACCGGTTTCGCCATGGAGGCGGCATATTGAGCTGCTTCTTCCTCCATGGTTCCACCGATTTCTCCCACCATGACGATAGCTTTGGTTTGCGGCAGCTTATCCAGCGCCATCAGGGCATCGCGGGTGGTGGTGCCGATGATGGGGTCACCGCCAATGCCGATGAAGGCGGATTGACCAAAACCAGCTGACACCACATTGAGGCAGAACAAAGTGCCTAGACTGCCGCTGCGTGATAAGATGCCGATGTGGCCTTTTTTGAAAATCTTGCGATTAAACGCAGGCATAAAGCCTAAAAAACCTTCGTCAGGTGTGACGCAGCCAGCGGTGTTGGGGCCGAGAATTTGAACCCCGCGTTCTTTGGCGGCTGACATGATATACATGACGTCGCGTACCGGGATATGTTCGGTTAAAATACATACGCCTTTTGCTCCGGCTTCTATCGCATCAAGGGCTGCTCCCTTGACCAGCATCGGCGGGATAAAGAGAACTGAATAATCAAATCCGACCTGTTCCATCGCCTCAACAGCACTTGCCGTCACCGGTACACCGCAATGAATTGTCCCGGCTTTTTTGGGATTAACACCGGCGACAACATTGGTGCCGTATTCCTGCATGCGTTGGGTCCAGAACGTGCCTTGCTTTCCGGTAATTCCCTGAACCAGCACCTTATCGGATGAGTTTATAATCATTGCCCTGCTGCCTCCACGGCGGCCCTGCTGGCGCTGTCCATATCGCTAAAGGGTGCCATATTCATGCGTTGTTTCAACATGGCCACGGCCTCGACATCTCCGGTGCCGTGGATGGAGAAGAAAATCGGGATATCAGGTTCAAGTTCAAGCCAGGCATCTATGATACCTTGTGTCATCACATCACAGCGGGCAAAGGCTCCACAGAAATTGACCACCAGGCTTTTGAC
>CAZVAZ010000312.1:0-3319 GCA_964625235.1 uncultured Hyphomicrobiales bacterium
ACGAGCGCTGCATTTGTGCCGCCAAAGCCAAAGCTGTTGGACATAACGCAGTTCAACTCAACATTATCAACACGTTCGCGCACAATGGGAATGTTGGCCATCTCCGGATCAATTTCCTCGATATTGGCTGATTTACAAATAAACGCGTTGTTCATCATCAATATTGAGTAGATCGCTTCTTGCACCCCGGCAGCCCCCAGGGAGTGACCTGTGAGTGATTTTGTCGCACTCAATGGCGGCATATTGTCACCGAAAACCTCAAGGAGAGCATCAATTTCACGGCTGTCGCCAACTGGCGTTGAAGTGGCGTGAGGATTAATATAATCAATGTCGCAATCAATCGTATCCATCGCCATTTTCATGCACCGGGCTGCACCTTCGCCTGAAGGCTGCACCATATCATGTCCATCAGACGTTGCCCCGTAACCGACGAGTTCGCCATAGATTTTGGCACCACGCGCTTTGGCATGTTCGAGTTCTTCCAGCACCAGGGTTCCGGCACCACCGGCAATGACAAAACCATCGCGGTTGACGTCATATGCCCGGCAGGCCGTTTGCGGCGTATCATTAAATTTCGAAGACATGGCTCCCATGGCATCGAACAGAACCGACAGGCCCCAATCAAGCTCTTCACCGCCGCCGGCAAACATGATGTCTTGTTTACCAAACTGGATCATTTCAGCGGCATTGCCAATACAATGGCTGGAGGTTGCACACGCTGAGGAGATCGAATAGTTGATGCCTTTGATTTCAAACAGGGTTGATAAAACGCCTGAATTGCCGCTGCACATTGCTTTGGTGACGGCAAAGGGACCTACTTTTTTAGGTGCTTTTTCCCGCGCCACATCAGCTGATTCAATTATGGTTTTCGTCGAAGGTCCACCGGAGCCCATAATCAGGCCTGTGCGTATTGCACTCACCTCATCTTTTTCAAGACCCGAATCCTGAATGGCCTGCTCCATCGAAATATAGTTCCAGGCCGAGCTTGCACTCATAAACCGGCGCGTCCGGCGATCCAGCACTTCTTCCCAGTCCAAGGTGGGGGCACCATGGACCTGACACCTGAAACCGAGCCGGGCGTAATCTTCAGCTGCGACAATACCGGATTTAGCCTCTCTTAAAGAAGCAAGGACTTCCTGAGAATTGTTGCCAATACTTGACACAATTCCCATTCCGGTAACAACAACGCGCCTCATAATTTACCTCGAGTTTCCTAAAACAATAAAACGCCAGCTAAAACTATTCAACCTGGATTATATCAGACTTAAGGATTGTGAACGACGCCTTCAAGGTGCAATTCAGCTTCCCTCAGGCTTAAACAGGCCAACGCGCAAATCTGTTACCTTGTAGACAATTTCACCATCGGCTTTTAAAATACCTTCACCGGCACCTAGAATTAGCCTGCGACGAATTACGCGCTTGAGATCAACGATATATTCGACTTTTTTTACCGTCGGCACAATCATTCCGGTAAGCTTGACCTCACCAACACTTATCGCCCGTCCACTGCCGGGCTCACCCAGCCAGCCTAAGAAAAATCCCAGCATCTGCCACAAGGCATCAAGGCCCAGACATCCCGGCATGACCGGATCACCTTTAAAATGACAGGCAAAAAACCACAGGTCAGGATTAACATCGAGTTCCGCTTTTACCTGTCCTTTGCCAAATTCACCTCCATCCTCGCTGATATGGGTAATGCGGTCAAACATTAACATAGGCGGCAGCGGCAGTTGGGCATTGCCGGGACCAAACAGCTCGCCGCGCCCGCAGGAAAGGAGGTCGTCGTAGTCGTATGAGGATTTTTGCTCAGTCATGGTGCCAGCTAATGTTGTGAATGATTTCGATACAGCTCTTCGTCATTCCTGAAAACTTTCATTTTTCGTACCTAACACACCCGCATCGCGGCACAAAGCCCTTGCATGTCTTTTCCGGCAATTAATGCTGAACTATGATATTTTTGGCGCTAGTTGCGAAACGTTTGCAAATTGTTCAATTATGAGCGATAAAGAAATTGTCAGATTTAAGTGTTACCATCAGGTTGCTGAGAAATGATTGAAGAAAACCGTAAAACCGATATAAGAATCAAACTGCGTAGATTCGGACTAAGGCCGACGCGGCAAAGAGTGGCACTTGCCGGGCTTTTGTTTGCGGCAGGCGACCGCCATGTAACCGCCGAAGGCCTGCATGAAGAAGCGGAGCGGATTTCCTTCCCGATATCGCTGGCGACAGTTTACAATACGCTCAACCAGTTTACCGAAGCAGGCTTGCTGAGAGAGGTGGCGGTTGAGGGTTCAAAGGCTTATTTTGACACCAACACAAGCGATCATCATCATTTTTTCTGTGAAAGTGATTCGAGCCTGATGGATATTTCCGATGATACGCTGAGGGTCGTTGGCATTCCGGCGGCACCGGAGGGTATGAGTATCACCCGGGTTGACGTTATTGTCAGACTGGCTGAATTTCCACCGAGGGCCTGCGCGGAATTTTCCAAAGATTAAAGATTTAAAGACCGCCAGCCGTTTTTAAAAACTTTCACCGGGATAAACGCCCCAGAGCATTTTTTGTGGCAGCCAGCCAGTGTAGCCCTGCGATGAAAAATCACACCACTTGCCATCACATGAAGTGATTTTTCCTATGGCTCCGGGCTGAACCAGGGCAACAACATTATTCGTCTGATCTTTGGCCTGATAAAGTTTCACCGTATCTTCTTTGGGTCGCCACGGCGTAATCAGGCCGGTTCTGTCATCGGCCAGTAAAGCATGGAAAACCCAGCCTTCTGCGCCATCATTGTCGCGAATACGGCGCCATCTTTCGAATTCGGCGATAATTTCAATTGGCAGGTTTTTACGGACAAAAACCCAGGCAACCTGATAGTCCTTGCTGGGACCGCGCCGTACATTGACCCGGTCTTTTTTCAGGCTGACGAAACGGGGAATGGGTTTTCCGCTTTTTGCGGTTGCACGTTTATCCAGTGCGGCAAGCTGGGTGGCCTGGTCTTCATTGGCCCACAGACTTGCGCGCGAAGAAATGATCATAAAAACCGCACCGCCAACAATGGCTGCGGCCACCAGAAAAATGACCAGTCTGTAGGTTCCTTGCAACGAAAATAATGCGCGCATCAAACTATTGCTTTTTTTTTCAAACCAATGCAAACCGTAGTGTACCATTTTGTAATTATCGATGATAAAGGATGTCTGGTATTATTAAGCCGTGCGTTGACTTTAGTACAGACCCTTAAATTCGCGATTTTTACAAACAATGCAACTCTTAATGTCTCTTTTTAAGGTTAACACCTTCTAAATTTTTGATAGTTGGAACA
>CAZVAZ010000313.1:0-3315 GCA_964625235.1 uncultured Hyphomicrobiales bacterium
ATGGGGGCGATGGAAAACAAGGGGCTGAATATTTTCAATGACCGGTTCATCCTCGCCCTGCCCGATACCGCAACCGATGGCGATTATGCCAATATCGAAAGCATCATTGCGCATGAGTATTTTCATAACTGGAGCGGCAACCGCATCACCTGCCGCGACTGGTTCCAATTGTGTCTCAAGGAAGGACTGACGGTTTTTCGCGATCAGGAATTTTCCGCAGATACGCGTTCGCGCAGCGTAGAGCGCATCAATGATGTGCGCCGGTTGCGCGCCCAGCAGTTTCCTGAAGATGCAGGGCCCCTTGCTCATCCGGTTCGACCGCATTCATATATCGAGATCAATAATTTCTATACCGCAACGGTCTATGAAAAAGGCGCTGAACTGGTGCGCATGATGTTAACACTTCTGGGGCCGGAGAATTTCCGCCAGGCCATGGATCTCTATTTTTTACGCCATGACGGCGAGGCCGCCACGGTTGAGGATTTTGTCAAGGTTATGGAAGAATCCGGTGACATTGATCTGGCGCAGTTTCGCCTGTGGTATCAGCAGGCGGGCACCCCGGAGCTCACTGTAAACGGCCGCTATGACACCCACCGACAGACTTATACATTGACGCTCACCCAGCATTGCGCGCCCTCGCCGGGCCAGCCGCGTAAACAGCCCTATCACATTCCGGTACGGGTGGGTTTTGTTGATAGGCACGGTTTTGACCTTAAGCTTTTCCTTGACGGTAAGTCGATTGGTGATGATGCGGTTTTGAACATTACCGAACCTGAGCATACGTTCTGCTTCACCAACGTTAAAGCCCGGCCTTATGTCTCGGTTTTGCGCGGCTTTTCAGCCCCGGTGAAACTGACTGCCAATGCCGCCCGTGATGATCTTTTGTTTTTGATGAAACATGATGGTGATCAGTTTAACCGCTGGGAAGCGGCCCAGACGTATTCCACCCGCCTGCTTGTTGACGCTATCAAAAACGGTGAACTGGACAGAACAAAAAGCGCTGAATTGGCAAAATCCCTGGCAGGATTGCTTGGTGACAAAAGTCTTGAACCTGCCTTCATTGCCCAGATGCTCAGCCTTCCCGGAGAAACTGATCTTGCCCGTGAGTTGGCTGACAATGTGGATCCTTCGGCAATTTACCACCATCGCCAGTCACTGAGAAAGAATATTGCCGAGGCCTTGCAGGACGGCTTTAAACGTCTTTTGAACACGATTGATTTGTCCGGTGCCTATTCACCTGATGCAATTGATGCCGGTAAACGCTCCTTGCGCAACACAGCTTTGAGTTATCTGGCAGCTCTCCAGGACGCTTCAACCCTGATGCTGGTGAAACGTCAATATCACGATGCCGATAACATGACAGATGTGATGGCAGCGTTGAACATTGTCTCGCAAACTGAATTACCATTGCGGGCGGAACTTTTCGATCATTTCTACTCGAAATGGAAACATGACCACCTGGTGGTGGATAAATGGCTCATGTTGAATGCGGTGTCACCGTTTGAGGAAACCGTTGCCCATGTGGAAAACCTCATGGGTCATGAAGCTTTCAGCTTGAAGAACCCGAATAAAGTGCGGGCATTGATCGGGACTTTTGCCAGCGCCAATCCAGTCGCTTTCAATCATCGCGATGGTAGCGGTTATGATCTTGTATCAGAGGTAATTTTGAAGCTCGACGCCATAAACCCGCAGATTGCCGCGCGCCTGACGGGCGTGTTCAAGAGCTGGCGGGCACTGGAGAGCGGACGGCGACATAAATCTCAACAGGCCTTGCTGCGCCTTGTGGATAGTGGCGGGTTGTCTCAGGACACATTGGAAATAGCAATGAAATCCCTGGATTAACCAATATTTCCCGGTGCTGGTGATACGTGTGATTTTGATGTTTTTCAAATGATGTAAAAAACCTTCTGGACAAATCACCTGAACTTCGAATCAATAACTTCTTTATTCTTCGTTAACGGTTAAAGATCGTTGATGTTTTTGTAGGGGAATTTTTTTGCAGAATTCGCGGTCAGGGAACTTTTTGTTTTCTTCTCAAGGAGTAAAGCCCAAGGCGATTGCGCTCGTCCGTCACTGGTTGCCGGATATTAGTGAAGAAACTTTAAGACGTGCAATTCCAATTCTCATTTTGGTGTTTGTGGGATGTTTAATTGCGGTTCTTTCTCTTAATTTTGTCAGCTCCCGCAACGCTGCTCTGGCTGTGGGAAAACATGAACTGCGCCTTACCGCTGACGTGGTTAAAATGCGCCTGGAACAACGCCAGGCCAGTGACGCTGCGCGCAAGGTTACACCAGCACCTTTGGGCAATGGTGATCTCGCCCGCATTGTTCCGGGCTCCATGCGTGCCGGCAAGATATTTCTGATCACAGATACTAAAGGCTACATTCGCGCCAGTCTGCCCGAGAAGTCGGGATATTCTGGAAAACGTCTGGGCGAGGTTATTCTCAATTTACCCGACGTAGTTGAAGACGGCAAAGCTCAAAGCGTATTTTCCAGCAGTATTTACCAGAACTCAAACGCCTTGGCGGTTGTCATCCCGGTTGGGGATTATCCCGGAACACTCTCCATCATTTATGCCAATAGTGAAATCACCCGGGGGTGGTACTGGAATTTTATTTTCTATATTTCCGTGTTCGCCCTCACCGGCCTCATACTGGTTTTTCTCAGCATCGCTTTCAGCTGGCAGGCAAACCTTGCGCACGCAAGTGCGGAAGAACTGGAAAATCACACGGCCAAACTTAACAAAGCCCTGGAGCGTGGCCATTGTGGCTTATGGGATTGGGATGTGGCGCGAGGGCGGATTTTCTGGTCACGTTCCATGTACATTATTTTGGGCATTAAGCCCGGTGACGGTTATTTATCGTTTGGCGAGGTGACCGAGCTTCTTCATCCTGAAAACCAGAACCTCTATATGCTGATTGAGCGATTGATGGGGGGCAAGGATGCTTCTCTTGATCAGGAATTTCGCATGCGTCATGCCCGCGGACACTGGGTGTGGTTGCGCGCACGGGCTGAATTGACCGGCGAAAATACAGATGCCGGGCCTCATCTATTGGGCATTGCCGTTGACATTTCCGAGCACAAACAGGCTGATGCCCGTTCGATCAAGGCCGATCTCAGATTGCGCGATGCCATCGAAAACATCTCCGAGGCTTTTGTTTTGTGGGACCAGCAAAACCGCCTGGTAGTATGCAACAGCAAGTATCAGGAATTTCACAATCTCAGCGATCATCTGATAAAGCCGGGTACGCGCTATGAAGATATTGTCAATGCGGCAGCAGCGCCGATTGTACGCACCCGGCTGTCCAATCAGGA
>CAZVAZ010000314.1:0-3313 GCA_964625235.1 uncultured Hyphomicrobiales bacterium
CAGCCGTCATCAGTTGCTTGAAGCCGTGGCCTTTGAGGGCTGAAATTGCCACCAGCGGGATACCGCCAAATTGTGGCAGGATGCGCTGGGCCTCAGCACGTAGCTCCTTCAAGCGCCGGGCCTTGTCTTTTACCGTATCCCATTTGTTTACCGCTATTACCAGTGCGCGACCTTCGCGCTCAACCAGATCGGCAATATGAATGTCCTGTTTTTCCAGCGGCTGGTCGGCATCAATCATCAAGATCACAACTTCAGCGAACTTGACAGCACGCAGGCCATCGGCCACCGACAGTTTTTCCAACTTGCCACTGACGCGCCCGCGCCGCCGCATGCCGGCGGTATCGAACAGTTTTAGCGGTTTGTTGTTATAGGTCCATTCAACCCCGATCGAATCGCGCGTAACGCCCGCCTCAGGCCCGGTCAACAACCGGTCTTCGCCAATCAGGCTATTGATAAAGGTGGATTTACCGGCATTGGGCCTGCCGATGACGGCAATGCGAAGGGGGCGGTTTTTGCCACCTTCTTCATCATGGTCAAGCGCATCAATCTCGGCATCGACGGCGATATCGTGATCATCAAT
Source organism: uncultured Hyphomicrobiales bacterium (assembly GCA_964625235.1). Taxonomy (GTDB): domain Bacteria; phylum Pseudomonadota; class Alphaproteobacteria; order Rhizobiales; family JAJFHR01; genus JAJFHR01. Next base: position 581 of record CAZVAZ010000314.1, read on the forward strand.
CACGCCGGTATTTCTGATAGCCTCGCCCAGGTCGACCATGCCTTCGCCATGTTCGGCTGAAAGTGGGATAGCCTCACCCAGCCCGAGTGAAAATGCCTCATTGAGACCGGATTTTCCTTTGCGGCTTTCACACTTATTGGCAACCAGAACAATCGGTGTATCTGATTTGCGTAAAAGTTCGGCAAAACGGCTGTCGAGCGGTGTTACGCCAGCAACAGCGTCAATCAAAAACACAACCACATCGGATTGTTCAATGGCCATTTCAGTCTGTGACTGCATGCGGCCTTCCAGTGTTTGTTTGGGGGCCTCTTCAAGACCTGCGGTATCGAACACGGAAAACCGCAAAGCACCAATGCGTCCGTCGCCTTCGCGCCGATCGCGGGTAACACCGGGGGTGTCGTCGACAAGGGCCAGCCGTTTGCCAACGATGCGATTAAACAGCGTCGATTTACCGACATTGGGTCTGCCGACAATGGCAACAGTAAAACTCATGGTTTGGAGCCTGCTTGGTTTTTGAAGGCTTGAATGCCTTAGCGCATAGCGATCAGGTCAGCACTGTCAGTGAGAAAATAAATCGTGTTGTTGGCAACTATGGGTGCAATAAACATACTGCCGCCAACCGAAAAAGTGCCAAGGCTTTTTCCGCTTTGAGGTGAAAGTGTCAGTGCCTGGCCCTTGGATGATACCAGCCATAACCGCCCTCCGGCGAGTACCGGTCCGCTCCATTGCAAATTGCCATCGCCTTTGGCTATATCGTCGAGGGAGACTATCCACCGGACTTTACCATCGAGGCGCGACAGTGCCATTACCTTATTGTCGAGACTGAGAACAAATATTGTGTCTCCGACAACCCAGGGGGTTTGCACCCCGGCGATATTTCTCCCCCACACGCGAGCTCCGGTCTTGAGATCAAGCGAGGAAAATCGGCCGCCATGGCTGATGGCATAGACTTTACCGTCATAAACCACCGGTCTGCCGGAAATATCATTCAACTGGGCGAGAGAGCTCAAGCTGCCGGTTTTGGTCAGACTGTCGGTCCATACGGGTGAACCATCGGCTTCGCGAAATGCCACGATATCTCCGGAAGAATACGGTACAATGACATAGCCCCCACTAACAGCCGGGCTGGTACTGGCCAGCAGACCGGCACTTTCGCTCACTCCTCTGAATTTCCACGCGGTTTCGCCATCGCTGGCATTGAGAGCAAAAATTTCATTGTTGACGGTTGTGGCATAGACGCGACCGCTTATTGTTGTGGGTGCAGAGCGGATGGGTACGCCAAGTTCGCGGCGCCAGATTATCTTGCCACTTGCCATATCAAGAGCGACAACCGTGCCAAAGCCGGTAACGGCAAACACTTTGCCATCGCCAGCGGCAACGCCACCGCCAAAACCTTCATCTTCTTCTTCATCTTTTGGGGTTAAAGCAACACTCCATAAAGCACCCCCGTTAGCGGTGGAAAACGCACGCACGGTCGCTCTTGTGTCCAGCACGAAAATAAATTTACCAACCACAATGGGACTGGCTGTCAGGCGACCGCTGCTGCTGGAGCCGGAACCGGCATTGGTTCGCCACAATCTTTTTGGCTGAGCACTCAATGCGGGATGTTCGACAGCATTGCTGGGCAGACCGCCAGGCTGGGCCCAGTTGGTATTGACAAAGGCCTGGGGAATAATGATCGGGGTGGCCGACGCGTCAGCATCGACGCCAAGTGAACTGGAAGAGTTTTTCAAAACCGCACGGCGTTCGCCTACAAGAATTTCTTCTTCATTTTTACCGGGCAACAGGTCACTCACCGCATCTGGAACAAGATCATTTACCGTTGAGCACGACGACAGGATCACTGTCGCCAGCACCACGGCGATAAAACGTCCGATTTTTCCCCGGATGCTGGCCCTGATGGGTTTTATGTCTAAATCTCCAGATATGCTATTGAGCATCCGGTTGGGTTTCCTGTGTTTTTGGGCTCGGCGCGGGCAGCTGGGGAGTGATAATGGAAATCATAGCAGTTGCGCGTGTTCGCATGTCGTTAGGAGTTTCAGGATCGGTGCTGAGGACAATGAAAATTTCTTCAGCCTTGATGAGATCACCGGTTCTGAAAGCGGTTATTGCAAGGATTTCCTGGGCTGACTGGCGCCACGGGTTACCGGTTATCGCCAGTTCACCAATTCTGTCTTCAACCTCCTGAAATGAGGCGGTATTGGACAACAAAAGTGCAGCACGAAAGCTCGCCAGATTACGCAGACTTTGATCCAGTGCCGAGTTACCGGCAAGAGTGTCGTAAACTTCGATGGCTTCACCATCATTACCGGCTTTGGCCAAGAGGCCTGCTTCCTGAAATTTTGATAGCAGATAAAACCCTGTAGAGCCTTTTTGCGACATGGCGCGAAAAGCCTCCAGAGCTTTTTCATCTTCACCATTATCAACCAGAACCATATTTTCAAGATAGGCAACACCGGCTTTTTCCGCCTGCTGGGAAGAATAATACTGCCAGGCTTTAAAACCACTGATTGACACGACAATCAGCACGGCCAGTGCGATGATGTAGACGCCGTATTTTTTCCACATATCTTTGGCGCGGTCTTGGCGTACTTCATCATCTATTTCGCGAAAAATATCACTCAAAAATTCACTCCACCTTTGAAAATCATTCCGTTCCGGCGCACCTGCGTCCAGACGTTTTGCGTAAAATAGACTGCAAACACCAAAATCGCAATCATTCAGATTTTGACG
>CAZVAZ010000315.1:0-3310 GCA_964625235.1 uncultured Hyphomicrobiales bacterium
TTCTATTTCAGATTATCCATCATCGCAGCGGCAATGATTTCCCGGGTGTCGTCACGTTGCAACAAAACCACAGAACCATCGTAGCCTTCTGCAATCAGCTGTGATTTTGGCAGGTTTATGGCCATTGGTTTGCCTTCCCACATGCCGATGGGGGTCATTTGGCGAACCACATTGTGATAGACGATGGTGTTGCCGCTGTTTTCCCCGCGGCCGATTTTTACGGTTTCTGCACCCGTGAACAACACCAGCCATAAGGTGGCTTTGCCTGAGGCGGTAGATTTGGCGGCATCGTCAATTTTTACCGACACTCTTATCGCATCACCATCCACCGACATGGAAAGCTTTATATTCTCATCTTTGGCAACAGTTTTTATGCCGCGTTCCACAGCACTTTCCTGATTGCCAACCACATGTATGCGGCCATTCATAACCATTTGCGGCGTATAGACCTGGCGATCACCACGGGCGCGGGCGTAATCGCGCTGGCGTTTCGAAAAAGCCGGGCTGGCGAGTGTGTCTTTCCAGCCGAGATAATCCCAGTAATCAACCGGAAAGGTAAGAGCTATGACGTCATCGCGTAGTTTGAGCTTTCCAAGAATTTCATCAGCCGGCGGGCATGACGAACACCCCTGGCTGGTAAACAGCTCGACTACGGTTGGGTTGGCGGACACAGCGGGTGAAATAAAGCCACTGGCTGAGGCGAGAAAGACCAAAGCGCCTGCAGTTGCGAAAAGCTTGTACCGGAGATTGTTTTTCATTCTGAATTACCTGAATCTGTTCGATGCAGACAATAAGAATTATGCAGATCAAATGCCAGTCACTTTGGGGTGAGGCTTTTGCCGGCTTTTACGTGTAGGAGAAATGCCAATCAGGCGGCAAGGCGGCGCAGGACGTACTGCAGGATGCCACCGTGTCGGTAATAATCAAGCTCATCTTCCGTATCAATGCGGCTGAGAAGCGGCACGTTTGCTTTTTTACCGTTTTTGTAGGTGATCGTGGCGTTGAGCGTCATGCCCGGCTTCATGCCTGAGGATATGCCCTCTATGGTGACACGTTCTTCGCCGGTAATCTTGAGGCTTTTCCATGACTGGTCATCCTTGAAAACCAGAGGCAAAACTCCCATGCCGAGCAGGTTGGAGCGGTGAATACGTTCGAAACTTTCAACAATAACCGCGCGCACGCCCAATAATCTTGTGCCTTTGGCGGCCCAGTCGCGTGACGAGCCGGTGCCATATTCCTTGCCGGCGAAAACCACCAGCGGCGTTTCGGTTTCGAGATAACGCATGGCGGCATCGTAAATTGTCATCTTCTCGCCGGATGGATGATGAATGGTGTAGCCGCCTTCAACGCCGGGGACCATCTGGTTTTTAATGCGTACGTTGGCAAAGGTGCCGCGCGCCATCACCTGATCATTGCCGCGCCTTGAGCCGTAGGAATTAAAATCTGAAGGCCGCACCTGGAAATCGCGCAGATATTCCCCTGCCGGTCCGTCCTGTTTGATGGCTCCGGCGGGTGATATGTGGTCGGTGGTAATCGAATCTAAAAACAGCGATAAAACCCGCGCCTCGATAATATCCTTTACCGGTTCAGGTTCCATGGTCATGCCGTCAAAATAAGGTGGTTTTTGCACATACGTTGATCGTGGCTGCCATTGATAGGTTTTGCTGGGTGCGACTTTGATTTTGCGCCAGGCGGCATCACCGTCAGATACGGTGGCATAGCGCGATATGTACTGTGATCGCTTAACCGATTTTCGCACGGTTTTTACCACCTCAGCTGATGTCGGCCAGATGTCTTTGAGATAGACCGGCTTGCCTTTTTTATCAAACCCGAGTGCATCTTTGGTAATGTCCACATTCATGTTGCCGGCAATGGCATAGGCGACAACCAGAGGCGGGGAGGCGAGATAATTGGTCTTGATTTCGGGTGAAATGCGGCCTTCGAAATTCCTGTTGCCCGATAGTACGGAAGCAAGGACAAGGTCGTTTTCGATATTAACTTCCGAAATTTCCTCGGCCAGGGGACCGGAGTTGCCGATGCAGGTGGTGCAGCCATAGCCAACCAGATTAAACCCCATTTTATCGAGATCATCCTGAAGATTGGCCTGATTGAGATATTCGGTCACAACTTGCGATCCCGGTGCCAGCGAGGTCTTGACCCAGGGTTTTACCTTGAGGCCTTTGGCATGGGCATTGCGGGCCACCAGCCCGGCTGCAATCATAACAAATGGGTTCGATGTGTTGGTGCATGAGGTAATGGCGGCAACGACGATGTCGCCGTGGCCGAGGTCATATTTTTTACCGGCAACGGCGAAGCGTTTGTCTTTCTCAGCAGCTTTGCCATATTCGCTATCGAGTGTTGCAGCAAAGCTTGCCGGAGCATCGCCAAGCGTCACGCGGTCCTGGGGACGTTTGGGCCCGGCAATACTGGCGACAACAGTGCCAAGATCAAGTTCGAGCGTTGACGTAAATGTCGGATCCGGCGTGCGGCTGGTTCTGAACATGCCTTGGGCTTTGGCGTAAGCCTCGACCAGAGCCAGTTGAGAGGCTTTTCGACCGGTTGATTTAAGGTATCCGATGGTTTCGGAATCAATAGGGAAAAATCCGCAAGTGGCGCCATATTCCGGTGCCATATTGGCAATGGTTGCCTGATCTTCGAGGGTGAGATGATTGAGGCCGGGGCCAAAAAACTCGACAAATTTGCCAACAACGCCTTTGGCCCGCAACATCTCAACAATTGTCAAAACCATGTCGGTGGCAGTCAGGCCTTCTTTGAGCTTTCCGATAAGTTTAAAACCGACAACTTCGGGAATGAGCATGGAGATTGGCTGACCCAGCATGGCAGCTTCTGCTTCAATACCGCCAACACCCCAGCCCAGAACCGCCATGCCATTGACCATGGTGGTGTGACTGTCGGTGCCAACCAGAGTATCAGGGTAGGCCACTTCGATGGTTTTGCCATCGCGCTTTTGTTTTTTTGTCCAAACCGTGCGGGCGAGATATTCGAGGTTGACCTGATGGCAGATACCGGTGCCAGGGGGGACCACGCGGAAGTTGTCAAACGCACCCTGGCCCCATTTTAAAAACTCATAGCGTTCGCCATTGCGGTCAAATTCCATCTTGACGTTTTTCTTGAACGCGCCCGGCTTGCCATAAAAATCCACCATGACCGAATGATCAATGACGAGGTCTACGGGGACCAGAGGGTTGATTTTATCAGGACTGCCACCAAGAGTTTCAACCGCATCGCGCATGGCGGCAAGGTCGACTACGGCAGGTACGCCGGTAAAATCCTGCATCAGGACACGCGC
>CAZVAZ010000316.1:0-3303 GCA_964625235.1 uncultured Hyphomicrobiales bacterium
AGGTAAAGCTTGATGACATTGACTGGCTGATACTGGCTGAACTGCAAAGCAACGGACGCATGACCAATGTGGAGCTGGCCATTCGCGTCGGCATATCACCACCACCGTGTTTAAGGCGGGTGCGGGCGCTGGAGGAAGCTGGCATGATAACCGGCTACCGCGCCACCCTGAATGCCGCCATGCTGGGTTTTGACGTTACCGCCTTTGCCATGGTCGGCCTGCACTCCCAGGCCGAGACCGATCTGCTCGCCTTCGAAGAAAAGGTCCGCGCATGGCCGATTGTAAGAGAATGCCACATGCTGTCAGGCGAAGTTGATTTTGTCTTGAAATGCGTCGCCCGGGATTTGCAGTCTTTTCAGGATTTTATCATCCACGACCTGACAGCTACCCCCAATGTCGATGTAATCAAAACATCGCTGACAATCCGCCAGTCAAAATACCAGCCCGGCGCACCCTTCACGGATTCTGCGCCGCTCTAAGCAATAGCACTATCAGGAAAAGCCAGTTGTTCGCGCGCGCGCCATTCACTGGTTACATAATTTACAATTATCGACTTGCGCACACCCTCTATATTGCGTGGCTCAAAGCCGTGGAAGGTGTCGTTGGCGGGTACAAATACCAAAGCCCCGCCAGGTGAAAAGGGAGAGCGCCCCACATGGCGTTTTTCTGCATCATAAATGTCTGTGCCCAGTTCGGCATGGCTGGCATCTTTCGACAGATAAATCAGCATTGTAAAAGATTTCACCCCCAGATCAGAATGTGGTTCCAGCCAGAAGTTGCCGGTATCCTGGGCATATTCAATACGCAAATAGGTGCCACTGAGATCAATTTCGAAATGTTTTTCGATCAGATCGATAGTTCGCCTCTCCTGAAAGGCCTCGGCGAAGGTTGCGCAACAGGTATATTTTTTCTGATTTACCACATCAAAATAAGATCGTGTCGAATTATGCAATTCACGCTTTCCCGACACATCACCGAGATCAGGAATTTCAAACGGCAAGGCAACAATATCCTCAAGCATGTCTTCGGGCAGGCACGATGACAAAAACCAGTGACGGTAAGGGCTTTCGTGTTGCTGTTTTTTCTCAATGCTTCTTGATAGTCCGGCGACAACGACTTGCGTTGAACTTGTCATGCAATTTCCTTCAGGCTCTGTTGATTATCATACTGCCTCAACCAAAATAATTTGCCAATCAAATTTGATTTTTTAAAGCGATATACCCGACGCACGTTGTGTTCTTGGGGGAAATCGTAAGCAATCCACACCAGATTGCCACTAAATCACCACCTTGTTGATTTCTCACTGGAAAACATGCGCTGTATAGTGTAGGGAACCAGCCGATTGCAGCTTTTTATCCGTAATTTCTGAACTCTAAATTCAGCTGGCTTTTGCCAGCCAGGCGAAACCTCAACTATGCCCAAACGCAGCGATATTAAAAGCATAATGATTATAGGCGCCGGCCCTATTGTTATCGGTCAGGCCTGCGAATTCGATTATTCCGGAACCCAGGCCTGCAAAGCGCTGAAAGCAGAGGGGTACCGGATTGTTCTGGTAAACTCGAACCCGGCCACCATCATGACCGACCCTGATCTGGCCGATGCCACCTACATCGAACCGATTACACCGGAAATCGTTGCCAAGATTATAGCTAAGGAAAGACCCGATGCCCTGTTGCCGACAATGGGCGGACAAACAGCCCTCAACACCGCACTGTCCCTGCGGCGTCTGGGCGTTCTTGATGAGTTCAATGTTGAGCTGATAGGCGCCAAGGCAGAAGCCATCGACATGGCCGAAGATCGCGAGCTGTTCCGTCAGGCAATGGCAAGAATTGGTCTGGAAACCCCGTTGTCAAGACTGGCCAATGCTTCATCAACCAAGACAGAAGAACGCGCTGGCCACCAAAACGAACTCGACGCCATTGCCGCACGCGATGATGTAGACAATGAAGCGCGCGAAAAACTGCATGAGGCTTGCGTTGCCACCTGGCGGGCAAATGAGCCTGAGCGCAAAGAGCGCTATAAAGCCAAGGCTTTGGGGGCAGCGTTTGACGCCCTTGCCGTGGTAGGCCTTCCCGCCATCATCCGGCCTTCGTTTACCCTTGGCGGCACCGGCGGCGGCATAGCGTACACCCGCCAGGAATTCTTTGATATTGTTGAAGGTGGCCTTGATGCCTCCCCCACGACCGAGGTGCTGGTGGAAGAATCAGTGCTGGGCTGGAAAGAATATGAAATGGAAGTCGTGCGCGACGTCCAGGACAATTGCATTATCGTCTGCTCGATTGAAAACATCGACCCCATGGGTATTCACACCGGTGATTCGATAACCGTCGCCCCGGCATTGACCCTGAGTGATAAAGAATATCAGATAATGCGCAACGCATCGATTGCGGTTCTGCGCGAAATCGGCGTTGAAACCGGCGGCTCAAATGTTCAATTTGCAGTAAACCCTGAAGATGGCCGTCTGGTGGTGATTGAGATGAACCCGCGGGTATCACGCTCATCAGCACTGGCGTCCAAAGCCACCGGCTTTCCCATCGCCAAAGTGGCTGCCAAACTGGCGGTTGGCTATACGCTTGATGAGTTGGACAACGAAATTACCGGTGGTGCAACCCCGGCATCGTTCGAACCGACAATTGATTATGTTGTTACCAAAATACCGCGTTTTGCCTTTGAAAAATTTCCCGGCGCAAAGCCTTACCTCACCACCTCGATGAAATCCGTCGGTGAAGGCATGGCGATTGGCCGAACCTTCCACGAAAGCCTGCAAAAAGCCTTGCGTTCGATGGAAACCGGCCTCGACGGGCTTGATGAAGTTAACATTGACGGGCTGGGTCAAGGCGATGATAAAAACGCCGTGCGTGCAGCATTGGCCGAACCCAAACCGGACCGCCTGCTGGTGATTGCCCAGGCCTTGCGGCTGGGGGTTTCAACCGAACAAATTCATGCCTCCTGCAAGATAGACCCGTGGTTCATTGAGCGCATTGAGGAAATTGTCCAGATGGAAGAAAAAGTGCGCCAGCACGGACTTCCCGGTGATCAACATAATTTCCGCGAACTCAAAGCCATGGGCTTTTCCGATGCGCGACTGGCAAAGCTGATCGGGAAACCTGAAGCCGATGTAACATCTCAGCGGACGGCTTTGAATGTGCACCCGGTCTACAAGCGTATCGATACCTGTGCGGCTGAATTTGCCGCACCCACGCCTTACATGTATTCCACCTACGAAGTCGGAATTCCCGGCGACGATGGCAATGAGGTTCACCCGTCTGATAACCGCAAAGTCATGATCCTGGGCGGCGGGCC
>CAZVAZ010000317.1:0-3268 GCA_964625235.1 uncultured Hyphomicrobiales bacterium
ATGCGCGAACAGCTGATCCAGGAAGTCGAGATCATCCCTATCGCCATGACCGTCAGAAACGTTGCTGCCGGTAAATTCAGTAAGCGTCTCGGTATTGAAGAAGGCACAACATTGCCGCGCTCGATTGTTGAATATACCTATAAATCAAGCGATCTTGATGACCCGCTGGTGACCGAGGAACATATCACCGCCTTTGGCTGGGCCAACCCGCAGGAGCTTGATGAGATGATGGCGCTGGCGTTGCGCATCAATGATTTTCTCAGCGGATTGTTTTTAGGTATCGGCATCAGGCTTATTGATTTCAAAGTCGAGTTTGGCCGCCATTACGAAAACGATATCATGCGCATTATTCTGGCTGACGAAATCAGCCCGGACAATTGCAGGTTATGGGATATCCGAACAAATTCAAAACTTGATAAAGACTTAAGCAACAAAGACATAAACGAACTTGTTGAAGCCTATCATGAAGTAGCCCGCCGCCTCGGCATATTGTTTGAAAACGGACCCTCAAAGACACAAGGCCCGGTCTTGGTCAAAAACGACTGAAATATAATTCTACACGGACAAAATTATGAAAGCGCTGGTAAAAGTAACCTTGAAAAACGGTGTTCTCGACCCCCAGGGAAAAGCCATCCATCAGGCCTTGGGCTCTTTGGGCTTTGATGGCATTGATCAGGTAAGACAGGGCAAACTGATCGAAATTGACCTGAACGAGAACGATGAGGCCAAAGCCCGCGCCCAGGTTGAAAAAATGTGCGAAAAGCTTCTCGCCAATATGGTCATCGAAAATTACTCAATCGAACTGGAACAGGGATGAAAGCAGCCGTCATCGTTTTTCCCGGCTCTAACTGCGACAGGGATGTAGCTGTGAGCCTCAAGGACGCCATGGGCACAAAAGCTGATATGGTCTGGCACGGTGACGCTGAAATTCCCAAAACCGACCTGATTGTCCTGCCCGGCGGATTTTCCTACGGTGATTATCTGCGCTGCGGGGCGATGGCGGCACAATCACCGATTATGAAAGACGTGGTTGCAAAAGCAAATGCAGGCGTGCCGGTGTTGGGCATCTGTAACGGCTTTCAACTGCTGACCGAAGCAGGCCTGCTGCCCGGCGCCATGTTGCGCAATGCTAATTTAAAATACATCTGCAAGGACGTGTATTTACGCATTGAGCGCAATGATACTGTCTTCAGCCGTCACTATATCTCTGGCGATATCATCAAAATCCCGATTGCCCATCATGACGGCAATTATTTTGCCGATAGTGATACATTGACGCAGCTTGAGGACGAAAACCTCATCGCCTTTCGGTATTGCGACGGCAACGGGCAAATTACCGATGATGCCAACCCTAATGGTTCGGCCAACAATATTGCCGGTATCTATAACAAAAGAGGCACGATTTTAGGCCTGATGCCCCACCCCGAACGCCTGGCCGATATGCAATTGGGCGGCGTGGATGGAAAAGCCATGTTCTCAAGTCTGGTGGAGACACTTCATTGAGTATTAAAAGCCCGATGGCGGAAGGAATTACGCCGGAAATGATCGCTGAACACGGGTTGAATGTGCAGGAATATGCCCGCGTCTGCGACAATCTCGATGGTCGTGCACCCAGCTATACTGAACTGGGCGTGTTTTCAGTGATGTGGAGCGAACATTGTTCGTATAAATCATCGCGCGTATGGCTGGCAAAATTGCCGACCACCGGGCCTCAGGTCATTTGCGGCCCCGGCGAAAATGCCGGTATTGTTGATATTGGCGATGGTCAGGCCGCCGTCTTCAAGATGGAAAGTCACAATCACCCCTCATTCATCGAACCTTATCAGGGAGCAGCCACCGGTGTTGGTGGCATCATGCGCGATGTTTTCACCATGGGCGCACGACCCATAGCCAACATGAATGCCTTGAGGTTTGGCTCCCCCGAACACCCGAAAACCCGCCATCTGGTCTCCGGCGTGGTTTCCGGCATTGGTGGTTATGGCAATTGCATCGGTGTGCCGACGGTCGGTGGTGAAGTTAACTTCGACAAAAGCTATGATGGCAATATTCTGGTAAATGCCATGTGCGTCGGCCTCGCGGATAAAGACAAAATTTTCTATGCTGCAGCTTCCGGCGTTGGCAATCCGGTGGTCTATGTCGGCTCCAAGACCGGCCGCGACGGCATTCATGGTGCCACTATGGCGTCAGCCGAGTTTGACGATAACAGTGAAGAAAAACGCCCGACGGTTCAGGTTGGCGATCCTTTTACCGAAAAACTGCTGCTTGAAGCCTGTCTGGAACTGATGGCCGGAGATGCCATCATCGGCATTCAGGACATGGGGGCCGCCGGTCTCACCTCATCTGGCGTTGAGATGGCCGACAAGGGCGGCGTTGGCATCGAGCTGAACCTTGATCTGGTGCCGTGCCGCGAAGAAGGTATGACCGCTTATGAAATGCTGCTCTCAGAAAGTCAGGAGCGCATGTTGATGGTGCTGACACCGGGGCGCGAAGACGAAGCGCGAAAGATTTTTGAAAAATGGGGTCTCGATTTTTCCGTTATCGGTATTACCACCGACAGCGGCCATTTTGTCACCCGCCATAAAGGCGAAATCAAAACCGATATCCCACTGGATAGTCTTGCCAACAACGCCCCCAAATACAACCGCCCATACGTCATTGCTCCGGCACCGGCGAAGATAGCCCTGGATGAGGTACCGGCCCCTGATTCGCTTGGTGACACATTGATCAAGCTCATGGGCTCACCCGATTTATGTTCACGCCGCTGGGTGTGGGAACAATATGACCACATGGTCATGGGCGACACTGTTGGTCGCCCCGGTGGCGATGCAGCAGTGGTGCGCATTCACGGCACCGATAAATCCCTTGCCATCACCACTGACGTCACCCCGCGCTATGTGGCAGCAGACGCCATCGAAGGCGGCAAACAGGCGGTGGCCGAGACCTGGCGTAATCTGAGTGCCACCGGGGCCACACCCCTGGCCATTACCGATTGCATGAACTTCGGCAATCCCGAGCGCCCGGAAATCATGGGCCAGTTTGCCGGAGCCATTCAAGGCATGGCGGAAGCCTGCGAAGCACTCTCCTACCCTGTGGTGTCGGGCAATGTCTCTTTGTATAATGAAACCAACGGTCAGGCGATTATGCCAACCCCGGCGATTGGCGGGATCGGGCTGATAAAGGATACCGAAATGCGCGCCAGCGCTTCTATTGGGGCCGAAGGTGACATCCTGTTGCTCATCGGACCAGAGCGCGGCCATTTGGGGCAATC
>CAZVAZ010000318.1:0-3261 GCA_964625235.1 uncultured Hyphomicrobiales bacterium
TCGGTGATACGGTCATTGTTCAACGTGCCGGTGATGTTATTCCCCAGATAGTTGAGGTGGTCAAAAACAAACGCCTCAAAGACAGTAAGCCGTTTGAATTTCCGACAATTTGCCCGGCGTGCGACAGCAAAGCGGTGCGGGAAATCAACCCGGCTACAGGCCGCGAAGATGTGGCCACACGGTGCACCGGCGGGTTGGTCTGCCCGGCGCAGGCGGTGGAAAGGCTGAAGCACTTTGTCTCGCGCAATGCTTTTGACATCGAGGGGCTGGGAGCAAAACAGATTGAAGCTTTCTATCATGAGGACCGGGTTACCAGACCGGCTGATATATTCACCCTTAAAGAACGCGACAGCCGCGACCTGAAAAAGCTTAAAGATCGCGAAGGCTGGGGTGATTTATCTGCCAAAAACCTGTTCGAAGCTATTGATAACAAGCGTAATACCGGCCTGGACCGTTTCCTTTTCGCACTCGGTATTCGCCATATTGGCGAAACCACCGCCCGATTGCTGGCGCGCACCTACGGCACAGTGGAAGCCCTTATTGCAGCGATGGATGAAGCTACTGACGAAGAAAGTGCTGAGTTTCAGGAACTGGTGGCGATTGACGGCATAGGGGATATTGCAGCAAACGCTCTGGTTCAGTTTTTTGCTGAGCCGCATAATCGAGAAGCGGTTGATGCACTGCTGGAACAGGTGAGACCACAGATGATCGAAGCGGTTGCCAATGATACACCCGTTGCTGGCAAAATCGTGGTTTTTACCGGTTCACTGGAAAAAATGACACGCAGTGAAGCCAAGGCCCGGGCGGAAAGCTTAGGGGCCAGGGTGGCGGGTTCCGTATCGGCTAAAACCGATCTGCTGGTGGCCGGGCCCGGCGCCGGTGCCAAGCTTAAAAAGGCGGAAAATCTGGGTGTTGAAGTTATTTCCGAAGATGACTGGTTCGATCTGATAGAGGGTTTTTGACCTTAACTGCCGGAAGGTTGCTGGAACAGCAGCGGTTGCTCAATCAGGTGCTGGCGAACTTCGGCAATGAATTTCCCGGCAAGTTCACTGTGTGGTTTTGCTTCAGAAAAGGCGATAACGAATGGGTATGACATTCGGGGCTTGAACGGTTTGATAACAACGCCCTGGGATTGCCAGTGGCGGGCGGAAAAAGGTTCGAGAATTCCAATTCCGGCACCTTCCAGTACCAGGCTATAAGCGGTCAGGGAGCGTTGGGTGGAAAGCGTTGTTTTGTAGGTAATCCCGCTTTGTCTTAACATTTCAAGGTGGGGCAGCCAGGTGAGACCGCCTTCTGATTCGAGCATAATCAGATTTTCACCATCAAGCATCTGCACATCAATCTCAGGCTCATTTGCAAGCTTATGTCCCGGCGGCAAAGCGCAGATGAATGTGGCTTCTATAAGCGGCTGCTGGATCAGCCCGGGCATATCGACCATCTGGTTGAGGAAGCCGATATCTGTCTCATGATTTTGTAATTCATCGAGGATGGTAATAGGCGAACAGATGTTCAAGGTAATATGAACGTCGGGCCATTGTTTTTGGAACCGCATGACGGTTTTTGGCAACATGGAAATTGACAGTGCCGATGAAAAAGCTATGCGCAGATGCCCGGACCTTTCTGTGCGAATGGTATGAGCGAAGCTGTGTAACTTCTCAATACCGCTATAGACAGTGTTAAGCTGCTTGAAAAAATCATAACCGTCCTGATTGGGTTGAATACGCCCTTTTTTTCGCTGAAACAGTGAAAACCCCAAACCGGCTTCGAGGTCGGTTATTAATCTGCTGACCGAAGGTTGCGAGATGCCGAGCTTTTGCGCCGCTTTGGTGACCGTGCCGGTGACAATGATGGCATGAAAAGCCTCAAGCTGGCGCATTTGCATGATAGAACTCCAAAATTGATACCTGAAACTTATAGTATTTTTGGATAAGGTTTTCAATAATTGATATTTTTACTATTTCTTTTCCTGTGTTATATTTTAGATGAATTTATCGATTAAGCAGCGAATTAAGAGCAATTGGGCAGGTTTTGAATTTATGAGGCAATTCGTTAGGGGTTCGATTGACGAACAGTTGAATTGAGATATACAATGGAACACGAATAAACAGGGAGTATCATCGTGAAAACATTATCAAAATTACTAACCGGGGTGGCAATTGCCGTAGCAATGGCTGCCGCACCCGTGTCCGCCAAACCATTTAAATGGGCTTTCCAGGGAGATGCGCAAGGCCTTGATCCGCACGGATTGAATGAAACATTTTCTCTCGGATTTTTGGGGAATGTCTATGAAGGCATGACGGCTTATGACGGTAATCTTCAACTTGTTCCAGCTCTTGCCACCTCATGGAAAACCACCAGTCCTACGGTCTGGCTGGTAAAATTGCGCGAAGGGGTGAAATTTCATAACGGCAATGACTTTAATGCCGATGACGTGATTTTCTCCTGGAAAAGAACCCAGACTGAAGGTTCTGACCAGAAAACTCGCGGCAGTTTGATTTCCGACATCAAGAAAATTGACGATTTTACAATCGAATTGCATACAGCAGCGCCTTTGCCGGTTTTGATGCAGGAAATGACCTTCATCTACATCATGGACAAGGAATGGTCAGAAGCAAACAACACCACCAATGCGGCCAATGTCAAAAATGTCAATGAAGTGGGTTATGCCAATCAGAATGCCAATGGTACCGGTCCATTCATGGTTGTCGAGCGCCAGCCTGGCGTCAAAACCACTTTCAAGCGCTTCGATGGTTATTGGAATAAAAATATCAAAACCAATATTACCACCGTCGAATTCACACCGATCAAGGAAGCTGCCACGCGGGTTGCTGCTTTGATTTCCCGGCAGATTGATATGGTTTATCCTGTGCCGGTTCAGGACTGGAAACGGTTGGGTGATGCTGATGGGGTTCGTGCTCTTACCGGACCTGAGGCGCGTACTATTTTCCTAGGCATGGATCAGTTTCGCGACGAGCTTTTGTATTCATCGGTCAAGGGTAAAAATCCCTTCAAGGATATTCGCGTACGCAAGGCTTTTGCCGCTGCGATTAACCTGGATGCCATCAAGCAGAAAATCATGCGCGGTGCGGCAACACCAACGGGTCTGATGGTTGCGCCTCAAATCAATGGTTTTAATGCCGAGATCAACACACATTACAAATATGATCCGGCAATGTCGAAAAAGCTGTTGGCGGAAGCAGGCTATCCCGATGGCTGCGCAGTGACCATGGAGTGCCCCAACGACCGTTATGTAGATGACGA
>CAZVAZ010000319.1:0-3258 GCA_964625235.1 uncultured Hyphomicrobiales bacterium
CCTGTCTCAGGTCGTTATTTTGATCCGCCTTGTAGGTGTCGTCGAGCAGGCGTTGCTGCTGGTTAATCATTTCGCCCAGTTCCTGGATCATATCGGACAATATGGACTGGTTCTGATTGGGAGTATTTGACGGGCCACCAGCCTGCAGCGATTCCAGCAGGTTCTGCAACTCAGACAGCATCTTCTGGGCAGCGTCTTTGGCACCGCTTTTAGCGAGATTTTCAATGGCTTCAAGAATTTTGGCAAGATCCTGGGCCTCTACGCGCTGATTTCTTTCACCCTGTGGCAGCTGGTTTTTTTCACCCAGTTTGCGATTTTTCTCATTCAGCGCCTGCAAAAACCGCCCCAGGGCTTTTTTCATATCCTGCATCAGCGCTTCAATTTCCTCAGGTGAGGCATTATTGGCCAGTGCTTTGCGTAAAGCTTCCTGCGCAGCTCTGAGTTCCCGTTCTGCCAAAGACAGATCGCCATCTTCAACCTTGAGCGCCAGATCCCACAACAGGCTGTAAACCGATGCCAGCAATTTATCGTTACTGCCCCGGCTCAAGCGGAAATAAGCTGTGCGCAGGCCAAGATAGACAGTTGAATCTTCAATGATTTCTTCGGGAAACAGAGTAAGGGCATTAATCGCCAGGGCAACTTTCTGGCGATTGTCGAGCCTGCGGGCAAGTTTCGCCCGTTGTTCGGCAATTGCCTGGGCCAGCGGTTTGGTGAATTTTCTTTCCGGCAAGGTAATGCTGATCGGATCACTAAATGTTTCCTGACCGGCATCGTCACCTGCTTTTAGTTTTAAGGTAACGTTTAGCCCGGCCCAGGGGTGGGCGGTCAGGTCCTGAAAGACGGACTGGCTGGCACTTCTGACCCGTGCACCTGGCAGGTTGATGGTAAAATCAGGTGGCTTTTTGGCAAAGGGCGGTATGATTTTGTCATCCATCGATTTGCGCGAAAACAACGCAGAAGCGCTGACAACCCCGTAGTCATCCTTGAGCGTGTAGGGGATGGAAAGGGTTTGGTCACCGGTGGTTTTGATCTCGCCGCCAACGGCTATAACCGGTGGTGTATCGGGTATGATTGCAACCTGCCAGCTTGACAGGCTGCGCCCGTCATCGAGAATATCAATCAGGCGCGAGCCCACGAGTTTGAGCCGTAATTCCAGTGTTTGCTCATCAATCGCCTTAAATGCGTGAGTGACTGTTTTTCTGGTGCTGTCTGATGGATCGCTTACCAGTGCGCCCGGGTTTGTCACGCCTGAAATTCGCACCACCAATTCGCTGTTTTCAGGTACATTAAGCCGTCGGGTCTGTTGGTTGTCGTCGGCAATTTTGACAATGCCGCCGGTCAAAAACACCGGTGCTTTGCCGGTATAGCGCGGCGGTGTGATCCAGGCATCAATCGACGCTGTTAGCGCTATGTGTTCAAGCCCTGGTGAGGCCATGCTGCCGATACGTTCACGCCAGTCAGGCCCGGCAGAAAAAACCGCAATAAACAGCACAAGAAGTGCTAGCGCACGCAATGAATAGGGGTCTTTTCGCATAAGGCCAGGCTGCGGCAGGCCGGGCTTTAAACCATCAACTATGGGTCTCAGTCGTGTGCGATGGGCCTGCCAGATTGCCCGGGTTGACGGATCACCGGCATCTAAGCTAAGCGTGTCGGCCAGTGAACTGGCCGGGCGATGGCTGTGGCCGCTCGAGGTTTCAAGCCATCTTAATGCTTCTTTTTCACTCGGCCACCGCGCTTTGAAAATCCGCATCAAAGACCACAGCAATATCACGCCAAACAGCACCAGCAGGCCGATATGAAGTGCCGGCGCCAACCATTCAAACACACCAAAAAGACCAAGAGAGATAATCCCGGATGCGCTCAGCAGCAACGGCAGGGACTGGCGCCACAGGTGCTCCCAGTACAGGGCCAGTCTGGATAAGCCGATTTTATAATGAAACGGTAAATTCATCCATCACCAAAAGCTCAAAACAAGGCGCTTCAACCAGCATACCACATTACCTGGCTGATACGCTTCATATCTACGTTATAATGTTTAAGCTTAATCATGAACCGGCTTTTAGACCGATTTATGGCCTATTGCCACGGCGCTGTCTGGTCGAGTTCGATAATGTCTTCGACTTCCATGCGCCGACGAACAACGGCGAACTGATCATCGCTAACCAGAACTTCGGGAATTAGCGCCCTTGTATTATAGGTGCCTGATTGTACCGCGCCATAAGCGCCGGCTGTCATGATGGCTATCAGGTCGTTTTGTTTGAGGACCGGTAACTCCGTGTCCGTGGCAATATAATCCCCGGTCTCGCACACCGGGCCAACAATGTCGACAATTTGTGTGTCTGCATTGGCCAAAGCCTGTGAGACACTGAGAATATCGTGGTGTGCGTCATAGAGTGTTGGTCGTATGAGGTCATTCATGGCTGCATCGATGATGGCGAAATGTTTTTTCTCACCCTGCTTCATGTGCACCACCCGGGCCACTAAAATACCGGCATTGCCGGCAATAAGACGGCCCGGCTCGGTAATTATTTTGCACCCCAGAGAGCCAACGGCTTTTTTGATGACATTGGCATACTCAACCGGCAAAGGCGGTTCATTATCACCGTGCCTGTAAGGAATACCCAGGCCGCCGCCCAGATCCACATGTTGAATTTCGTGACCATCGCTGCGCAATATCTCCACCAGTTCGCCAACGCGTTCATAGGCCTGCCGGTAAGGCTCAAGATCGACAATCTGACTGCCGATATGCACATCAATACCACATACTTTAAGGCCGGGCAGGCTGGCGGCAAGCGCATAGATTTCGCTGGCGCGTGTCCACGGTACGCCAAACTTGTTCTCAGCTTTTCCGGTAGTGATTTTTGCGTGGGTTTTGGCATCAACATCAGGATTGATGCGCAAAGAGATGTTGGCTGTTTTTCGAATAGCAGAGGCCACCCGCGAGATCACATAGAGTTCGGATTCTGATTCAACATTAAAGCACAATATCCCGGCTTCCAGGGCATCGGAAATTTCAGCTTCGGTTTTGCCAACACCGGAAAAAATAATTTTATTCGCAACAATACCCGCAGCCAGAGCGCGTTTTAACTCACCACCCGATACGATATCCATCCCCGCACCAATATCGCCAAGCGTTTTAATCACCGCCTGATTTGAATTGGCCTTCATGGCATAGCACGTCAGATGGTCAATATCTCCAAACGATGCATCAAAAACCTTGAAATGGCGCTCTAAAGTGGCGGTTGAATAACAATAAAA
>CAZVAZ010000320.1:0-3241 GCA_964625235.1 uncultured Hyphomicrobiales bacterium
CCGTTAAAGGTTGAAAAGCCCGCAAAACCTGGAACGTTCGGTGTGGTGAAATGTCCCGAAGCGACAATGACGTGATCAAATTCTTCCCGGTACTCATGATCCTCCAGCAAATTATGAGCGGTTATTGTAAATTTTCCTGAAGCTTCATCGTAAGCCACGTGACGCACAGGCGTGCGAAAGCGTATCCATTTGCGCACGTCGGCTTTTTCCACCCGGCCTTTTATGTAATCAAACAAAACAGCGCGTGGCGGATAAGAGGCAATCTGACGGCCAAAGTGCTCCTCGAACGAATAATCGGCAAACTCCAGTCCTTCCTTGGGGCCGTTTGACCACAGGTAGCGATACATCGAGCAATGAACCGGCTCACCATATTCATCCACACCCGTGCGCCAGGTGTAATTCCACAAGCCACCCCAGTCTTCCTGTCGTTCAAAACAGACAATTTCGGGAATTTCCGCGCCCTTTTTGGCAGCTGACTGAAACGCCCGCAACTGGGCCAGACCGGAGGGCCCTGCGCCGATAATGGCAATCTTGTCACTCATTTTCTTTTTCCCGCTTGCTGTGGATGGATTTTTGCTACAATCTCAAGATAATTGTGAACCAATTATGATCCTATCGCAACCAATAATTTGTGTATGCACAAACTCACGGAACCCGCATTACCTTTAGTCTTTATTTTATGCGCACTCACAACCAAACTCGCAAACAGAAAGGACCACGATGCTATTCACTAATCGCCAACTGGTAATTACAGGGTGGCTTCTATTCATCATTTCCGCCCTTGGTTTTATTTGGTCCAGCCTCAAAAGTGGCGATATTCCCAGTTTGGTCGGCGGTGTGTTTTTCCTGATCGCCTGCATCGTATTCTTAATTCCCTACATGCGTCGATCAATGTAGCCTGACGGCAATTATCGAACCGATTTCCTGAATGGATTATTGTATGGTTCTTTTTGGTATTGAATTGGTATAGTAAATGCGCTATTCTGTCGCAGGAACATCAGTGCATTGAATACAATCACTTCAATTTCCCAAGACGCTGAGTTCCAAGCCGTCAATTCAGCCACAACTTCCAGGGGAGGAATCCATGATAAAACGTGCCATAAAAACATCTGCAGCAATTCTCTTTGCCGCATCCATGATCACAGGTGTCAGCGCCCAGACCGTACCTGAATCAGACGAACCCATCATTATCGTTCAAAACAACTGGACCAGTCAGCTGGTGTTATCCAACGTTGTCGGTAAAGTTCTGGAAGGTATGGGTTATACAGTTGAATACAAACCATCAGATTCACAACTGCAATTTACCGCTATAGCCAATGGCGACATGCATTTTCAGATTGAAGCCTGGGAAGGCTCAATGAAATCTGCATTCGAAAATGCCCTGAAAGAAGGCATGGTTGATGCCGGAACCCATGATGCTGTGACACGCGAAGAATGGTGGGTACCCAATTACGTGGCGGAAAAATGCCCGGGCCTGCCCGACTGGAAAGCCCTGAATAAATGTGCCTCTATTTTTGCCACCGCCGAAACCAAGCCCAAAGGCCGCTTTGTCGGACCACCAGCGGATTGGGGTAAAAACTATGCCGAGCGCGTTGAAGCTCTCAAAATGGATTTTATCGCGATCAACGTAGGCCAGGCTGCAACCTTGTGGGCCGAACTGCAATCAGCTTATGATCGCAAAGAGCCCATCGTGTTGTTCAACTGGACACCTAATTATATCGAATCCAAATTTGAAGGAATGTTTATTGATTTTCCCGATCCTGAAGGTGACAAATGTGCAACTGATAAATCCTGGGGCATGAACCCGGATATGGTCAATGATTGCGGTGCACCGAGAAAAGGCTGGCTCAAAAAGGCCGCCTGGAAAGGTCTTGCCAAACAATTCCCCGCAGCCTGGGGTGTTCTGCAAAAAATCAACTTCACCAATGCCCAGATTGCCGCAGCCTCCGTAATGGTGGACGTGGACGGCCTGGACCCCGAGGAAGCTGCTGAAAAGTGGATCGCAGAAAACGGAAAAATAATCGCAAGCTGGAAATAAAAGCCCCTGTCTTGATCGATTGAAAATAATCCGGGCCGGACGAAATAACTGTTTCGTCCGGCTTTTATTTTGGACTCTAAGCTCTTGTTGCGCAATGATGATTGATGTCATTGCGCAACAGGCAGTGAGTGGTAGTTGGGAGGCAACCGCATGACGAGTGATATTCAGATAAAATGCCGGAATATATGGAAAATTTTCGGGCCGGACCCAAAAGCATTCATGGGCAGGCACAATAATAATCCTTCTGCTCAGGCTTTGGCGGATGAAGGATATATTGGTGCGGTACAGGATGTTTCGTTTGATGTTCATGCCGGTGAAATCCTCATCATTATGGGTCTGTCAGGTTCGGGGAAATCAACCGTAATCCGCTGCATCACTCGCCTCAATGATCCGACCAGCGGAGAAATTGAACTTGAAGGTCAGGATCTACTCGCAGCAAGCGCAGAAGAACTGGTTGAGTTACGGCGACATAAAATGGGCATGGTGTTTCAGAACTTTGGATTGCTGCCGCATCGCACGGTTTTGTCTAATGTGGCTTTCCCCCTCGAGGTGCAGGGGTTAAGTGTCAAGGAGCGCGAAAAACGTGCGCGCGAAATGATTGACCTTGTGGGTCTGGGTGGGCGTGAAGAATATTACCCGCGCGAATTATCCGGTGGTCAGCAGCAGCGCGTTGGCATTGCACGCTCTTTGGCCGTTAAACCCGATGTGTGGTTTCTGGATGAACCTTTTTCCGCCCTTGACCCGCTTATCCGCGCCGAAATGCAGGATGAATTTTTACGCCTGCAAAAGATGTTGAAAAAAACCATTGTCTTCATCACCCATGACTTTGAAGAAGCCACCAGACTGGCTGACCGTATCGGCATTATGAAAGACGGCCGCATGGTGCAGATGGGTACACCGGAAGAATTGATTTTGCATCCGGCTGATGATTACGTGGCAGCTTTTGCTCAAAACGCCCCCAGAGATAGAATTGTCTCGGCCAAAGCGATTATGGAACCAATCAGCGCCGGTCAGGAAACTCGCCCTGAAATCAGCGTTGCTGCGGATGCCAAGATAGGAACTATTGCAGCCCAGGTTATTGCGGCCGACACCCCCACTCCCGTCATTGATGGTGAGGGAATTCCCGTTGGTCAGATTTCACGCCGCATAATGTCGGATGCCCTGTTTGGAACCGACGCACCGTGAGCGACACAACCCAACATA
>CAZVAZ010000321.1:0-3241 GCA_964625235.1 uncultured Hyphomicrobiales bacterium
AGGACCACAAGCAGGTGGGCGATGGTGATGTGGGGCCAAATACCGGCGGTATGGGGGCTTGTTCACCCGCTGCGGTAATGAGTGAAGATATGTGTGCAGCTACCATGCGTTTAATAATTGAACCTACTGTGCAGGCGCTGAATTCAGCCGGGACACCGTTTTGCGGGGTGCTCTATGCCGGTTTGATGATTACATCAGAAGGGCCAAAACTGATTGAGTATAATGTGCGTTTCGGTGATCCTGAATGCCAGGTTTTGATGATGCGCCTAAAGTCTGACCTCCTGCCCGCTCTTATGGCCACAGCAGATGGCAGTCTCGCCGATATCACTCTGGACTGGCACGATCAGGCCGCTTTAAGCGTTGTCATGGCAACACGTGGCTATCCGGGATCCTATAGCAAGGGCAGTATTATCAACGGACTGGATGATGCGGATGAACAGGAAAACGTCACCGTATTTCATGCGGGTACGGCACAAAGCAACGCTGAGATTATCGCCACCGGCGGACGCGTGCTCAATGTGACCGCTTTGGGAGCGACGGTGAGCGAAGCGCAATCGCGGGCGTATAATGCGGTTGATGCCATTGACTGGCCTGAGGGTTTTTGCCGTCGCGATATAGGCTGGCGTGCGATTGAACGTGAAAAGAAAAACCCACAATGACGGCATCTTTGTTTCCTGATTTTGAAGAACATAGAGTTCAAACTCAAGGGGCTGAGATTTTTGTGCGCAAGGGCGGCAGTGGTCCGGCGCTGATACTCCTGCATGGTTTTCCACAAACTCATGCCTGCTGGCACGAGATTGCACCCGCGCTGGCCCAGCATTTCACGTTAATTCTGCCCGACCTGCGTGGCTATGGCCGCAGTTCGTGCCCGACTTCAGACACGGATCATTTCTCTTATTCAAAGCGTGCCATGGCGCAGGATATTATTGCTGTGGCCAATCATTTTGGCATTGGGGAATTTCACCTGGGTGGTCATGATCGCGGCGCCCGGGTGGCCTACAGGCTGGCGTTTGACCACCCTGCCCGCGTCAGCCATTTAGCGATACTGGACATTGTTCCCACCCATACGGTGTGGCACGATTTTAACGTCGAGTTGGCCATGGCGACCTACCACTGGCTGTTTTTGGCCCAGCCCGCGCCTTTTCCCGAAGCCCTGATACACAGCTCCGGCAATGGCTTTATTGATCATACGCTTGCCAGCTGGACTAAAGCCAAAGACCTGAGTGCCTTTCATGGCCAAGCTCTGGAGGACTATCGCCACTACCTCTCCAAACCAGATTATATCCATGCCAATTGCGAAGACTATCGCGCCGGACAGACATATGATTTGAAAGCAGATGAAAAAGACTTTGATGCGGGCAACAAAATCACCTGCCCGGTGCTGGTATTGTCGGGATCGTCAGGCATAGCAGCTATTGGTGCTACACCGGTTGACGTGTGGAAGTTGTGGGCGGAAGATGTGCGCGGCCAAAGCTTTGAGTGCGGGCATTTTCTGGCCGAAGAAAAGCCCGATGAAACAGCACGGGCGTTACTGGAGTTTTTTGAGCCACATGGTTGAGAAGATTGACAGACAGGCCGAATTTTCCGGCACCAAGCAGGTGCCTGAGCATCTTGCTATTGATGTCAAAACCCTTGATCTGTACCTCGCAGCCCATGTGCCGGAGTTTTCGGAAATCCTTGGGCTTAAGCAATTCAAGGGCGGGCAATCCAACCCCACTTATCTGATCACCACCGCTTCCAGGCGCTATGTATTGCGGCGAAAACCACCGGGAAACCTGCTGCCTTCGGCTCATGCCATTGATCGCGAATTTCGTGTTATCTCCGCCCTTTATGAGCAGGGCTTTCCTGTGCCCCGGCCCTATATTCTTTGTGAAGACGAGACAATTGCCGGAACTGCATTTTACCTGATGGAGTTTAACGATGGCCCGGTGATGTGGGAGCCGCACCTGCCTGAGGCTGCAGTTGATCAACGCCGGGCGATTTACAAGGCTATGAATACAACCATCGCGCAACTGCACCTGATTGATATCGACAAGGCGGGTTTGAGCGACTTTGGCAGGCCGAGCCAGTATGTTGCCCGGCAGATCAAACGCTGGTCCAGCCAGTACCGGCAATCAACTTCAGATGAAATTGCTGAAATGAGCGCATTGATGGAGTGGCTGCCCGACACGCTTCCCGCAGAACAAAAAGCTGCTCTGGTGCATGGTGATTTCCGTCTCGATAATCTGATTTTAACAGCGGATAAAACCGATATTGCTGCTGTGCTCGATTGGGAATTATCGACGCTTGGCGATCCGCTTGCCGATTTCACCTATCATCTGATGCAGTGGAAAATGCCTGCTTCAAAATCAGGAGCGGGCACCGGCAGTCTGCTTGATCGTGATCTCGAAGCACTTGGCATTCCCGACCTTGATACTTACATCGAGCACTATTGCCAACAGACGGGCCGCGACAATATTGAAGATTTGAATTTTTATTTCGCTTATAATTTTTTCCGTCTTGCCGCCATCCTGCAGGGTATTGTCGGCCGGGTGCGCGATGGTACCGCCACCAATGCCCACGCAAGCGCTATGGCAACCCGTGTTCCTCCTCTGGCCAAATGTGCGTGGCAATATGCTGTCGCCGCCGGAGCGGGGTCGTGATGCCAACGGAGATTTCATCATGCAGATAGGACTGGTCCTTGGCGGTGGCGGAGCACGGGGCTTAGCTCATATTCCCGTACTTGAAGCCTTTGATGATCTCGGGCTTAAACCGTGCTGCATCTCTGGCACCAGCATTGGTGCACTCGTTGGCGGGGCTTACGCTGCCGGGCTTTCGGGCGAAGACATCCGCGCCCATGTGATTGCCCTGCTGGCCACACGCAAGGATTTATGGAGGAAAATTTTCTCAGGCAAAATTACCGAGTTTTTCTCGATGATCGATATCAATCCCTCACGCCCCGCTGTGATAAATGGCGAGGCTTTGATGGAATTTGTCTTTCCCGAAATTTCTGCCGAAACCTTTGATCAGCTGGAAATACCATTTGCAGCGGTGGCCACGGATTTTTTTGCCGGGACTTTCACATTCTTGAATTCAGGCAGTGTCAAACAGGCAATCGCCGCCAGCATCGCCCTGCCCGGTCTGATATCGCCGCAGAAAATCAACGGGCGCCTGTTGATTGATGGCGGTATCACCAACCCCTTACCGATAGATGGTCTGGCGTGTGAGGGCATCAAAATTATCGCTGTTGATGTTACCGGCG
>CAZVAZ010000322.1:0-3209 GCA_964625235.1 uncultured Hyphomicrobiales bacterium
AACCACCCGATAAGGTACCCTGAGGGGTGGTTGGGCCGGGGGAGCGGGCTGGCTTCAGGCTCTTTTCTAAAACCAAAACCTCATAAAAACTTAAGCTCGTCAGCCTTCGCCATGGCATAAAACTCGCCATTGCTCCACACCCCGAAACTCAATTCACCATCAACTTCATGTTCACAGCCAAGCTCAACCAGATCATATAACACCGCCCGGCCTATCAGCGCTTCCAGACGCCCGCGCACCAATACATAAGGTTTAAGCCCGTCGGTGACCTGTTCGGTTTCAAATCTCAGCGGGTGGTCATGATCGACAATGAATTCATCGCCCACATTGGTGGTAAAACTAATGACTTGTTGCTGGTTTTCCCCTTCAACATCCATCAAAACAGCCAAAAACGGGGCATCATCCACTCTGATGCCAACCTTTTCCACCGGTGTCACCAGATAATATTTACCATCTTCATCATGACGCAAAACCGTAGAAAACAAACGCACCAGCGGCTTGCGGCCAATGGGTGAGCCCATATAATACCAGGTGCCGTCGCTGGCAATTCGCATGTCGAGATCACCGCAAAACGGCGGATTCCACAGGTGCACCGGCGGCAGGCTTTTGGACTTTTTCGCCGCCTGGTCCACCTGCGTCAGCCCTTTAAGGCTCAACGGTGTTTCAATGCCGGTTGCGACTTCACTCGCCATAATGATGCCATTTCAATGTCTTAAATCTCATATCAGCAATGACAATAAAGGATATTGAACAAAAATTCGATAGTGAAACGAATAATTTAACTACCCGAACACGTCGCATTCACATATTCTCGACGTTAAAGATCAACTCTTCTTAATTGCAACATTTCAACTATAATGGGTCTTATGCAAACCATCAATGAAGTGGACGCAAATATCGTCCCAAAGTTAGAGAAAACGTCAGAAAAACTCATTTCAGCCCGCGAAGCGGTTGGTGAGGTTATCTTTGGCCAGGACAAGGTTATTGATCAAACCCTCATTGCCATTCTTTCAGGCGGTCATGCGCTGATTATCGGCGTTCCAGGCCTCGCCAAAACCAAACTGGTCGAAACCATGGGTACTGTTCTTGGGCTTGATGAAAAACGCATTCAGTTTACGCCCGACCTCATGCCGGCAGACATTGTCGGTTCCGAGGTTCTCGAGGAAACCGCCGACAAAAAACGTGCTTTCCGCTTCATCAAAGGCCCTATTTTCTCGCAACTGCTGATGGCTGACGAAATTAACCGGGCAAGCCCGCGCACCCAGTCCGCACTATTGCAGGCGATGCAGGAACATCATGTAACTGTAGCCGGTAAAACCTATCCCCTGCCGCGCCCGTTTCATGTCCTCGCCACACAAAATCCACTGGAACAAGAAGGCACATATCCTCTGCCCGAAGCGCAACTGGACAGATTTATTCTTGAAATTGATATCACCTACCCCGACCTTGACGCCGAACGTCGCATGTTGTTTGCCACCACCGGGGCAACAGAAATTCTGGCAAAAAAAGCGCTGTCCACTCCGGAGCTTATGAGCGCACAAAGCCTGATCAGGCAAATGCCAGTGGGTGACGCAATTGTTGAAGCCATCCTCAAACTCGTGCGCGGCGCGCGTCCCGATGATGCCGGGGCTTCACCCGAGATAAAGAAACACGTGGCCTGGGGTCCGGGTCCGCGTGCCAGTCAGGCTTTAATGCTCGGTGTGCGGGCAAAATGCCTGCTCGAAGGCCGTTTAAGCCCATCAATTGACGATGTGCTGGCTCTCGCCCGACCGGTATTGAAACACCGCATGGCCCTGACATTTGCTGCCCGCGCCGATGGTGTTCGCCTTGGTAATATTGTTGATCATTTGTGTGACAACATTAATTAGGTCATTAAAAACATGGGCCCCACCAGCGAAAATATGCAGAAAAACAACAAGGAAGCGGGCTATCGCTGGCGCGAAAATGCTGAACATCTGGCCAGTTCCTTACCGCCGTTGCTGGCCCAGGCAGACCGCATCGCCCACACCGTCATTCAAGGCATGCATGGCCGCAGGCGTACCGGTGTCGGTGAGGCATTCTGGCAGTTCAGGCACTACCAGCCCGGCGATATGTCCAACCGCATCGACTGGCGCAAATCTGCCCGCAGTGACACACTTTTGATCCGCGAAAACGAATGGGAAGCCGCCAATACTGTCTGGCTGTGGTGCGACCGTTCGGCCTCAATGGGTTTTCAGTCTTCGCTTGCCACCTCAACAAAAGCTGATCGCGCCATCCTGTTAACCCTTGCTCTGGCGGTATTGCTGGTGCGCGGCGGTGAAAGAATTGGAGTTCTGGATAAAGACCTGCCGCCCGCCACCGGCCAACGGGCTATTCATCGTCTGGCTACCTTGTTGCTCGACAATGAGGAGGTTGAAGACCCTTCCGCACTTTCGCTGCCACCACGCTCTGAAATGCCGCGGTTTTCTACCGCAGTATTTTTCTCAGATTTCCTTGAACCGGTGGAACAGCTGGTCGAGCGCCTGTCAATTCTGGCAACGCCGGACGTGAGCGGTCATCTGGTTCAGATACTTGACCCCGCCGAAGAAACCCTGCCCTATTTTGGCCGCACCGAATTTTCCGGTATGGAGGATGACACGCGACTGACAGTTGGCAAGGCCCAGAGTCTGCAAGCGGAGTTTGCTGATAAAATGGCCGAACACCGTGCCCGCATCGCTGACATTGCCACCCGCCTGGGCTGGACCTATTCACTCCACCGCACCGATGAAACAGCACAATCAGCCCTGCTCAAACTCTATGGCCTGTTGGGAGATTATACCGCCCTGCGCAATGTTCTGGGCAGTGGTGCAGCCCACATAAGTTCTACCGCAGGCGGGCATTAAGTATGTTGTCCATCGGTGCCATAGGTTTTCTATATCCTCTCGCGCTGGCGGCACTGCTGTTATTGCCGCTTATCTGGTGGTTGTTGAGGATTACCCCGCCCCGGCCCAAAATCGTTGCCTTTCCAGCGGTTAGATTATTGTTTGGCCTCAGCGACAAGCAGGAAACACCGGATAAAAGCCCGTGGTGGCTGATCGTACTGAGAACCGCCCTTGCCGTATTTATCATCCTCGCGTTCGCCCAACCGGTCCTCAATCCTGCCAAAAAATTAAGTGCAGGCTCAGGCCCGATGGTCATTGTCGTCGATGACACCTGGGCCTCGGCATCCATGTGGAAATTGCGCCAGACCC
>CAZVAZ010000323.1:0-3172 GCA_964625235.1 uncultured Hyphomicrobiales bacterium
GACAGGCCGAGACGGTGAACTTTGCCAATCACCGCATTTCGCGTAACTTCACCGAGACGGGTAGCGATCTGGCTGGCGCTCAAGCCCTCCGCCCATAATTTTTTCAACATCTCAACGCGATCTTCTGTCCACGTCGCCATCAATCAACCTCCATAAATCAAATTGCCTAACAGTCGCGAAAATCTGGTCTCTCCAGCTGGCAGAATCCCTCATCCTCTGGCACCGGACATTTTTTCCCGGCACCACGTATGAAAACTCAAATTACAGCTTGAATACACAATATCTCGTGGCCGATGGCTGCTAAGCTACAATATCGGGGAATGTCCGCGCAACAACTTCATCCTCTCAAATCGGGTTTTCCCCCATTTTTATTTTCATTTCCCGCCGGTTTTTCCGATCAAACTGAGGAATGTTCGCGAAAGTGTTGACGCCCGGGTCGATGTTACGATAAAAACTGCGCTGAGCGGTGCGGCCAGCTTGGCGGGCAGCACCTCAACACAACAATTGTGTAAAGCACTATAATTATGCAATAAACTGAAATGATCTGGCCGCCGGTCCCGGCGGCTTTTTGGTTTTTGAATTTGAGGACAATGATGTGATTACCCCCGTGCTTCCAACTTACGCACGTATTCCCTTGAGTTTCGACCGGGGCGAAGGTGCTTACCTGTATACCGGCGACGGTGAGGCATATCTTGATTTCGGCTCCGGGATTGCGGTTAATTCGCTTGGCCATGCCCATCCCCATCTGGTCGAGGTTTTGGGCGAACAGGCGGCAAAACTCTGGCACACGTCAAACCTGTTTAACATTCCGGGTCAGGAACGACTGGCCAAACGTCTGGTTGATGCCTCATTTGCCGACACGGTGTTTTTCACAAATTCCGGCGGCGAAGCGATGTAATGTTCAATAAAAATGGCACGGAAATACCACGCCCATGGCGGCCAGCCCGAGCGTTTCAGAATAATAACCTTTGAAGGCGCCTTTCATGGCCGCACCCTGGCCATGCTGGCAGCTGGTGGTCAGCAGAAATATCTCGATGGCTTCGGACCAAAAGTGGATGGTTTTGATCAGGTTCCCTTCGGCGATATTGACGCTGTTAAAGCTGCCATTGGTGATGAAACCGCAGGCATATTGATAGAACCGATAATGGGTGAGGGCGGCATCAAGCTGGTCGAGCCGCAGTTTTTACGCGCACTGCGCAACTTGTGCGATGAACATGGGATTTTGCTGGTTCTGGATGAAATTCAATGCGGGCTCGGTCGCACGGGTAAGCTTTATGCCCATGAATGGGCCAATATCACGCCCGACATACTGGCCAGCGCCAAGGGTATCGGCGGTGGCTTTCCCATGGGGGCATGTCTGGCCACCCAGGAAGCTGCACGTGGCATGACGGCGGGAAGTCATGGTTCGACCTTTGGTGGCAACCCGCTGGCCATGGCTGTCGGCAATGGCGTGCTCGACATTGTCCTGGAGCCGGGATTTTTGGAGGGCGTGCAGAAAAACGCTCTGTTGCTGAAGCAGAACCTCGCGCGGATTTGCGACGAATTTCCCGATGTAATCGAAGAAATTCGTGGGGAAGGTCTTATGATGGGCATAAAGTGCAAAGTAGCCAACACTGAACTGGCCTCAGCCTGTCTGGAACAAAAACTGCTGGTGGTTGGAGCCGGTGAAAATGTTATCCGCATATTGCCACCATTGATAAGCGACGCTGAGGTTCTCAATGAAGGTGTGGCCCGCATTGAACGCGCCTGTCACAAAATCCGTGAGGCCAGCGCCAGCACAACGGCGGCACAATAATGGCTGCAGATATTCGTCATTTTTTAGACTTAGCCGATTTAAGCCCGGAACAAGCGCGCGCGATCATTGACCACAGTGCCGAAATGAAACGGCAGCGTCTGGGTCGCACCAAAGGTGCCGGGGATGATGTAACGCCGTTGAGCGGTCACATTCTGGCGCTGATTTTTGAAAAACCCTCAACCAGAACGCGGGTTTCTTTCGATGTCGCCATGCGCCAGCTTGGCGGTGAGACCATTGTTTTAAGTGCCGCTGACCTACAGTTGGGGCGCGGCGAATCCGAAGCCGATACCGGCCGTGTGCTGTCGCGCTATGTGGATGCCATAATGATCCGGGGAAACAGCCATGCCCGCGTGGAAAAACTTGCCGCTGCAGCAACCATACCGGTGATAAACGGCCTCACGGATTTTTCCCATCCCTGCCAGATTATGGCTGATGTCATGACCTTTGAAGAACATCGCGGCTCTATCGCCGGTAAAACAATCGCCTGGCTTGGCGATGGCAACAATGTTGCTGTTTCCTGGGTGCATGCAGCGGCTAAATTTGGTTTTGAAATAAAACTCGGCTGTCCGTCTGATTTAAACCTGCGCCCGGATGTTATCGAATGGGCGAAGCGCGAAAACGTATCATTCTCCCTGCATGAAAATCCCGATGATGCTGTGCGCGGTGCTGATTGCGTGGTCTCCGACACCTGGGTGTCCATGGGTGATGAAGACCCGGAAATGCGCAAGAAGATTTTGCAGCCCTACCAGGTCAATCAGGCATTGATGGAAAATGCAAAACAAGAGGCCATTTTTATGCACTGCCTGCCTGCTTATCGCGGTGATGAAGTAACCGCTGAGGTAATCGACGGGCCACAATCGGTGGTGTTTGACGAAGCCGAAAACCGCCTGCATGCACAAAAGGGCATTCTTGCCTGGTGCCTGGCTCCAGGTGCTTCATGACAACAACTGCGATTGTTGCCGAAGCGAGTGATTTATTATTACCGTTTCAGGTAAAACAGCTCGGCTTCCGTGGCCGTATTGTGCGCCTGGGCACGACGGTAACAGACATTCTCAATCGTCATGATTACCCTCGGCCCGTTGCTCACCTTCTTGGCGAAGCTCTTGCCCTCACAGCGCTTTTAGGAGCGGCATTGAAGATGGAGGGAAAACTTTCCCTGCAAACCAAAAGCGACGGCCCCATTGACATGCTTGTGGTCGATTATATGTCGAGCGGAACCTTGCGCGCCTATGCCCATTTTGATGCCGAAGCTATAGCGGCTCATGATCCATCGGTTACAAATACAACTGCTGAACTTCTGGGCAAAGGCCACATGGCCCTTACCATTGATCAGGGAAAATATACCGAGCGCTATCAGGGCATTGTACCGCTCACCAA
>CAZVAZ010000324.1:0-3161 GCA_964625235.1 uncultured Hyphomicrobiales bacterium
GTGGCCTCAAGCGATTGCCGGTTCTTGATTCGGAACTCCTGAAAACTTTCGTGGCGATTGCGGAAACCGGCAGTTTCAACCGGGCAGCCAAGTTGGTGTTCAGAACCCCTTCGGCTGTAAGCATGCAGATGAAGCGTCTGGAGGGTGTTTTAAATACCGTGTTGTTTCTGCGCCAAGGACGCACAGTTTCTTTGACAAAAGAGGGCGAAAGCCTGCTGACGTATGCACGGCGAATTTTGCAGCTGCACGATGAAGCTGTGGCACAATTTGTATGTCCGAGCATGGAGGGAACTGTACGCATCGGAACTCCGGATGATTTTGCCGTGCGGTTTTTACCAAATATTCTTACCCGCTTCAGTTGCAGCCACCCCAAAGTACAGGTCGAAGTTCATAGCGGTGATACCAAAAATCTGGTGCGGATGATTGAAGAGGGGAAACTCGACCTGACGTTGCTTACCTGCGGCAGTACGGCTGCATCCAAAATCAGTTCAAAAATTATCTTTGAAGAACCTCTGGTATGGGTTGGCAAGGAAGGCGGTACAGCTTATGCACAAAGACCGCTGCCGCTGGCCATATCGAATGTCGGATGCCCGTGGCGCAACGAAGCGCTGGAAGTTATGGACAAGTTGAACATTCAATATCGGATTGCATACTCGAGCCAGAACACATCAGGACAGGAGGCGGCACTTCTGGCAGACCTGGCGATTGCAGCCTTGCCAATGTCTCATGCCAAATCACCGTACAGGTGTCTGGGCGAAAGGGAAGGGCTGCCGACACTGGGGTCATATCAAATCGCCTATATGCGCTCGCCCGCAGCCAAGGGGCAAATATATGATGACTTTGAAAAACAGGTTCACAACAGTTTCGAGGCTGTTAACTAATCTGTGAATTCCTAAGGTGTGTTAACGAAATTGAAGCACCAATCAGAGTAATTGAGAACCAGTTTTATAAATTGATGGCCGAATCATTATATGAACTGTGGTTGATAATTATTACCGCAGTGATGCGCCGGGACCTGACACGTTGTTTTGAGGACAAAAACCGATGATTGATCTATCCGATCCAGTTGATACTTATATGAATACGCTTGTTCCCATGGTGGTTGAGCAAACCAACCGGGGTGAGCGCTCGTATGATATATTTTCCCGCCTGCTCAAAGAACGCATCATCTTTGTCACCGGTCAGGTTGAGGATCAAATGGCGACAGTGGTGACGGCCCAATTGCTGTTTTTAGAGGCTGATAATCCCAAAAAAGAAATATCCATGTACATTAATTCACCCGGTGGTGTGGTGACATCAGGTCTGGCGATTTATGA
Source organism: uncultured Hyphomicrobiales bacterium (assembly GCA_964625235.1). Taxonomy (GTDB): domain Bacteria; phylum Pseudomonadota; class Alphaproteobacteria; order Rhizobiales; family JAJFHR01; genus JAJFHR01. The sequence goes on from CAZVAZ010000324.1 coordinate 1,317, forward strand.
TACCATGCAGTTTATCCGCCCCGATGTGTCAACGCTGTGTATCGGACAGGCAGCTTCCATGGGGTCTTTGCTGCTGGCGGCCGGTGCGCCTGAAAAACGCTACGCCCTGCCAAATGCCCGCATCATGGTGCATCAGCCTTCCGGCGGTTTTCGCGGCCAGGCTACCGACATCGAGCTTCATGCAAGAGAAATTCTAGCGCTCAAGGAGCGATTGAACCAGATATATGCCGATCATACCGGCATGGATGTGGGCAAGGTCAAGGACAGTCTCGAGCGCGATAATTTCATGACGGCTGAGGATGCCAAAAAATTCGGCCTGATCGATACAGTCATCAACAAACGCCCGGAACCTGAAGAAGACAAAAAATCATAAAGGTCTGAGGGGGATTCAGTACCAGTAACATTGATGTGTAACGGGTGCAAAAATAGTGTGATGTGTCTTGAAACAAAACCAAAAACACACCATCTTAATTAATTGGTGCCTCCTGTTAATAAAATTTGAAGACTGATTGGCTAGTATATTGCCGGCGGCTTTAAAATGCAGCCGGTTAAGCGGAGTTGCGCTTGGTGATATATTTTTGTTGGGTTGTTGACATTTTTGGTGTTGAATTAAACGTCTGACACGCGGTGAATTTTAGAAGGTTGTAATTGTGCAAATGTTGTTGGGTGATTTCGAGGGGTTCGAATGAGCAAAGTGAGCGGAAGCGATTCAAAGAACACGCTGTATTGTTCGTTCTGTGGAAAGTCTCAGCACGAAGTTCGTAAGCTGATTGCTGGTCCTACAGTGTTCATCTGCGATGAGTGTGTTGAGCTGTGCATGGACATCATCCGGGAAGAAAACAAAAGTTCCCTGGTGCGCTCCAGTGATGGTGTGCCTACGCCTCTGGAAATTTGTGACGTTCTTGATGATTACGTTATCGGCCAGCCGCATGCAAAACGCGTGCTGTCTGTTGCCGTGCACAATCATTACAAGCGCCTCAACCATGCGGCCAAAAACAATGACGTCGAACTGGCCAAATCGAATATTCTGCTTATCGGACCTACGGGTTGCGGCAAGACACTCCTTGCGCAAACCCTCGCTCGTATTCTCGATGTACCTTTTACTATGGCCGACGCCACTACGCTGACCGAAGCCGGTTATGTGGGTGAGGATGTTGAGAACATCATTCTCAAGCTGTTGCAATCTGCTGATTATAATGTCGAGCGCGCTCAGCGCGGTATTGTCTATATTGATGAGGTCGATAAAATTAGCCGCAAGGCAGATAATCCTTCTATTACCCGCGATGTGTCGGGTGAGGGCGTCCAGCAGGCTTTGTTGAAAATCATGGAAGGCACTGTGGCAAGCGTTCCACCGCAAGGCGGCCGCAAGCATCCTCAACAGGAGTTCCTTCAGGTCGATACCACCAATATACTGTTTATCTGTGGTGGAGCTTTTGCCGGTCTGGAAAAAATTATCGCCAAACGCGGCAAATCAACCTCAATTGGATTTGGTGCATCAGTTGAAGCTGAAGATGATCGCCAGACAGGTGAGCTTCTTAAAGGCATTGAGCCTGAAGACCTGCTTAAATTCGGGCTGATCCCTGAATTTGTCGGCCGTGTTCCGGTGCTGGCAACTCTGGAAGACCTTGATGAAGAAACCCTGGTGCAAATCCTGACCAACCCGAAAAATGCTCTGGTCAAGCAATACCAGCGCCTGTTTGAAATGGAAGATGTCAATCTTTCTTTTGCAGATGATGCGCTGGTTTCTATCGCAAAACGCGCCATTGAGCGCAAAACCGGTGCGCGCGGATTGCGTTCAATCATGGAATCAATTCTGTTGCACACCATGTTTGAGTTGCCCGGCCT
>CAZVAZ010000325.1:0-3155 GCA_964625235.1 uncultured Hyphomicrobiales bacterium
CAGAAATTGTCGTGAAACCGCGCACATCGCTGAACAATATTGTCAATTCGCGGGTTTCGCCGCCAAGAACGAGTTTTTCGGGGTTTTCAGCCAGTTGCTCAACAAGATCGGGAGAAAGGTACTGGCCAAAAGCACTGCGCACCTTTGAGCGTTCCTGTTCTTCGCGGAAATAGTTTATAAAGACCAGGATAAGAAAAATCACCAGGCTTGAAATCAGCGGATATGCCACATCAATCAGCATGGATTGCCGGATAAACAGATACCACGACATGCCAATAAGGGCGGCGGCTATTGTACTGCCGAGCAAAAAGACACTCAAAACCGAAACCATGGGAACCAGAAGGATGAGGACCAGTCCAAACAGGATGGCTGTAAAAACTTCCACGGCAATGGCATAATTGGGTCGGGTCAGAAAGGTTTTGGACAGGATTGATTCAAGTACCTGGGCATGAACTTCAACTCCGGGAATAGCGGCATCAACCGGGGTTGTTTTAATGTCGAACAGCCCGATTGCGGATGTCCCCAGCAACACCAGCTTGCCGGCCAGTTTGGCCCGGTCGACGGAGCCATCAAGAATGTCCATGGCTGACACAAACCTGTCAGGATTATGAGCGTTGAAGTGCAGCCACAATTGGCCGTTTTGATCTGTCGGTATTTCAACCCCGCCCAGCACCACGCTGGAAATACCGGCATCATTGGTTTTGATAAGAATTGCGTTGGACCCGGTCGCCACCCGCAACAATTCTGATGTCAATGACGGCACAATCCTGCCTTGCGCCTTCATCACCACGGGAATACGCCGGATGATGCCATCGCTCTCGGGCAGGATTGTAATCAACCCGCGGCCAAGGGCAGCCTTTTCCAGTTCTGCCACATTGCGACGCAGGCCGGGAAAAGTGATAAGATATGGCGTTGGATCTTTGCCCAGGGTGGCAAAAGATGTGTAGGTGGCGTTTTCATCGGCTGCTTCGAGCTTCTCATTGTAGCCGGATTGACCCAAAACCACGCGCGAGCGCTTGATTGCAGCGGCAAATATCTGGTCGTTGCTGGGCAGTTTTTGCAGTTTTTCCTTTGTTTCCTTATCGAGAGAATTTAACGATTGAGCAAACAATGCCGGAGACAATCTGTCGGGTTCGGCAAACAATACGTCAAAGCCGATTGCCACACCGCCAAGCTTTGTTGTGCGCCGGACCAGTTCAGCAAGCCGGGTTCGCGGCCACGGCCACTGCCCCAGTGCCTGCAGACTGCGCTCATCAATGTCAATGATTGCAACCGGCAGGGGGCCTTGCGGGCGCGGGTAGATTGTCTGGTAAAAATCAAACACCTTGAGCCGGAATGATTCAAGTGGTGCCGGATCCCAGATGCGGAAAAAGACAAAGAATATCAGAAGCGCAAAGCCAACCACGCGGGCAAATCCTGACTTTGCGGCATGTTGAGAAATTTTTTTAAAAGCCGCGCTGAACATAGTCAATGAAGTGTCTCACATATGGCGAAAATCTAGGCCGAAACAACGATGCTTTGCGTGCCCAATTCATCAAAGATGAAATCGATCGAACTGCTGATACCAACACCTTGCAATATAGCGGCGTCGACAAAATTTGCTCCACCTGCTGCTCCATCACCATCAATTGAAATGGTTGTATCCCCACCGGAGGTGGTCGCCTGAATATAGGTTGCCTGATTTCCGATGGTGAAGTTGGCATCCAGCAAGTCAGACAGATCAAGCACATCATCGACAAGAGCAAAATCGGTTATGGTGTCAATTGAGGTTGAATCAAGTACAAAACGATCAAGTCCTGAACCACCGGTGAGAGTGTCAGTATTAGCGCCACCTACAAGAATATCATCGCCGTTGCCACCGTTCAGAATATCAATGCCGACACCGCCCAATAACACATCACTGCCAGCAAGACCGTTTAAGGTATCGTCACCAGCCAGGCCCTGGATCAGATCGCCTGCGGCCGTACCGCTGATGGTCTCGCCTGCAGCGCTGCCGGTAAAGTTGTTTCTGACCGTAACAGTTGCAACGGTGCCAATATTGTCGACGATGACGTTGACACTGTCTCCGACTGTTAATCCGGTGAGGCTTCCGGCACCGTCATTAGTAAAATCAATACCGTTGGCAGCGCCATCGCTATCAAACAGAACCACGCCGGTATTGACAATCTGAACAAATTCAAACGCGTTTGAATTTGTAACGCCAGGGGCAAAAAATCCGGCAACATCAACTGTATCATCTGTGAGAGAGAAATCCGTTACCGTATCAAAACTGCCATCGTTACCGAGCACGAAAGTATCCAGGCCGGCTCCACCGGTAAGCGTATCATTCTGACCACCGCCTTCGAGCCGGTCATTGCCATCGAGACCGATAAGCGTATCATTACCGTCACGACCGCGAATAATGTCAGCACCGGCGGTACCGTTAATAATATCATCGCCCGTTGTGCCGAAAATAACACCATTACCAAATGCTGCACCGAAGATGATATAGCTTTCACCGGAAGAAGGGCCATTGGGACTTGCGCTGTCTGCCCCCACGATCAAATCGTCAAAGCCATCGCCATTGACATCGCCTGCCGAAGACACTGAAATACCACTACGATCGCCGCCATCAATACCATTGATGACAAAGCCGTTGGTGCCATTAAGGGCGGAAAGTTCTATGCTGGCGCCAAAGCCTGTCGCCTGGCCAAACACTACATAGCTTTCACCGGCACCATTATTACCATTTGGATCTGCACCGTATGCCCCGATGATCACATCGTCAAAACCATCACCATTGACATCGCCAGCCGAAGACACTGATCTACCACTTAGGTCGGTCCCGTCGATACCATTGATGACAAAGCCGTTGGTACCATCAAGCGAAGAAAGCTCAAGGCTGGCAGCAAAGCCGCCTGCCTTGCCGAATACCACATAGCTTTCACCGGAGCTAAAATTGTTGGGATCTGCGCCCTCTGCACCGATGATCAAATCATCAAAGCCATCACCATTAAAGTCCCCGGCTGAAGAAACCGAAACACCGCTATAATCATCTCCATCTATTCCATTGATGACAAAGCCGCCGGTGCCATCAAGGCTGGAGAGATTGATGCTGGCTCTAAAGCCGCCCGCCTGGCCAAATACCACATAGCTTTCACCAGAATTAAAGCCAT
>CAZVAZ010000326.1:0-3132 GCA_964625235.1 uncultured Hyphomicrobiales bacterium
AAAGCCGGTATCCAGAGGCGGCAGGGTATGAATTTGTGGCACTGGATACCGGCTTTTGCCGGTATGACGGGGTGATGGATCAAACTCCACCGCCACTGGTTTAACACGGAATTACCGTAAAGCAGGATCAAGGCTTGCGGCTACTAAAGGATATTTCCAGATATTCTCATATCTGCAAAACGAAAATTTTTGCGCAAAAATCTCCTCCCCCAATCAATTATGATTTGTGCCACACCGTCTGATATGATTCACTGCAATGATGACAGAAAAAGACAAAACGCCGGTTTCCACTGATAAAGGCAGCGTTGAGGCCTCCAACTCGGGGGATATCGACAGGTTTCTGGCCCAGGTTAAATCGCGACCGGCATCGTCCAGTGGTGGTGCGCGCGGGCGGTTGGTGTTTGCCATGGATGCTACCATGAGCCGCCAGCCTACTTGGGATGCGGCGTGTAATCTGCAGGGTCAGATGTTTGCTGAAACCGCCGCCATTGGCGGTCTTGATGTGCAGCTTATTTTCTTTCGCGGCTTTGGCGAGTGCAAGGCCAGTCGCTGGGCCAGTGATCCGCGCACCTTATCCAGCATCATGTCCAGGGTGGATTGCCGTGGCGGGCATACTCAAATCGGCCGGGTGTTGAGCCATATTCGCAAAGCCCACAAAAAACAGCCGGTCAATGCGGCCGTTTATGTGGGGGACGCCATGGAAGAGGATATCGATCATCTGTGTGCGCTGGCTGGTGAGCTGGGATTGATCAATGTGCCGTTGTTCATGTTTCAGGAAGGCCATGATATGGTGGCTGAACCGGCTTTCAGGGAAATTGCCCGTCTGTCCGGCGGTGCCTATTGTCGTTTTGATGCATCATCAGCACAGCAATTGCGTGATCTTTTGTCAGCCGTTGCGGTCTACGCTGCTGGCGGGCGCAAAGCCCTGCAGAATTTCAGCGCCACCAGCGGTAACCAAGTCCGGGGTTTGCTGGGGCAAATGAAATAATTTATAATCTGGACCTCGCCTCAACCGTTTGCTAGACGAGCACATGTTTATTATTATTGGTATTGTTCTTTTTGTTGTGGTGTTGCTGGGTTTAAAAACCTTTGCGACAATGGACCACAGACGGCTGGCAAAACTGGTCAAACGCTTCGGTGGCATACTGACAATAGCGATTGGCGGGTTTATAACCATGCGTGGCATGGCGATTATCGGCTTTCCGATCATGGCTGCCGGTCTGGGTATGTTGCGCGGTGGTTTTGGACTGTCAGGCATGTGGGCCAACCGCACAAAAAAAGCGCAAGGCCAGCAATCACGCGTGCGCTCGCGCAGCCTTGAAATGGAACTGGAGCATGATAGCGGTGCCATGGATGGAACCGTGTTGCACGGTCAGTTCAAAGGCTCCAGACTGTCGCAAATGTCTCCGGATGAACTGAAAAATCTCCATGGCGAAATCCTGTCCAGGGGAGACAATCAGGCCGCAGCCCTGCTTGAAGCTTATTTGCAGCGCATGCACCCGGAATGGTTTGAGCAACCCGAAGACAGCCAGCGCAACACGGCGACGGGACCGGGCGACAGCGCCATGAGTGCGGATCAGGCTTATGAGATATTAGGGTTGCAGTCCGGTGCTTCAAAGTCTGATATAAAATCAGCCCACAGAACGCTGATGTTAAAACTTCACCCCGATCATGGCGGCTCAACCTACCTTGCTTCAAAAATTAATGAAGCCAAGGATTTTCTGCTGGCAGGGCGCTGAGCCTCAGCCGAGTAGAAAATTTAACCGGTCATCGACCAGTGACGGCGTAATTTCGAGAATTTCCGCTGTCACAATATCCTCAAACACAAACGGATCGTCATTCACCCGGTTTTGCAGGTCTGACAGCGAGGTGTTGTGAGCCACAATCGCGCCGCCCAGTTTTGGCTGAAGACTGCCTGCAAGTAAAAACACACCGTCATCAAACCCGCATTTGATCCACGCCTTGTGACTGTCCATAAACTGGCCAGCCTGACTTTTGTTGTCGGAAAATTTAAGTGTAATAATAAACATCGAAGTTTCTTGTTACTGAGTGACCAATGCCTGTTTGCGCCGCTGGGGAGGGGCCATGGCGTAACAGCCCACGGCATCATCCTGCAAACTCATGCACACAGCTTCAGCATCATCTTCGTCAAGTCCGGCAAACCGTACGCGATAAAGATCGCGGCCATTTTTCTTTGCCTGCATAATATTGGACCTGGCGTTCTTCAGCGGTTTGAACTTTTTGTCTAAAATGAAATCCAGCCGGTCTTTGGCCATTCTGCGTAACGCAAATGCGCCTACCTGAATTTGCCAAAGAGAAGAAATATCCTTGCCGTGGCTGCTTGCCTGCACGAATTCGACATCAGGTTTTTTGGCTGTCGCGAGACTGTTTTCGGCAACCAGCTGGGTTAGTTTTTGCCGTTGTCGATTGTTGATACTGGCCACAACTTTTTTCAGTGCGGCAGGTTTTATTCTGGTTCGGCGTTTGGCGACAAGAGTTGAACTGGCTTTTGCCTTGGGAAAGGCGCGGGTCAGAATTTTGCGCATATGCTGGTCACGCCATTTACCGGTTCTACCACCAAGAACCACACCGATAAGATGTTTACCATTGCGCCTGACAGAAGATGTCAAATTAAATCCCGAGGCGCGAATATAGCCGGTCTTGATACCATCGGTACCGGCAAAATTGCGCAGCAAACGGTTATAGGAATAATACGTACGTCCGGCGTAGGTGAAGGAGCGTTTCTTGAAATAGGGATAATACTGCGGAAAATCGGTCATCAGGCGTAGCGCCAGCGTCGACATGTCGCGTGCAGTGGTGCGCTGTTTTCGATTTGGCAGGCCATTGGCATTTTTAAAAGTGGTCCGCTTCATACCGATACCGCGCGCCGTGGTGGTCATGCGTCGGGCAAACCGGACCTGTGTACCTGAGATTCCCTCCGCCATGACAACGGAAGCGTCATTGGCCGATTTTATTACCAGGGATAATATGAGTTTTTCGACCGATATGCGTTGTCCTGCCTTGAGACCAAGTTTTGAGGGCTGCTGCCGGGCAGCCAGCCGGGACACCCTGAAACGTGTGTTTTTACGGATGCGACCGGCTTCTAATTCCTGAAAAGCAATATAGAGCGTC
>CAZVAZ010000327.1:0-3121 GCA_964625235.1 uncultured Hyphomicrobiales bacterium
CGTCGAATAAATATTTCAGTGTTCTCAGTAAATTGCCGGACGAGGCAAAGCCGAGGACCCCGGGCCGTATGGCCCGCGCCCACGCAGGCCAGCGCGAAAGCGCGATACGGCCGTGAGTGAAATAAAAAGATGAGCTGTTAGAATAATGCGATTTTAAAAAGACCAGAATTTGATTTGCTTGTTTTTCGCCGACCTGGTGATTATGGCGAGGAGCCTGAACCCGATCCCATCCCGAACTCGGCCGTTAAACTCCTCAGCGCCGATGGTACTTTGTCTTAAGGCACGGGAGAGTAGGTCGTTGCCAGGTCTGCCAAGAACAAGCAAATCTCAATAAGAACTCTTCTTCATCGAACACAAAAACCGCCGAGCGTTAATTCGCCCGGCGGTTTTTTTGTTGTTTGCGGCAAATTGCTCTTCGCCGGAAGGGGTGTGTAGCCCCTTCCGAAATGTTCTGCACTTTACAGATTTGAATGTGGTGGTGTCCCCGAAAACCGAATGTGCAGCAACATAGGCATGAACGTTCCGAAAGGGGTTACAAACCCCTTCCGGCAGGGGTAATTGCACCGTAATTGCATAATTATAGCTATAAAGAAAAACCATCGTCTTTTGCTGCGTTGAAAAATGCATTTCGAGTCTTTTTCAATTCGCCGTCAAGAAAATCGAAAATCTTCTCGACTTGCGCATCAGTATAGTGGTAGTTGCCGATGTTCGAGAGGTTTCGGATTTTACGAAGAGCTTCTTCCACCATTTTAACGCGTTTTTGAGCCAATGTTTTAAAATTTTTGGCTTTAATTTCATCTCGAGTTGTCATATGTTTTTCTTTCATTTTATTTCAACTATATCAAATATACAATGATATAATAAAAAAGTCAATCAATATTTGAAAATATGGGATTTAAATGAAAAATTTAGAAGAGGATCAAAGGGGGCCCCGCCGGAAGGGGTTTGTAACCCCTTTCGAAACCTTTCCCTATCCGACAAATTGCAATGAGCTGACATATTGATTACTGTTCATTCATGCCAATCAACCAGATAAGCCAAAGCAACAAAAATGGCGTGTACTTCATAACGCCAACAATCTGGAACTGGTATTACATTTTTGATCGCCACAACCGTTGGCAAATCCTATCTGACAGTTTGCACTATCTGCAATCAAACAGCGGGCTTAATGTGCATGGCTATGTTTTCATGCTCAATCACCTGCACATGATAATAGAGGCTGACGATGTTGCCGCCTGCCTGCGGGATTTCAAACGCCATACGTCGCGGGAAATCAGAAAGAATATTGAACAACATGAACCGCGTCTGCTGTCATTGTTCACAAAGGAGGATCGTTTCCAGTTTTGGAAACCGGACAACCAGCCCAGACTGATCGAGAATAAACGGTTTTACATGCAAAAACTGAACTATATTCACGATAACCCGGTTCGCAAAGGATATGTCGAACGGCCTGAACACTGGAAATGGTCGTCTGCTAATCCTGAAAGTGCTGTAAAGACGATGGTAGCATGGTGAGGAGTTTTTAATTAGGCAATAGGCCGGAAGGGGTTTGTAACCCCTTCCGAAATGTTCTCGGGCTTAGCAGATTTGGTTGCGGGCGTTTTTAAAACCTTACAAAACTGAATGTGCTGCAACATTGGCATGAATGTTTCGAAAGGGGTTGCAAACCCCTTCCGGCAGCGGGAAACACTATCAGGTGCGTGAAGCCAAGGCGTTCCTGATACAAATTGGAGTAGGCCCATGAATGCCATGACGTATAAAGGTTTTTCTGCCCGCATTGAATTTGATGGTGCAGACGGTATTTTCTTTGGCACCATTGCGGGTATTCGCGATCGCATCAGTTTTCACGCGGCTACAGTTAAAGGCCTTATCGATGCCTTCCATGAAGCGGTTGATGATTATATTGAAGCCTGCGCCAAAATAGGCAAAAAACCGCAAAAACCATACTCCGGTAAGCTGATGCTGCGCATCTCGCCCGGCACCCACGCCAATGTGGCCCTGGCCGCTGAACTGGCCGATAAAAGTATCACCAAATGGGTTGAAGATGTGCTGAATAAGGCATCTTCGCCTAATTCAACCCAGATCTAAGGGGGGCTTGGTTTTTTAGTTGCGCTTGAACGTTCTTTAAAGCCTTCTGCTAAATCGGACAGACCACGCCGGTGCCGCCAAGGCCGCAGTATCCGCCCGGGTTTTTGGCCAGGTATTGCTGGTGATGTTCTTCGGCGAAATAATAATCCACGTCACTCAACAGCTCCGTGGTGATTTGTCCGCGGTTTTGCGCATCCAAAGCCTTTTGATAGGTCTCCCTGGAGGCCAGGCCCGCGTCCATCTGGGCCTGGGAATAGACATAGATGCCGGATCTGTATTGCGTGCCGATATCATTGCCCTGGCGCATGCCCTGACAGGGATTGTGACTTTCCCAGAATTTCTTCAACAGCGTTTCAAAGGGTATGATTTTTGGATCAAACACCACCAGGACCACTTCATTGTGGCCGGATTTTCCCGAGCATACTTCCTCGTAGGTGGCATTGGGCGTCAGGCCTGCTGCATAGCCCACAGAGGTCACATAAACGCCGTCAATCTGCCAGAAAATGCGCTCGGCACCCCAGAAACATCCCAGACCAAACAGGACTTTTTCCATTCCATCAGGATAAGGCTGCTTGAGGCGTTTGCCGTTGACAAAATGAACCTCAGAGGTCTCAATTTCCTGCTGACGCCCCGGCAGTGCTTCGTCTTTTGACGGCATCGCCGCCTTATTCTGTTTGCGAAAAAACATATAGCAACTCCTCAGGGTAAGGACCCTATTTGCGGCTGCGTTTTCGGGTGCGCAGCATACCGGCAACCAGTAGCAGAAAAACGCCGGCACCTGCAGCTACATAGATTGTTGGCCAGTTGAGCACGGTAATGATACCCGGGTCCCAGATTTCCGGGGCGACATAACGCTGGATAATCGCCTGGGAGAAATTGAGACTGGAAGAATCCAGATCAAACCAGGTTTTCCCCAAAGGTGTTAAGGTAAATTGACCAACATCAATTGCGCGCATAATATCTGCAACCAAGGCAACGCCACTGGCGACAAGAAGCAAACACCCAAGCAAAATAAATAAAAACATTCGCAGCT
>CAZVAZ010000328.1:0-3113 GCA_964625235.1 uncultured Hyphomicrobiales bacterium
TGTCTGACGACATCATGTCGTAAAGTGCATCAAACAACGGGCGCAGATAAGGATCGATTTTCTCGCGCATGTCGCCGGGCAAAAATCCCAGCCGCTCGCCCGCTTCAACCGCCGGGCGCGATAAGATGATGCGATCAACCTTGCCCGCTTCCAGTGCAGCAGCGGCAACGGCCACAGCAATATAGGTTTTGCCCGTGCCCGCCGGGCCGGTGCCAAAGGTAAGCTCGCTGGTTTGCAGTGCCTGAATATATTCAGCCTGGGCGGTTGAGCGCGGCGTCACCGTGCGCCGCCGTGTATCGATGCGCACAGCGCTGGTAAATAATTGTTTGCCGCCTGCGCCTTCGTTCACTGGCAACAGCGCCATTCTGATTGCCCCTTCGACGTCACCGGGACCAACGTCCAGCCCTTGCGTCAATCGGTCATAAAGGTCATCCAGAACCTGTTTGGCGCTTTGGCAATCTTCCGCTGCACCCGTTATGGCAATAATATTGCCGCGAGGTGCAGCCACAATGTTAAGCCGGGTTTCTATCAGGGCCAGATGTTCATCATGTTTGCCAAGCAGGGCTGACAGCAGGTGATTGTCTTCAAAAATCACTTCTATGGTTTCGCCCGACGCGCCTTTTTGTTGCCATCGTGGCTTGATCTTTGGGTTTGCACCTTTTTTCGACCGTTTTTTAATCGATGATTTTGTCTGGCTCAAAGTGCTACACCCTCGCTCAAAGCTTGTGGCCGGGGAGCAGGATTGTCTTGCGTGGTCCCACTTGCGCACAGCCCGGATAAAGAATTGGTCCCAACCTGGCTGATTTCGACACTATGTATGGTGCCGATATACTCTTCAGGCGCATCGGCATGCACGGGCTGTAAATAAGGCGATCGGCCCACCAGTTGTCCATCATTGCGGCCCTTTCCGGTGAACAATATTGGCAGTTTGCGGCCCATACAATTGTGGTTGAAGGTGTGCTGTTGCTGACGTAAAAGCACCTGCAGTTCACTCAGGCGTTCGGATTTAACGTGTTCTTCAACCTGGGTGTCCATGTCAGCGGCGGGTGTTCCCGGCCGCGGGCTGTATTTGAAGGAAAAGGCCTGCGAATATTCCATATCTCGCACCAGTTGCATGGTGGCGGCAAAATCCGCGTCACTTTCACCGGGAAACCCGACAATAAAATCTGATGACAGCGCTATATCGGGTCGAGCCTCACGAATGCGTTCTATCACATCGTAATAAATCGCTGTTGTATGTTTGCGGTTCATGGCCGCTAGAATTGTATCCGAACCTGATTGCACCGGTAAATGCAGATACGGCATGAGTGCGGGCAGATCACCATGGGCGGCAATCAGCACATCATCCATATCCAGCGGATGACTGGTGGTGTATCTCAGGCGCTCAAGACCCGGCACATCGGCCAGAGCATACAGAAGGCGGCCCAGTGACCAGCTCTCGCCATCTGGTCCGGTGCCATGGTAAGCATTGACGTTTTGGCCCAGCAGCGTGATTTCCCTGACGCCTGAGGCACACAGGCGTGTGGTTTCAGCCACAATTTTTTCAACCGGGCGTGAAAACTCCGATCCACGCGTATAGGGCACAACGCAGAAGGTGCAAAACTTGTCGCACCCCTCCTGTACCGTCACGAAGGCTGTGGGCCCGCGCGCAATTATCTGCGCACTTTTGGCGGCAGGGATTTTTTCAAATTTGTCGTCAGCGGGAAAATCAACTTCAAGCAGCACGCGTTCACCGGCTTCGATTTTTCTGATCAAATCCGGCAGGCGGTGATAGGCCTGAGGGCCAACCAGCAAATCGACAATCGGTGCCCGCGCCAGCATTTCTTCACCTTCGGCCTGGGCCACACAGCCGGCAACACCGATGATAGTGGTTTTGCCGTTTGCCGTTCTTTGCTGTTTGATTTTTCTGATGCGGCCAAGTTCGGAATAAACCTTCTCCGCGGCTTTTTCGCGGATATGGCATGTGTTCAAAATCATGACATCGGCATCGTCTGAAGTATCACTCATTTCATAACCAAGCGGCGATAATACATCAGCCATGCGCTCGGAATCATAGACATTCATCTGGCAGCCGTAGGTTTTTATATATAGTTTTTTCGTTTCAGACATTCAGGTTTCCGTATTCACAATGTAGATTGTGCCGCATTTTGTTCAACGCCTGGCGCAATTTCGTCGATAGGTCTACCAAATAATGCAGCCAGCATGCCGCGTTTTACTTTTGTCTCGCAATATCGCGCCAGGGCTTTGCGATTTCCAATCTGTTCCACTGTTACTGCTTCATGCACATGAATGGTAACATCGCAAGGGCCAAGTTTCATCACCTCCCATATATGCGGCGCTATATCCATATCTCCATACCAGGCAAAATAAGGGCGATACTGGCGGCCCATGGGAAGCCCGTGCAACCTTGTATAAGCGACCGAGACAGGTTGAACCTTTATCGAGCGCACCGCACTCCCGAGCAAATCAGAAACCGGCACTTCAGCCGCACTCATCAACGCGCTCCTGAATGGCAGCACCCGATTGCCATCGCTGCTTGTGCCTTCCGGGAACAACACCAGAATATCTCCCTGGTCAAGACGTTTGCGCATATTTTCTTTAAACTCACCCGTTGCCGTTCTTTTTTCGCGATCAACAAACAGGCACCGCTGCAATTTTGCAAACAAGCCAAAGACCGGCCATTGCGCCACTTCTTTTTTGGCGATAAATGACAATTCGGTTAAGGAGCCAAACACGCTGATATCAAGCCAGGAGGAATGATTTGCGACAATCAGGCAGGGGCCTTCAGCCATTTGGCGGCCGACCAGATGAACCTTCACGCCCAGTATTTTCAGGCTGAGCCGGTGAAACACGATTGGGATAAACCCCGACCAGTTTGGCAACAGCTTGAATACGATCAACTGCAGGATAAGCAAAGGTATTGTCAGCAATACCAGAACGATTAAACGGCAGCCGGCCCGGAAAGTTGTCATGAGCGCGCCTGCAATTGTATTCGCGTGTCTGCCAGACCCGCACAATACAAATCGACTATAAATTCAAATCTACTCAATACCGGTATCCAATAGTTGCTATTTTTTTTCTTCTGCACTTTCCAGCGGAACACAATACAGCTC
>CAZVAZ010000329.1:0-3106 GCA_964625235.1 uncultured Hyphomicrobiales bacterium
AAACGATGAATGCAAACGCCGGTATGTTGCGCGTTGAACAGGCCTATGATGGTGAGTTGATTACTGAAATCGCCCTTAAAACGCCGGAAGAAGTTGATGCCATGATGGCGGCGGCGATGCGGGTCTACCGCGACCGTGCCGCGTGGCTGCCCGCCTATCGGCGCATTGAAATACTGAAAAATGTAGCTGAGCAAATGAGCGCGCAAGCCCAGGACCTTGCCATGCTGATTGCGCGCGAGGGTGGCAAGCCTTTGATGGATGCCCGCGTCGAGGTTACAAGAGCCATTCACGGTATTGAACTGGCGATTGAAGGGATTTCACACCTGCATGGTGAACAGGTGCCGATGGACCTGACGGCAGCGGGTGCCGGGCGCATTGCTTTTTCCAGAACCGAACCCATTGGCCCGGTGGTGGCGGTGAGTGCATTTAACCATCCGCTCAACCTGATTGTGCATCAGGTCGCCCCGGCGATTGCGACGGGTTGCCCGGTGATTGTCAAACCGGCGGGCACCACGCCACTTTCGTGCCAGAAGTTTGTCGAGATGGTGCACAAAGCCGGACTGCCGGAAGACTGGTGCCAGTTCTGCCCGGCCAAGGCTTCTGTGGCGGAAGGCCTGATTATCGATCCGCGCATGGCATTTTTTACATTTATCGGTTCAGCCAGAGTGGGCTGGTACCTGCGCTCAAAACTTGCACCAGGTACGCGTTGCGCGCTGGAGCATGGCGGCGTTGCTCCGGTTATTGTTTGCGATGATGCTGATATCGCCGCCGTTGTTCCTTCGCTGGTAAAGGGCGGATATTACCATGCCGGTCAGGTCTGTGTGTCGACCCAGCGCATATATGTGGATAATAAAATCAAGGGTGATTTTATCGCCGCCTTCAAGCCCGCAGTCGAAGCTCTGGTTACCGGTGATCCCACGAGCGATAAAACCGAAGTCGGGCCTCTCATTCAACCGGGCGAGGTAACGCGCGTAGAAGAATGGGTGAACGAGGCCGTTGATATGGGTGCGGGCATTATCACCGGCGGAGCCAGGATTTCGACACGCGTTTACCAGCCCACAATCGTTGATGAGCCTTCGCCCGAGGCCACCTTGTCGACATCAGAAGTCTTCGGGCCGGTCACCAGCATTTATGGTTTTGACACCATAGAACAGGCGATTGATCGTGCCAATTCCCTGCCCACAATGTTCCAGTCCGCAGCTTTTACCCGTGACCTTGATCGCGCCATGTATATTGCCGATAATCTGCTGGCCAGTGCGGTGATGATCAATGACCACACCGCCTTCCGGGTCGACTGGATGGCTTTTGCCGGGCGCGGCGTTTCAGGCTATGGTGTCGGCGGCATTGGCCATACCATGTCTGAAATGGTGGAAGAAAAACTGACGGTTATTAAACGTTCGACCTGATTGAAGTTTACCCTGTGAAGAAATACGACGCCCTTATCATCGGCGGTGGCCACAATGGGCTGGTTTGCGCCTGTTATCTCGCCAGAGCCGGGCTGAAAACCCGCGTGCTTGAGGCGCGTGACATCGTTGGTGGTGCTGCGGTTACAGAAGAGTTTCACCCCGGATTTCGTAATTCCACAGCCAGCTACACGGTGTCACTGCTGCATCCCAAGGTGATCAGCGATCTGCATCTGGCTGACCATGGTTTGCGTATTGTCGAGCGCCCGATTTCCAATTTCCTGCCGCTGTCTGACACAGAATATCTGAAACTCGGTGGCGGGTTGACGGCAACACAGGCGCAGTTTGCAAAATTTTCACAAGCCGATGCCGATAATCTTCCTGCCTACGAGAAGATGCTGGAAAAGGCCAGCGATCTGTTGCGTGAATTATTGTTGATGACCCCGCCAAATGTGGGTGGTGGCGTCAGTGATATTATCCGTGCGCTTAAACTCGGCAACAGGTTTCGCAACCTGTCGCTTGATGAGCAACGCGACCTGCTCGAATTGTTCACCTTAAGTGTGGGCGAGATGGTGGAACGCTGGTTTCAGTCCGAACCGGTAAAAGCAGCCTTTGGCTTTGATGCAGTTGTCGGCACCTTTGCCAGTCCTTACACGCCTGAAACGGCCTACGTTTTGCTGCATCATGTGGTGGGCGAGGTCAACGGCAAGCGCGGTGCCTGGGGTCATGCCATTGGCGGCATGGGGGCGATCACACAAGCGATGGCGCGCGAAGCTGAAAAACTGGGTGTGGAGATTTCCACCAATTCTCCCGTGGCGTATGTGTCGGTTAAAGGCGGTCGGGCTACCGGCGTCCGGCTGGCTGATGGCGAAGAAATTTCAGCAGGCATAATATCGTCCAATATCCATCCGCAACTCTTGTTTCAAAAGCTCATAGCACCAGAAAACCTGCAACCGGAATTCCTCGAACGTATCGGGCGATACGCCAGCCATTCGGCCACTTTCCGCATGAATGTGGCCTTGTCCGAGCTGCCGGATTTCACCTGTCTGCCGGGAACCAACTGCCAGGAACATCATCAATCGGGTATAATCATCGCACCGTCTTTGCAATATCTGGAAAAAGCCTATTTTGACGCCCGCCAGTTTGGCTGGTCGAAAAAACCGTTTGTGGAAATTTATATTCCCTCGACGGTGGACGATACTCTGGCCCCGCCGGGCCAGCATGTGGCCTCGCTGTTTTGCCAGCATTTCAACAAAGACCTGCCCGGCGGCAAAAACTGGGATGATGTGCGCGAGGAAGTAGCTGATCTGATTATCGATACGGTCACCGAATATGCACCAAACTTCAAGGCCAGCATATTAGGCCGCATGATCCTGTCACCGCTTGATCTCGAGCGCAAACTGGCACTGATGGGCGGTGATATTTTTCACGGGGCCTTGCGGTTAAACCAGCTGTTCTCGGCGCGCCCGATGCTGGGATACGGCGATTATCGCACGCCCCTAAAAAGCCTCTACATATGCGGTGCCGGCACCCACCCCGGTGGCGGCGTCACCGGAATTCCCGGCCATAATGCCGCGCGTGAGATATTGAAAGACAGGCGCTGGAAGAGATTCTAGGTGGCGCTCAATCGACGCATAATTAGTGACGTTTCAAGCGCCACTAAGGCTGCGGGCCTCTTGGGCCCTAGTCCAACGCTGCGCTCG
>CAZVAZ010000330.1:0-3105 GCA_964625235.1 uncultured Hyphomicrobiales bacterium
CTGGCGGCAAGTTATGGCACGACGGTGCGCAATCCATCGAAGGAAGATTTAAATCCGGCGGATCCTGAAACCTGGGGAAAAATCCCGCGCAATTCCACCTGCCCCTGCGGTTCGGGGAAAAAATTCAAACATTGCCACGGACGCCTTGCCTGATTTAACACACTTTCCGGGTTGGATTACTCGGTTCATGGGGTATATTTATCTTCATGACCACTGAACAAATGATTCTTTTCGCCTTGCTGGCAGGCGTTTTTGTCTTTCTTATCTGGGGCCGCTGGCGCTATGATCTGGTTGCGTTCCTGGCGCTTATTATTGCTCTGATAGTTGGAATTGTGCCTTCTGATCAGGCATTCAGCGGATTTGGACACCCGGCAACCGTCATCGTTGCGCTTGTGTTGATTATTTCTCGCGGCCTGTCAAATTCCGGGGCGATTGAGTTGATTGCGCGATATCTGGTCGATTCGACACGCTCATTAAGTGCACATATTTCCGTCATGGCAGGGCTGGCTGCCGGTCTGTCGGCCTTAATGAACAATGTGGGCGCATTAGCTTTGCTGATGCCGGTTGATATGCAGGCGGCTGAAAAGGCCAAGCGCAGTCCGGCGCTGACATTAATGCCGCTGTCATTTGCCTCGATTTTAGGTGGCATGATCACTTTGATTGGCACGCCACCCAATATCATTATCGCCGCCTATCGCGAAAAGGCGCTTGGCGAGGCTTATTCCATGTTTGATTTTGCGCCCGTCGGTCTGGCGGTGGCGCTGGCCGGTGTTATTTTCATTGCAACCATTGGCTGGCGATTAATTCCGGTGGCCAGCACTGATCGCAACTCGGCCCAGGAGCTGTTTAACCTCGAAGGCTATATTGCCGAAGCCAAGGTTGTCGAGACCTCCTCGATCATCGGCAAGCGCATTAATGAGCTTGATGAAATCAGTGATGAAAATGATGTGGTCATCATCGGCATGGTGAGGAAGGGTAAAAGACTGCCCGGAATGGCGCGACGCCAGGTGTTGCAAAAAAATGATGTGCTGGTGCTTGAAGCACCCCCGGCGGCGCTGGAAAAATTCATTGGCGCGGCGGGTCTGGAATATGCGGGCGTACATAAACACTCAAGCGGTCTTTTGGGCGGTGGCAATCTGTCACTGGTGGAAGTTGTTGTGCCGGAAGGTGCGCGCATCGAGGGCCGTTCATCGCTTTCCGTGCGCCTGTTATATCGTCACGCGGTAACGTTACTGGGGGTCTCGCGTAAGGGTCAGCGGTTTCGTGACCGGGTGCGGGATCTGAAAATTGAAGCCGGTGATGTTCTTCTGCTCATCGGCCCGGCTGAGCGCATGCCGGAAATCATCAACTGGCTCGGTTGTCTGCCGCTGGCAGAGCGCGGGCTGCAACTGGTGCAACGGCAAAAAGCACTGCTTGCGGTTGGTCTTTTTGGTTCAGCCATTGCGCTGGCAAGTTTTGGCTTTCTCTATCTGCCGGTCGCCCTGGCAGCAACAGCTGCACTCATGGTTTTATTTGAGATTGTTCCCATTCATCAGGTTTATGATGCGATTGAATGGCCGGTTATTGTATTGCTGGGCTCGATGATCCCGATTGGCGGTGCCATGGAAACCACCGGGGCAACAGCCCTTATCGCCAATGGTATTATCGAAATATCCGCAGGGTATTCCGCAGCAATCGTTTTGACGTTGCTGATTGTGGTCACCATGACCCTGTCTGATCTTTTGAACAATACAGCAACCGCCATTATCATGGCACCCATTGCGATTTCCATCGCCAACGGTCTCAACGTCAATCCTGATCCGTTTTTGATGGCAGTGGCGATAGCTGCCTCGTGCGCGTTTCTCACACCCATAGGCCATAAGAACAACACACTGATCATGGGCCCCGGCGGTTACAGGTTTGGTGATTACTGGCGCATGGGACTGCCACTGGAAATACTGGTGATTGTTATCGCCGTACCCATGCTGCTATGGGTGTGGCCGCTTTAAAGATTGCGTCCGATCTGTAAAAACTTCTCACGCCGGTGTTCGAGAATTTCTTCGCGGCTCATATCGGTGTATTTTTCCAATGCCTCGGCAATAGCATCACCGGTGGTTGCAATAGCCTTGGCCGGATTGCGATGGGCACCGCCGGTGGGTTCATCGATGATAGTATCGACGACGCCAAATTCCTTAAGATAATTTGAACTTACTTTCATCGCCGTTGCCGCATCCTGAGCCCGTGTGGCATCACGCCACAAAATAGAAGCCGAGGCTTCGGGCGAAGCAACGGAGTAAATCGAGTGTTCCAGCATCAAAATCTCATTGGCGGTGGCAATTGCAACAGCACCGCCGGAGCCACCTTCACCGATAATTACAGAGATATGGGCTACTTTGAGCGCCAGACAACAATCGGTTGAGCGCGCTATGGCTTCCGATTGGCCGCGTTCTTCGGCACCAATACCGGGATAGGCACCAGCGGTATCAATAAAGCTGATCACCGGGATATCGAATTTATCCGCCATCTCCATCAAACGCACGGCTTTGCGATAGCCTTCGGGCCGCGCCATGCCGAAATTATGTTTGAGGCGGGCTTCGGTGTCTGAGCCTTTCTCATGGCCCATCACCAGCACCGGTTCGCCACGGAAGCGGGCAAAGCCGCCTACCAGAGCTTCATCTTCGGCATATTTTCTGTCACCGGCAAGGGGAGTAAACTCGTCGAAAAGACCCGCTACATAATCGAAAAAATGCGGTCGGTTGGGATGGCGCGCCACCATGGTTTCCTGCCACGGATTGAGGTTGGCGTAAATCTCGGTCAATCTTGAAGCAGCTTTTTCCTCAAGCTGCTTAACCTCTGCGTCAAGGGCAACACCTTCGTCACCCTCACCAAGTGCTTTTAGTTCAGCAACCTTGCCTTCAATATCGGCAACCGGTTTTTCAAAATCCAGATATGTCCGCATAATCCATCAATCAAAAGGTTAAAACAACGGGTTCAAATTTCCCTGCGGACACTGACTGTGAAGCGGTCATATGTCAACCATTGCGGGGCCGGAGCGTTAATGGCTCTTTTTGTTTGATTCCCAAGCCAGCCCACTCCCCCGCCCAACCACCCGATAAGGATACCCTA
>CAZVAZ010000331.1:0-3089 GCA_964625235.1 uncultured Hyphomicrobiales bacterium
AGGCCATGACACTCGACAGATCAAATGCCCTGACAAGACAGTGGCATCTTATTGCAACCATGCTGTTTGTCGCTTTGATGGTGATTGTGACTGCTTTGCCGGTCTTCGCCAATCAGGACCAGGTATCGCGCAAACTGGAAACCTGGCAACCGCAACTTACCAAGCTGGAAAGCGCTCTTAAACAGCCTGATCTCAGTGATGCCGGACTGGCAAAAATTAAAACTCAGCTGGAAGGTATTCGAGGCCAGGCTCTGGAATTAAAAAACCAGGTTGTTCCGGCGTTAAAAAATCTGGAACAGCAATATATTCAACTGGGCCCCATGCCTGATGCCAGAGGGGAAAGCGAGGAAATTGCCAATAAACGTACTACCCTGGGCAAGCGCCTGGAAACCCTGCGCGGTCTGGTGAAGCAGCTGGATGTTTTTTCTGTTCGCACCAGCCAGATTGCTGCGACCACTGCGGAGTTGCAACGTACCCGGTTTACCAAGCGTGTGCTGACTTCAAACCGCTCCATTCTTAATCCCGGCCTGTGGATTGATGGTGCTGTTCAATTTGAGGCCTTGTGGCAGCGAATGGCGCGTACTGTGAAGGTATGGCTCGATTCTGTCAGTCTCATTCTGGATTGGAAAACGGGTGCTATTCTTGCCGTCGCGGCATTGGTTTCCCTGTTTTTTGCAGTTTTTCTGCGACGCAGGCTGGTGCGGTGGCTTGGGCCAAATCTGGACAACCCCATTCCCAGTCATCTTGAGCGGCAATGGCGGGCAGTGCGTGGGCCGCTGGTCAACTTTATTTCTGCACTGCTGACGTTCATCATTATTGGATACGCCATAAATCTGGCCGGATTTTTGTCCCTGCGGGTGGAACGCCTGTACTCTGAAATTGTCCAGGCGGTTTTGGCTTATGTTTTGATCCGCTCTTTAACCAGCGGAATTCTGGCCCCAGACAAACCGCTATGGCGGTTGCCGAATTTAAGTGACAGTGCGGCGCGAACTCTCAAACGTTATATTGACCTGATGGGATTAATGGTCGCTCTCGACATGGTTTTTACCTATGTCAGTTCTGCCCTTTTCATGCCGGTTCAATTTACCCAGGTACAAAGTGCTTTTTCAAGTATAGCACTTGTGGTGGTGGCAACGCTGGCTTTGACCAATGTATCGTATGTGAGCCGGGACGACGAGGAAGTCACAACGATGCCTGGGCCCGGACAGTTTTTATGGGTGGGAAAAGCCAAAAGCATTTTGTGGCTCATAATTTTGGCAACCGGTATCTCACTGCTTACAGGACATCTGGCGCTGGGACTGTTGTTAAGCAAGCAACTCATTGCAACTTCCGTGCTTGTCGTCATTATCTATCTGCTTCACTGCTTGATGGACGAAATTCTCACCACCGGCCTTACCCCAGGATGGGTGCTTGGAAATTTTTTACGCAAAACACTTAATTTAAATGATGCAAGCGTCAGTCGTATAGCACTGCTTGGCGGCACCATATTTGATTTCATTCTGGTTTTTATCGGCCTGCCGCTAATCGTTTCTTTATGGGCGTTAACCTGGGTGGACCTGAACAGCTGGGTATCGAAACTGTTTTTTGGTTTTCAGATCGGCGGTGTCACCATATCGCTGTCGATTGTATTCATTGCCGCAACAGCATTTCTTGGCATACTTATTCTAACGCGCCTGTTGACCAGATGGCTGGATACACGGGTTCTGTCGCGCACGCAGATGAACCGCGGTGTCAGGGATTCAATCAAAACCGCCCTGGGCTATTCAGGCTTCATTATTGCCGCGCTGTTTGCCGTTTCATTCACCGGACTTGATTTTTCCAAATTCGCCATTATAGCCGGAGCGCTTTCAGTCGGCATTGGTTTTGGTTTGCAAAGTGTGGTCAACAATTTTGTCTCCGGCCTGATTTTACTGGTCGAGCGACCTATTAAGGTTGGGGACTGGATTGTGGTCTCCGGTGGCGAGGGCTACGTTAAGAACATCAAGGTGCGCTCGACGGAAATCGAGACCTTTGATCGCGCTACTATCATTGTACCCAATTCCAGCCTGATCAGTGAGCCGGTGCAAAACTGGACCCATTCCGATACCATCGGGCGGGTTAAAATCCTGGTGGGTGTGTCTTACGATTCCGACCCAAGGCAGGTGGAGGAAATTCTGGTCAACTGCGCCCGGGGCAATGAAGACGTGCTTGGCGATCCCGCGCCCTGGGTCGTGTTTTCAGATTTCGGCGCAAGTTCCCTTGATTTTGAACTACGTGCCTACTTGAGAGATGTGGACCGGGTTATGCGCGTGTCCAGCAGCCTTCGCTTTGAGATATTTGGTGCGCTAAAAGCTGCCGGTATTGAAATCCCCTTCCCGCAAAGGGATATCAATATCCGCAATATCAACAGGCTCGAAGACAATCTGCAGAGTAAAGAAAATGCCGAGTAGCGCCCGGGTTTATGATCATCTGGTGTTGTGTGCAGATGAGCTTGAAGAAGCCCGGGAGTTTTATACCCGGGCAGGCTTTACCATGACACCGGTGGCAGTGCATCCGTTTGGCACGCACAATACGTTGGCGCAGTTACAGAGAAGTTTTCTCGAGGTTTTGTCCATCAACAATCCCTCATTAATACCAGATCACGAACCGCGAAAATTTTCCTTTCCCGGCTTTAACCGCGATTTTCTTGATCATGGTGAGGGTTGTTCCATGGTGGTATTTCAGGGTGAAGATGCACCACGCGATGCCGCTGAATTTGCCGCCAAAGGGCTCAGTGATTATGAGCCGTTTGATTTTTCAAGAAAAGCCGGATTGCCCGATGGTACAGAGGTGACGGTGAGCTTTTCGCTTGCGTTCGTCACTCACGATGAGATGCCAGGAACAGCCTTTTTCACCTGCCATCAACATGCGCCTGAATATTTCTGGAAACCGGAATATCAAACCCATGAAAATACCGCCCGGGCGATTGTTGAAACTATAATGGTGGCGGACGACCCGAAGCGTTACACCGGGTTTTTCACTAAGCTGCTCAATTCAACGAGTAAAGACATTGACGGCGTGCTTACCTTTGCAACCAATGGCGGTGTTTTCAATCTGCTGACACCGGACCA
>CAZVAZ010000332.1:0-3088 GCA_964625235.1 uncultured Hyphomicrobiales bacterium
CTCAACCACCGGTGTGCGCTTGAGGCTTGAACAAAACGTTGTGATCGGTGATAAACATCTTTTGAAAGCGCTGGTCAGCGTTGTTCTGCTGGGTGACAATGGCCGGGTTACACGTTTTCCTAACACTTTGCTAACCAAACTTAGAGATAATTTGTCCTAGTTTCGTCACATTTAACCGGCTTTCCTAGGCCTGTTGAAGGTGCGTTTAGGTATCCTCTCAGTTAAGCGGAAAATTCAGCTGTATATTCGTATGTTTCAGATTTCTATCTTTATCAATTTACGCTCGCGGGAAATTGCGGGTCGTAGCGTTCATTTTTACGAGGCTTATCTATGACTCCAGAAGAATTGGCCGCCGCTGCCCAGGGGCTGTCTCCGGAAAGTTTTTCGTTCCTGAACCTTTTTTTGGAAGCCGATATTGTCGTTCAGCTGGTTATGGTAGGACTGGTTGTTTCTTCGGTGTGGAGTTGGGCGATAATTTTCGAAAAACTGTTTTTGCTGCGATCGGTTCGCCGCGCCACCGACAGATTTGAGCAGGTATTCTGGTCTGGTCAGTCGCTGGAGGAACTTTATCTGACTTTAAGTTCATCGGTGAACACGTCTACGGCAGCACTTTTTGTTGCCGCGATGCGGGAATGGAAACGCTCTCAGGACGGGCGTGCGCGCAATACATTCGGTGGATTGCAGGTGCGTCTGGAAAAGGTCATGGATGTTACCATGCAAAAAGAAATGGCCCATCTTGAGCGCCGGTTGCTGTTTTTGGCAACAGTTGGATCAACCGCTCCCTTTGTTGGCCTGTTTGGCACCGTGTGGGGGATCATGAATGCTTTTCAGGCGATTGCCGCGTCAAAAAGCACCAATCTGGCGGTGGTCGCACCGGGGATTGCAGAAGCCCTGTTTGCTACCGCACTTGGGCTTTTGGCAGCGGTTCCAGCGGTTATTGGCTACAATAAGCTGAGCAGTGATGCTGGTCAGATTGGCGATCGTATGGAGGGTTTTTCCGATGAATTCTCCGCCATAATTTCGCGCCAGATTGATGCACAAGGATAGATCATGGCCATAAACAGTTCATCAGGTGGTAGTTATTCGCGGCGCAGATCGCGGCGGCGTCATCAACCGATGTCGGAAATCAACGTAACACCGTTTGTCGATGTGATGCTGGTGTTGCTGATAATTTTTATGGTTGCAGCACCGTTGCTGACGGTGGGTGTGCCGGTCGAGTTGCCCAAAACAAGCGCCAATGAGTTGCAGGGAGACAAAGAGCCGCTGACCATTACGGTGAACAATGACGGCAGTGTGTTTTTGCAGGAAACCGAGATTGATGTGAATGAAATTGTTGCCAAACTGCGGGCCATTGCTCAAGGCGGCTATAATGAGCGCATTTATATACGCGGTGACGCGCAGGTGAATTATGGCAAGGTCATGCAGGTTATGGGGACAATCAGTGCGGCCGGGTTTAACAGTATCGGGCTGGTAACCCAGCGGGAAGAAAAAGAACCTTAGAGCCTGTCATGCGCATCCCTTTGATCATATCTTCCTCTATGCATGTTGCCGTTGTGGCGGCGGCGTTTATTGTATTGCCGGAAGCTAAAAAATTTGAGGTAGCAAAATCCGAAGCCATACAGGCAGAAACAATTTCGGAACAGCAGTTTGCAAAACTGACTGAAAAGCCGGACGAAAAAAAGCAGGAAGAAAAACCCAAACCAAAGCCTGAGCCTGAAAAAAAGGTTGAGCCGAAAAAGAAAGAGGTAAAAAAAGCACCGCCTCCGCCTCCGCCGCCACCTGAGCCAGAGGTTGAGGCACCGCCTGAGCCAAAGCCACCGGAACCAAAACCACCTGAACCCGCGCCCCCCGAGCCGAAAGTCGAAGCGCCACCTTTACCAAAACCACCAGAGCCGGAAAAAAAGAAGGCGGAAGTCAAGCTGGTACCAAAATCAGTGCCGGTACCGCGGGTGCGACCGAAGTTTGCCGAAGAAAAACCAAAAAAGAAAAGGAAGTTCAATCCGCAAAAGATGGCGGCATTGCTGGATAAGCTTCCCGAAGACAAAGCTGAAGAGTCCAGCCCGCAGTTCAGTGGCCGCAATGCCACTGTTTCAGCCAGCGACAAGGATTTGATGCGGCGGCGGATTGGCCAGTGCTGGAGCCCGCCCACAGGTGTGAAGGACGCGGAAAAGCTATTGGTCAAGGTGAGAATTCGCCTCAAACGTGACGGCACTCTGTCGCGCCCGCCACAGATTATGAGTTCAGTTTCGCAAGCCGCTGCCGATAGTGCCGTACGCGCTATCCGGCGATGTGTGCCTTATGACATGTTTCCGCCAAAAAAATATAATACATGGCGCGAAATTGTGCTTAATTTTGATCCCGGTCAAATGTTTGGGGGCTAACATGAAGAACGGGGAAATATGGACTTTATAATGAAAGGGTGTCGAAAAATGCAAAAGAGGTCATGGCAGGGGCGGCATCTGGCTCTGTTTTTTGCGGTTCTTTTGGTGTTTGTTGTTCAGGTGCCGCGTCTGGCTCTGGCACAGCTGGAAATTGATATTACCGAGGGAACCATTGAGCCGATGCCGGTGGCGATATACGATTTTCTGGGGAAAACCGAAGAATCCAGTCAGTTCGGACGCGATATTACATCGGTTATCAATGGTAATCTCGAGCGTTCGGGACTGTTTCAGCCGTTGGAAAAAGAAGCCTTTATTGAAAAAATAACAAAGTTCAACAAGGCACCCCGATTTGGCGATTGGCGTATCATTAATGCCCAGGCACTGGTTACCGGGCGCGCGTCCATTCAGAAAGATGGCCGCCTGAAAGCTGAATTCCGATTGTGGGATGTGCTGGCGCAAAAACAGATTGCCGGCGTGCAGTTTTTTGCCTCAACTGAAAACTGGCGCCGCATTGCGCATCAGATTTCAGATACGATTTATCAGCAACTGACAGGTGAGAAGGGCTATTTTGACAGTAGCATTGTGTTTATTGATGAAACCGGGCCGAAAACCAACAGGGTCAAGCGCCTGACGATTATGGATCAGGATGGTTACAACGTTCGCAACCTGACACGCGGGGATGCTCTGGTGCTGACCCCGCGCTTTAA
>CAZVAZ010000333.1:0-3084 GCA_964625235.1 uncultured Hyphomicrobiales bacterium
TATGAAAATTGGTGAACAAGCAATCCACCGCCTTGAACCTGTAACCCGGGGTTATGAAGATATCTGTCGCTCGCGCCATGGGCTCGATTGTACCATCCTCCAAGCTCGCGGTTTCAATCATTCTCAGCGAGGTTGTGCCGACACAAATTAATCGATTTCCCTGCGCCTTGATATCGTTAAGCGATTGTGCTGTTGCCTGGGTTATCTCCCCCCACTCACTGTGCATCCTGTGATCGGCAACTTCATCAACCTTAACCGGCAAAAACGTGCCTGCCCCCACATGCAGGGTCAAAAAATGACAGGAGATTTCGCGGGCCTTGAGTGAGGCCATTAAATCATGGGTAAAATGCAACCCCGCAGTGGGGGCAGCAACAGCACCTTCATGGGTTGCAAATATGGTCTGGTAATCGCGCTCATCGCTACTGTCGGGCGCACGCCGGGTAGCAATATAAGGCGGCAGCGGCATCTCCCCGTGGGTGGCGACTGCTTCATCGAGGAAAGCCCCGCTGAGTTCAAATTCCAGCGCAATCTCGCCGCCTTCGTGCTTTTCCCTCACGATTGCATCGAGACTGTTACTATAACAGGCCTCACCACTTCCGCCCAACCTGACGACGTCACCAACACGCAGCTTGCGGCCCGGCTTGGCAAACGCCAGCCAGACGTTTGAGCTGCTGCGTTGATGCAGGGTGATTTCAATTTTGGGACTGGTGTCACCGCGGCCAATGCGGTGTCCTGACAGCCGCGCGGGGACAACTCTGGTATCGTTAAAAACCAGCGCGTCACCGGGCCGAAGCAGGTTGGGCAGATCTTCGATAAGGTGATCACTGAAAA
Organism: uncultured Hyphomicrobiales bacterium; assembly: GCA_964625235.1. Classification (GTDB taxonomy): domain Bacteria; phylum Pseudomonadota; class Alphaproteobacteria; order Rhizobiales; family JAJFHR01; genus JAJFHR01. The sequence goes on from CAZVAZ010000333.1 coordinate 832, forward strand.
CAGGCTGGTCTTGTGGTGACACACGCAAAAGCCTAGCTGCCTCGCGCCGGGCAAGAGGGCGCAAGGCTATGCTGTCGTTTGGCAAATCAAAATCAAAGTCGTCAACACGCATGATCAGGCCTTATTCGCAGGCGATGGCCTGATCGTATAAGTGTCAGAGGTCTGCGGCAACACGCAAGGAAACGATGTGGTCAGGGCTATCTACCGGCTCACCGCGTTTGATTGCATCCACATGCTCCATGCCCTCAATCACCTCACCCCAGGCGGTATATTGACCGTCGAGAAAGCTGGCGTCATCAAAACAGATAAAAAACTGACTGTCAGCACTGTCAGGCATTTGCGAGCGCGCCATTGAGGCAACTCCGCGCTTGTGTGGCCGGTCGTTGAATTCAGCCTTGAGGTTTTGACCTGACCCGCCGGTGCCCTGGCCTTGCGGGCAGCCGGTCTGCGCCATAAAGCCTTCAATGACACGGTGAAAGACGATGCCATCATAGAACTTTTCGCGCGCCAGCTCCTTGATGCGGGCGCAATGGTTGGGGGCGGAATCGGTATAAAGCTCGATCACAACTTTTCCGGCCTCAAGTTCAAGCACGAGAGTGTTTTCGGGATCTTTAAGATCGCTCATTTGTTTTTCTCCAATTACAATTCAATTATTTGGCGTCAGCAGCAATCTGCATTTTTATAATTTTATCCGGGTTTGCAGGTGGCTCACCGCGGGCAATCATATCGACAAACTCCATGCCCTTGACTACTTTTCCCCACACAGTGTACTTGCCATCGAGAAATTCAGAGCTGCGGAAAGTTATGAAAAACTGACTGTTGGCGCTGTTGGGACTTTGGGAACGCGCCATACCCAATGTGCCGCGCACATAAGGTGCAGAAGAAAATTCCGCCTTTAAATCAGGATAGCTTGAGCCCCCCGTACCGGTGCCGGTGGGATCGCCGCTCTGGGCCATAAATCCTTCAATGACACGGTGAAAAACGATACCGTCATAAAAGCCTTCGCGCACTAGTTTTTTAATTCTGGTGACATGTTCTGGCGCAAGATCGGTGCGCAATTTGATCACCACACGACCGTTCTTCAAATCCATAAAGAGAGTGTTTTCGTCTTTACCCGCCTGAACATCTTCTGGTGTGGCTATAAACAACAGGCCAGCTAACAGAGCCAGGCTCAAAATACCAAATTTTCTCATATCAATTTTCCTCAATTTTCTTAAACTGAATCATCAAATAAAGATTTAATTCATTGTGAAGCTTATGTTTTTATAGCTTTCAAAATCTTGTTCGCTGTTGCTGGTGAAACGAAATCGGAGATATCTCCACCCATGCGGGCAATCTGTTTTACCAGTGACGAGGCGATAAATCCGGTTTTGGGTGATGCGCTCAAAAATACTGTTTCAACCTCACCGGCGATAGTGGCATTCATTGCTGCCATTTGTACTTCATAATCAAAATCAGTTGTATTGCGTAATCCGCGAACAATAACACCAGCATTTTGACTACGTGCAGCATCGACAACAAGGCCATCAAATGTGATGAGCTTGACATTCTTGATGTTGAGAGCAGCCACCTCGGTTTCAAGCAGTGACAAGCGTTGATCCAGAGGCAATAATGAGGTTTTTGTGTGATGCGACCCAACAGCTAAAATGACCGTGTCAAATATGCGCGCAGCTCTGGCGATGATATCCAGATGACCAAAGGTCACGGGATCAAAGCTGCCGGGATATAGTGCTGTAGTGCTCATGATTATCGAATGCCAAATAATGAAGGTAAAAACAAGGCCTTAATTTTCCTGGACATCATTATCAGGATTTAAACCCTCCTCACCGTCCTCGTCTGCTTCACCATCATCACCGGCATCACTGACGCGCGATACGGAAACGACTTTTTCATCTTCAGCTGTATCAAAAACGGTTACTCCCTGGGTGCTGCGACCGAGCAGGGAAATATGCTGTACCGGGCAGCGGATAAGCTGACCGCCATCGGTAACCAGCATAATCTGGTCACTTTCCTCAACCGGGAAAGAGGCAACCAGATCACCATTACGTTTATTGGTGACCATGGCGATGATGCCTTTGCCACCGCGACCCGATGCACGATATTCGTATGTGGAAGTGCGCTTGCCATAGCCGTTTTCCGAAATCGACAGGACAAATTGTTCCGCTGCACTCAATTCAATGTAGCGTTCAGGTGAAATGGCAATGTCTTAATTGTCAACAACACCGTCTTCATCGTGTTCTTCAATCTCAATGC
>CAZVAZ010000334.1:0-3081 GCA_964625235.1 uncultured Hyphomicrobiales bacterium
CGGCCAGGGTCGATTTACCGTGGTCAATATGGGCGATAATGGAGAAGTTGCGAATTTTATCTAGAGCCATGCTGCGGCTTGTAACACCGCCTTGATGCAGCGCCAAGCGCAATCGTGAAATAGAGCATTTGGCGTCAGGTTTTTGCCTTTTTGCCGGTCATTTCCACGGGCGCATGCTCATTGTGACCCTCTTCATTGCCCCAGCGCAGCGCCTTGTAATCGAAGCCGTGCTCAATCGTCGGTTTAACAATGTCAAAAAAAGGAGAGACGTCAAAATCGCGTGGGGTAAACAGGGAATGATGGCGGATATGCAGCATTTCGCTTTGGGAATAATAACTGCGCACGCGCGGGTCATCACCACCATCCATTAACAAAGGCAAGATTGGATATTTTACTTTCTGAAACGCCTGGGCAATCAGGGTTGAGCAGATTTCACGCGTAGGATCACCAGAGCCCAGGGCAATCATGCGACGGCGCCAGCGTATCGGCACCGGAGGTATGGGCAACAGATAGCGCGCCAGATCAATAATGTTTCTGGTATCGTACTTGTTGCCAATCCGCTCAACGCAGAAATCAATGATGGTTTGGCAAACAGCATCGCTTAAGCCTACCGGTCGGCAAATGCGAGTGTTGTATGTGGCATATTTGGACAGCGGTGAGGCGACAACGCCTTCACCCAGGTTGGCTTCAATCAGTCGTAGCGATTCACCTGTACCCTCGTCAACAAGCCCCACATCTCCCACGTAGATGGCGGAATGCGACCAGGTTGACTGGGTCAGATATTTGATTGCCGCACTGACTTTCTGGTTGCCTTCCACCAGCAACACATCGCCCGGCTTTAAGGTGCGCAGCAAGGTAGCAGGGTCTGAAGGCGTGAAAGGCTCATAGCCGCTGGTCTGCCGCTTTAGCTTGCCAGCGATAAACCCGCTAATCCTATCCAACAAAGCTTCCAGCAAAGGATCACCCAGACATCAATATGGCGCAGCAACAATTGGTGCAGCCCAAACAAATCTATAGTCTATCCGCGCAATTCTCCACCCGTCGCACTGATCACTTTATCGACAACAGTGGCGCAAACAGCTTCAATTTCGGCATCTGTCAGGGTTTTATCGCGCGGTTGCAACGTTACCTCAATGGCGATTGATTTGCGGCCTTCGCCAATGGCAGAGCCTTCAAACACATCAAACACTGTCACATTGTCAACCAGAGCCTTGTCTGCTCCTATCGCTGCGCGCACAATATCCGCAGCCTTGACGTCGGCCGCTACAACAAAGGCAAAATCACGCCGCACCGGCTGCAGGTCGGATGCCTGAAGCGGGGGTTTTGATGTGGATTTGCGTTTTTTCGGATTGGGCAGGCGATCCATGTAGATTTCGAATGCAACCGCACCGCGTTCCAGCCCCATATCGTCCAGCAAGCGCGGATGCAACTCGCCAAACTCGGCCAGGATAGTCTTTGGCCCCAATCTGAGTGTGCCACTGCGGCCGGGATGATACCAGTCGGCCGCACCGTCAAATATCTGCAGACTTGCCACCGGCGCCCTTAAACTGGAAAGAACTTCAAGCGCATCGGCCTTGGCATCGTAGGCATCAACCGGGGTGGCAGCATGTCTCCAGTGCCGCCCCTGAGAGCCGGATTTTGCTGTCCCAACCCTGATGCCCGATGCCATCATATACTGATCGCGCGCTTGTGTGCCGTGATAGGTCTGCCCGACCTCAAACAGCGCTAGGTCGAGAAAACCTCGGTCCACATTGCGCGCTGACGCTGATATCAACCCCGGCAACAACGACGGGCGCATGGAACTCATTTCAGTGGAGATCGGATTGGCCAGTTCAAGTTCATCACTGCCACCGCCAAACGTTACTGCTTGAACGCGGGGAATGAATGACCAGGTAACGCATTCAACCATCCCGCGCGCAGCCAGTGATCTTTTTGCCGAAAACACACGTTTTTGCCCGACCGTCAGCATTGGCTGAGTGGTGCCATTGTGTTTGGGCAACGCAACGGCAGGAATATTATCGACACCAACGATGCGCACAATCTCTTCGACAAGATCAGCGCGCCCATGCACATCCGGCCGCCATGTGGGAACGGTTACTTTGAGAGCGCTGCCGTCATCGGCAACGTTAAACCCCAAATCCGTCAGGATCGTTTTTATGTTTTCGACGTTGACGTCTATTCCCGCCAGGCGCTTGATTTCATCTGCCTTAAAACTGATTTCGGTATTGGTCAAAGGTGCTTTTCCAGCAAGCACCATTTTGCTGGGCTCGCCTCCACAAAGCTGGGTGACAAGGTCAGCGGCCAGGTCAATTCCCGGCTCCATACAGGCAGGGTCAATACCGCGCTCAAAACGATAGCGCGCGTCTGATTCAATCCCCAGCCTGCGCCCGGTGGCGGCGGTGCGTATGGGGTCAAAAAAGGCTGATTCAATGAATACATTGACGGTATCTTCGGTGCAGCCGCTGGCTTCGCCACCCATGATGCCACCAAACCCGAGTACAGCTGCGTCATCGGCAATAACGCAGATTTCCTCGTCAACCTTGTATTCCTTGCCATCAAGGGCCGCCAAAGTCTCGCCGGTTTTACCCATGCGGGCATGAATGTTTCCGGTCAATTTGTCAGCATCATAGACATGCAGCGGGCGGCAACGGTCGTAGGCGACATAGTTGGTAATATCGACCAGCGCGTTGATGGGTCTGAGGCCGATGGCTTTTAGCTGGCGCTGCATCCATTGGGGCGACGGTCCGTTTTTTACTCCGCGCACATAACACCCGGCAAAGCCTGAACAGGCATCAGCCCTGTCAACATCAAACTTGAGATCAATGCCAATCGGACTGTCAAATTTCCCATCGAGTTCTTTGGTGGTGTCTGGTTTGAGGCTACCCAATCCACCAGCCGCCAGATCACGTGCAATGCCGCGCACGCCGAGGCAATCGGGGCGGTTGGGGGTAATGGCTATTTCAATCATCGGATCGTCAAGGCCAACAACCTCAGCAAAAGGTGTGCCGACTTGAGTATCCTGCGGTACTTCGATAATACCGTCATGTTCATCCGACATGCCCATTTCGCGTTCGGACACCA
>CAZVAZ010000335.1:0-3026 GCA_964625235.1 uncultured Hyphomicrobiales bacterium
AAGCGGCGCGCAGCCTGCACTCGCCTTGCTCGTTAGTCCAACGCTTCGCTCGTCCAGATGCCCCACAGATAATTTGTCGTTGTGGCTCCGGCGGCTATACGGATAATTTGTCTTTGTGGCTCCGGGAGGAGCGCAGCGAACGACTAACGAGCAAGGCGAGTGCAGGCTGCGCGCCGCTTGAGCGCCTCTAAAATGAGCATCACTTAAAAATTCCCACTAAAACCTTAAGGCTGTAAAACCACCCGCCCTGTGATTTTTCCCTGACGCAAATCGTCCAGTGTTGCCGAGGCCTGGTCCAGGGGTCTGGTTTCGATGGGGATGGGTGAGATTGCACCTGATTGCACCAGCGCAATCATCTCACGTGCATCATCCAGAGAGCCTACAAAAGTACCAATGATGGAAATTGCCCTGAGCGGGAACATGGGAATTGGTATTTTGAATTCACCGCCAATTAATCCGGCAACCACAACGCGCCCGCCTTTAACCAGGCAGCCCTGGGCAAAATCAAGTGAAGTTTCAGCGCCGACAAAATCCACCGCCGCCTGCGCCCCCCCGGTCATTTTGTAAAACGCGCGGCGGGCTTGCTTGTCACCGGGGTTAAAGCATTTGAGTGCACCGGCTTTGCGGCCCTGTTTGCGCTTGCCGGCATCAATGTCGCAGGCAAAAATCGGGCCGTCAAACATCGATTTTGCAAATTGCAGGGCCATCATGCCAACACCACCCAGACCCATAATCATCAACGCATCACCGTCGCCAAGAGGTGCGGCTTTTTTCAAGGCACTGTATGCAGTCAACCCGGAGCACATGTAAGGCCCGGCCAGTTCGGGCGAGATCCCGCTGTAGTCCAGAAGATAGCGCGGATGGGGAACCACAACATAATCACTAAACCCGCCATCGACATTGAGGCCAAGATGGTGGGTTTTCTTGCACAGATGCTCTTGTCCTGATTTGCATACAACACACGCATGACAGCCGATCCAGGGATAGACAATGCGCCTTTGACCGATGATGACCCCTTGCGCTTTCGGGCCAAAGCCAACAACCTCACCTTCAATCTCGTGACCAAGCGTGAACGGCAGATCCCGGCCGGATCTGACATCAAGCTGTTTGTCATTTCCCAGATCAAAATAGCCATCCTGCAGGTGAATGTCAGAATGACAGACGCCACAATGGTGCACGCGCATCAAAACTTCTGTACCCTTGGGCCTTGGCGTTTGCACACTGGTCTCAGCCAGCGCCGCTCCATACTCGACAATTGATTGCCGCTTCATGAAAACCTAATCCTTCCCGACATTCGTCAGGCTCCAGCCATCCTCAAAGAGTTACCTTTAAATGTGTGACCAGTTGAGGTCAATCGTCGTCGTCATCAAGACCGGCAGGAAGTTTGTGGGCAACGCCTTTATGGCACTCAATACATGTTTTTCCTTGCTTGAAGGCCACCTGCATTTTTTCAGCGGCCCGGCGGCCCTGTTTTTTAAACGACATCGATTCATAGCTGTGGCAGTTTCGGCATTCGCGCGAATCACTCGCTTTCATTGATGCCCAGACACGCTCGGCAAGCACAAGTCGCTTGGCTTCGAATTTTTCGGGCGTGTTAATTGTCCCTAACACCTTGTAGTACAGCTCGCGTGTGGCTTGTATTTTGCGAATCACCTTTGGCCCCCATTCTTTGGGAACATGGCAGTCGGAACAGCTGGCGCGCACGCCTGAAGCGTTGTTGAAATGCACGGTCTGCTTATATTCCTCATACACCGTTGAACGCATTTCATGACATGAAATACAGAATTTGTTAGTATTGCTATACTCCATGGCGGTATTGAACCCACCCCAGAAAATAATGCCCGCAAGCCCGCCAGCAATAAAAATAGTCCCCCAGGCAAATCGCTGTGTGGGCTGCCAGAACCATCTCCAGATTTTCTTGATCATAATCGTTTCCCAACCAACTAAAAATTATCTGCGTCAGCGAATGTGCTGACGCAGAGCCGTGGAAAATTGATCATCTTTCTTTTGGCATGGTCGCCATTAGCGCCATCAGATCAACAACAATCTGTCGATCAAGTGCACGCAATGCGGGCATTTTCTCATCAGGCTGGCCGTTGAGGGTTTTATGCATGACTTCCCACGGGTTGCCCATTTGCTTGCCGAGGGTTTTCTTCATGTCCTTGGGTAAATCGCCATTGACGCCATGGCACTGGGCGCACATGGTATCAAAATAGTCCCGCCCGCGTACGGCATCGCCACCTATCACGGCTTTGGTTTCGTAGTTGATATACTTACGCATATCGACCTGGCCTTTGGAGACAAACAAGGCAAGGTCCTGAAAGTCTTCATCCGCCATCAGACCGGAAAGCTTATGCGTGTCGTCTTTCATAACGGCTATAATTTTTTCAAGATCAGCACCAGCCATCGCGTTGATACCCTTGATCCCGGTATCGTATGAACCCGAACCGTATGCGCCATCAACGCCTAGGTTATCCCATCCATGACAGGACTTGCAACGCCATGTGGTGTTGCCTTTTTTCTTAGTGTTTGCAGCAGGCCATGCTGGATGTGTCTCCTTTGGCTTTTCAGCCTTTATCACAGCGAACCACTTGTCATACAGCTGGGCCCCACGGACAATTGCCCCTTCTTCGGACGCCATCGCCGGAAGAGGCGATATAGCGACAAAAACAAGGGAAAGAACGAATAAGAAGGAGGTTTGGAAAATGAACAATCTACTCATGGTATTTCTCCATTATGAGTTGTTAGTTGTCAATTTTCCCCAGGATATAATTTGCAGTAAGAACATTTTGGCACAATTTTCATCTGCTATCCAACTTTTTCTTGGCCTAACTGAAGCGCAAGGCGGCAATAACCGGCAAGGTCGACCTGTTCGGCGCGCCAGTCAGGTTCGATTTCCGCATTCCTGAGAGTATCCAGCGGCTGTGCAAACAAAGACTTCAAGCTCGAGCGTAACATTTTGCGGCGCTGAGAAAACGCTGCCCGGGTGACAGTCTCCAGGGCACCAATGTCCGGTGCATCGGGCG
>CAZVAZ010000336.1:0-3024 GCA_964625235.1 uncultured Hyphomicrobiales bacterium
CCGCCCTGATTGCCGCGTGTGAAATAACCAACGCCGATGCTGTTCATCCCGGCTACGGCTTTATGTCTGAAAACGCCCGGTTTGCCGAAATTCTGGCCGAGCACAACATCACGTTTATCGGCCCCTCGCCTGAACACATCAACATTATGGGCGACAAGATTAAAGCCAAGGAAACGGTAATGAACCTTGGAATTCCGGTTGTTCCCGGCTCCAAGGGTGCCATTAACGATGGCGAGGAAGCCTTGAAAATTGCCGAAGAAATCGGATATCCGGTTTTGGTCAAAGCAGCACACGGCGGCGGCGGCAAAGGCATGAAGGTCGCTGCAAGTGCCGCCGATCTTCACGATGCCATGGCGACTGCGCGCGCTGAAGCGATGGCGGGTTTTGGCAATGATACGTTGTATATGGAAAAGTACCTCACCTTACCCCGCCATATTGAAATTCAGGTACTCGGCGATGGTCATGGCAATGCTGTACATCTGGGGGAGCGCGATTGTTCTTTACAGCGCCGCCATCAGAAGGTGTGGGAGGAAGCATTTTCTCCGGCACTCAATGCCGAACAACGCAGCAAAATCGGCAACACCGTTGCGGAAGCCATGGCCGACATGAAATATTCTGGCGTCGGCACGATTGAATTTCTATATGAAAATGGCGAGTTCTACTTCATCGAAATGAATACCAGATTGCAGGTTGAACATCCGGTAACCGAGATGATTACCGGTCTTGATCTGGTACAGCAGCAAATTCGAATTGCCGCGGGTGCAGAACTCGGATTTAACCAAGAAGATATCAGCTTTAACGGCCACGCCATCGAAGTGCGTATCAATGCCGAAAACCCCAGAACTTTCGTGCCCTCACCGGGAACGATTGAAGCCTATCATGCACCGGGTGGATTGGGGGTTCGGGTTGATTCGGGCGTTTATGCCGGATACAAAATCCCGCCTTATTATGACAGTCTGATTGGCAAGCTGATTGTGCACGGCAAAAACAGAACCGATGCTCTGATGCGATTGCGCCGTGCTTTGGGCGAATATGTCATCGACGGGATTGAAACCACTATCCCGTTGTACATAGAACTCCTGAGTAATCCGGACATTATTGACGGTAATTATGATATTCACTGGCTGGAAAAGCATCTGGCATAAAGTCTGTTTCAAATTTTGAAAGTTTGATGTCAAAAATCACTCCGGAAATTCTACTTGAGGCTTACGCCACCGGTATTTTTCCCATGGCGAATAGTGAAGATGATCCTGAACTGTTCTGGGTCTTTCCTGACCATCGCGGGATTTTACCGTTGGACCAGTTTCACGTACCCAAAAGATTGATGCGAACGATTAAGTCCGAGCGTTTCACCATCAGTATCGATACGTCATTTGAAAAGGTAATCAGGGCGTGTGCCGCACACCGCACAGACAGGCCCACTACCTGGATCAATCAACCTATTCTGGATCTGTACACTCAGCTCTACAAGATGGGACATTGCCACAGTATTGAGGCCTGGTACGATGGTGAGCTTGCGGGTGGACTGTACGGTATCAGCCTTGGCAGCGCATTCTTCGGCGAGAGTATGTTCACGGATAAAACCGATGCGTCAAAGATCGCCCTGGTCTACCTGGTGGCCCGGCTCATTCATGGCGGTTTCAACCTGCTCGATACGCAATTCGTCACCGACCACCTCAAGCGTTTTGGCACGATTGAGGTTGCCCGCGAGGATTATCTTACCCGACTGGCGCAAGCACTTGAAACCCAGGGAGATTTTTATTCTTTGGCTTTGGATGCGGGATCCAACGAAGTTTTACAATTGATCAGCCAGACATCATAGACGGGATGCTCAACACCATTTAAACCGGGGCTGGAAGCAAACATCCAGCCGGTAAAAATGCGCTTTTTTGCACCATCCAGGCGCACCTCGTCCACTTCGACGAAGGCTGTGGTCTGTGGCGGCTCGGTTGGCGGTCTGGTGTAGCATATTCGCGGCGTTACATTGAGGGTGCCAAATCTGATGGTTTGATCAATCGGCACTTCAACCGTCGTAACCACCGCTGTAATTTTATCCATGGCTGAAAACACAGCGACGGGATTTTCTATTTTCTGGGCCTGGGCAGGCCCAGCAAGCGCCACCGCCCCCAAGGCACAGAATATGGCAAAAGCCATGTGTCTGTAGAAGATAAAAGGCTTAAACAAAACCACTTAATTCCACTCAATCATTCAGACTTGTTATTCGGACTTGCCGCTGCCAAACACCGCGCGACCAATCAGACTGATAAGGTCAACAGAACTGGTGGTGAATTCTATCTCGCCGCCATCCTTGATAAATTCTTCCGCACCACCTGGCTCCAGTGAAATATAATTTCCGCCCAAAAGGCCCTCACTGGTGATTTTGGCATTTGTATCCTCAGGCAATTGCACCGGGGAAGTTATCGCCAGCGTGACAATCGCCTGATAGGTCTTGGCATCGAGTATATTTTTCGAAACCGTGCCAATTTTGATGCCGGACATTCTCACGTCACTGCCGGTGGAAATACCATCTATTTTATCGAATTTTGCGATGACACTATATCCCTGCAGCCCTGTGGTTGAGCCTGAAGTTTTATAGGCGTAGGTGAAAAAAACCACGGCTATCACAATAACAATTGCACCAACAGTGGTTTCAACAAAACTGTTTTTCATAAGGTCCACTCTTCAGGTTTTCATGATTGCACGGCGCAACCAGCAGTATTAAAATAAGAACTCCCAGGCTCTGTTGAAAACTACACGCTGAGGTTAGATTGTCAACAGGTGCCCGAACGGGTCAAGGCATCACGGTTTGCCAGAATTTTGCGGGCGCCAGGCCTCATAATCACCTGTTGCCTGTGGCCGCTCCGCGGTACTTAAAACGCTTCCCTTAGGGCGATAGGCTCCCGGTGTTCCCGTCAGGTTTTGCACGTAGGGCTGTTGCCATGAGTGTGGCTGGTAGTCCTCATCAACCGGGGCTACATCAACCGTATGGTGCAGCCAGCCGTTCCAGCCCGGCGGCACGCTGGA
>CAZVAZ010000337.1:0-3013 GCA_964625235.1 uncultured Hyphomicrobiales bacterium
CAACGGTTTTCGAGACCGCCCCATTCAACCACTCTGGCACCTCTCCTGCGCTTTACGTTCAATGACACAATTTCAACGCTACGTGAAGATGTCTGGTCCGGTTTTTTTACAGTGACAAATGCGCGAACTGTTTGATTACCGCTGCATATACATCTCGTTTGAACGGTACAATAAGATCGACCAGTTGATCCATATCACTCCACTTCCACTGATCAAACTCCTGCTTAAGGCCATCATCCGCCGCTATATTGATTTCATTTTGAGATCCGGTCAACTGCATGGCAAACCATTTTTGTTTCTGGCCGCGATACCGGCCTTTGTAAGCAGTACCTCCCACCACCTCGTTAGGCACGTCATAATAAAGCCAATGGTCAATTGTGGAAACGATCCTGGCCGAACAAACACCGGTTTCTTCCTTAAGCTCGCGCCATGCCGCCTGTTCCGGTGTCTCGCTGCTATCAATACCGCCCTGGGGCATTTGCCAGATATGGCTGCTGGCGTCATCTTTCGATTTGGCTATGCGTCTGCCAACCCATACCTGACCATGGCCATTCAACAGCATAATACCGACACATTCGCGATAAGGTAAATTTTCAACGTCAATCATGGATTTTACAGTCTCAGATGTTTGAAAATAAAGGATGGCCAGGAACAAAACGGATCGGTCAAAAGTTCTAGGTCTGTCCTGCCGGTATTGTCGCTGAAACAGGAACAAGAGTTATACCCTTGGCCTCCAGCGTCTTTGACCACTTGACGATACGCTCTATCGATATCGGCAACCCGGATGCATAACCAATGGCAAGGCCACGGCGCCGGGCGATGTTTTCCAGCTGCATCAAGGCTTTGTCTATGGCAGCCTTGGACGGGCTGACATCAATCAGGAGATCGGCAGTTGAAACGCCTAAGCCGATTTCGCGCCCTACCTGTTTTGCCTTGCTGCGCTGGGAGGTGCCATTATCAATATAGATCAGGCCGCGCTTGGAAATTTCGGCGAGAATATTTCTCAAAGGTTCCGGTGCGGCGGTAAATTTGGCACCCATGTAGTTGGTAACACCGGCATAGCCGACAAATCTCGACATCAGCCATTTTAAGCGCTGCATGTTTTCAGTCACAGACAGATTGGTCAAAAGCGTATAGGGGCCGGGGTCATTATCAGGGAAATCATAGGGTTCCATGGGAATTTGCAAAAGCACTTCATGACCGTAATCACGGGCTTTTTTTATCCATGACTGCAGACCTTTGCCATAAGGGGCAAAGCCAAGCGTGATTTGCTCGGGCAGGCGTTTGATTGCGGCATTTGTTCCCCTGGCGCTAAGGCCCATGCCGCCGACAAAGATAGCTATGCGCACCGGAGCGGTGCCCCCTGACGTATTGGCATCCGGCTTACGGGCATAGATCTGGCTGGGACGGCGGCCATCCTCGCTTATGCGGGGCAAAGGTCCCAATCTGGTTTTTTCCACCAAGCCTTTGGCTGGCACAGGAGCCAGTGCTGCAGTTGATGCGTCCAGTGTTTCAATGGTTATATCCAGCGCAGGTTCGGCGTCAGTTGGCGGGGTGATATTCCCGGTATTCTTGGCTACTTTTGCCGGATCTTCGGGACGCATGGTCTTGCGCATGCCAAGATTTTGGCTGTCAGCTTCCCGGTTTTGATCTTTCAGGTTGTCCAATTTAACGATGGTAACAGGCTCACCACCAAGAGGGTCATTTGATACCAGCACCCAACTCAGCACACCAAACACTGCAATTGCAAACAGCGCCCAGCTGGCAACAAGAATTTTTGAACGCTTTGGTGCAGTCGATGCTTTAATCGTTTCGTTAGAGTCTTGCGATGCCATTTATCTTTGCTTTGTTCCCGGATGCAGGCTCACCAGCCCATGTTTCACAAATTTGACACGCAGGGATTTACAAACTTAATTTTAGAAAAACAACAATCAATTGGCGATAGTGGTTTTCTCTTCCGTTGAATTTTTGCTATTGATTTTCACACCGCGAAGCATGGCAAGAGCAAAAGCCAGTTGTTTATCATCGGCTTTGTCCTTGGGAACGAATGCTGAAGATCCTTTTTTCTCTTCGCCTTCCTCCGACTTCAGATGGCCGGGCAGATCAGCCTCGCCTTTCAAGGTGGTGCGGGCTTTTTGATCTTCGGGGACTTCCTGCTCAACAACAACATCCGGGGTAATTCCCTTGGCCTGGATGGACTGGCCCGAAGGTGTGTAGTAACGCGCTGTTGTTAATCTGATTGCACCGCTGTCACCCAGCGGAATAATCGTCTGTACCGAGCCTTTGCCAAAAGACCGCGTGCCGATGATTTTAGCACGCTTATGGTCCTGCAGGGCACCGGCCACAATTTCAGAAGCAGAAGCAGAACCGCCATTGATAAGGACTACAATTGGCTTGCCCTCTACCCGGTCGCCTGAACGCGCATTGTAACGCTGGGTTTCTTCAACATTGCGACCACGGGTTGAAACAATTTCGCCGCGGTCGAGAAAAGTATCGGATACTGAAATCGCCTGATCAAGCAGGCCGCCGGGATTATTTCTCAAATCAACGACGTAGCCCTTGATATCGCGGCCGATTTTCTGTTTCAGCTCGTCTATGGCTTTTTCAACACCTTTTTGGGTCTGCTCGGTAAAGGTGGTAATGCGGATGTAGCCTACGTTATCTTCCTGGCGAAAACGAACCGATTTAATGCGGATAATATCGCGAATGACAGTGATGTCGAAAGGCTCGTCCCTGCCTTTGCGCACAACGGTCAGCACCAATGGTGTCTTGACGCGGCCACGCATCTTCTCGACTGCCTGAGCAAGCGTTAAGCCTTGAATTTTTTCTTTATCCAAATGAGTAATGAGATCACCGGGCTTTACGCCCGCACGGTCGGCAGGCGTGTCATCAATGGGGGTTACCACCTTGACGATACCATTTTCCATGGTGACTTCAATGCCAAGCCCGCCAAATTCACCGCGGGTCTGCACCTGCATATCGCGAAAGCTTTTGGCGTTTAAATAACTTGAGT
>CAZVAZ010000338.1:0-3007 GCA_964625235.1 uncultured Hyphomicrobiales bacterium
TTGACACTGGTGCGTGTGGACAAACTCAGCTTTTTATTCGGCCTGCTGTTTCACATAGCAGCACTTTTCGGCATCGTCTTCGCTCTGCATACGGATGACAAGCTGGAGAACACCTCCGGTCTGATCTATGCCGGCAGCGCGATTGGCGCTGTCTTTGCCGGTGATATGATCACGCTGTTCATTTTCTGGGAAATCCTGGCGGTAAGCTCCGCCTTCCTGATCCTGGCGCGGCGCACGCAAAAATCCCTGCGTGCCGCCATGCGTTATCTCATCATTCAGGTAACCTCAGGCGTTATCCTGCTGGCCGGCGTGTTGATCTGGTCATACGAGACCGGATCAATAGCATTCGACTATATCGGTCTGGATGGCCTGGCTTCGTGGCTGATCTTTATTGCCTTCGGCATCAAGTGCTGCTTTCCGTTCCTGCACAACTGGCTCACCGATGCCTACCCCGAAGCAAGCCCGACCGGCACCGTAATTTTGAGTGCTTTCAGCACCAAGTTGGCGATTTATGCATTGACGCGGGCTTTTCCGGGTACTGAACTGCTGATCTATATCGGGGCGACAATGACCGTGTTCCCGATTTTTTATGCGGTGATCGAGAATGATCTCAGACGTGTGCTTGCTTATTCGTTGGTCAGTCAGTTAGGCTTTATGGTGGTCGGAATCGGCCTTGGCACCGCGCTTGCCATCAATGGTACCGTCAGCCTTGCCTTCGCGCACGTCATCTACAAGGGATTGTTGTTCATGTCGATGGGTGCGGTTTTATATCGCACCGGCAAGATCAACGGATCCGAGCTTGGCGGGCTGTACAAATCCATGCCGTGGACAGCGACATTTTGTATTATCGGTGCAGCATCAGTTTCAACCCCGCTGTTTGCCGGCTTCGTGGCAAAATCCATGGTGATAACGGCAGTTCTGATGGAAGGGTATCCCATTGTCTGGCTGGCACTGTTGTTTGCTTCAGCTGGCGTATTTAGTTATGCCGGTATCAAAGTTCCATTCTTTGCCTTCTTCGCCCAAGACAGCGGTATCCGAACCAGGGAAGCACCGCGCAATATGCTGATTGCCATGGGACTGGCCGCGGCTTTTTCCATTTTCACCGGTGTCTACCCCTGGTTTTTATACGACCTGCTGCCGATGCCGGTCGATTATCAGCCCTATACGGCAGCGCATGTGCTGACCCAGATGCAGATTCTGTTGTTTTCAGCACTGGCTTTCGTGTGGTTGCGGAAGAAAGGCCTCTATCCGCCAACGTTGCCAGGCGTTAACATTGACGTGGAATGGGTCTACCGAAAAGCCTTGCCGGCGGTGGCGTTATGGTTTGTTTCGCTGGGCGCACACTTCCGCCTCGGCTCACTGGCGCAGGGGCAGCGGTGGCTGGAGCGTACACTCAATCAGATTTACCGCCACCACGGACCAGATGGCGTATTCGCCAGAACCTGGGCAACCGGCAGTGCTGCTTTTTGGACAACGGTTATGCTGGTGGTCTATCTGCTGTTATATTTCTCGGGGCAGCTGGAAAACCTGTTTGTCGGGTTTTAGGAACTGTCATCAATCTTGCAACCCCAGTATTGTAATGCCACCAGGGCCTGATCGCGCGATAATCTGTCGAACAGATTGCGCAGCGGGTCCAGTCTTTCCCTGCTGCCAATAATGCAGGGCTTGGCGTTTATCAAGCGCAGTAATGCTTCATTGACCCCGGCGCGACTGGCACCAATTGCTTTGGCTGTCACCAGGAAAGCTTCGCCACCTTTGTCATTCAAAATGCGTGCAGCCGTTTGAGGAGACAGGCGGGCATTGCAGACCAGTTGCTCAATTGCCCTGTCGTACTTGTCACCGACCAGCAATTTGGCCAGTACGGTCAGGCGTTCATCGCTGATTTCGGCGGAACACAGGGTTTTTTGATGTTCCTGCCAGGCATCATCCTCATACAGAAATCCGGTAAGGGAGCGTTGATCGCACAGGTATGTCAGCAGAATATATTCCCGTACTTGGCCGGGAACATGCCAGAACAGTTCGAGTGCGTCAGCAGCCGCTATTTCCGGTCGAAACAATATGGCGTTTTGCAGGGTGATATTATCTTTGGCGCGGGCAATAAGATCACTCAGGGTTCTGGTGGATATCTTTGAGCCGGTATTCATCAACACGGTTTTGACAATGTCTTCAGTACCGATGTCGACAAGAAGATCAGACACCAGGGGCGAGAGATTGCGCCGGCTGGCAATGTTCAACTGTTCGGGTTGTTTACATTTATGCGCTATTTCCACCAGATCAATATCGTGCAGGTCTCCGAATTTTAACAGCGGTCCCGAAATATTGAAACGCCCGCAACGCGCCAGCCTTAAAGCCAGCCTTGGTGCCGTTTCTACAGTGTTGGCCAATCGCTCAGCCAGCCTTTCCAGTACAGTTTCGGACAAAGCATCCCAGTCGCGCAAGAGCAGAGTTTCGGCAAAGACGCGCTCGTTTGGCATGACATGAGTTGACGGCAGAAACAGGAAGTCAATCAGCCGCTTTAAAGAGCGATGCCCGAGCGTTTGGGCAGCACCGGGCGGTGCATTTTCCAACGGCTCTATGGCGTCGCCATCAACAACAGGTTTGGTTTTGGTCGAGCTCAATTCTGCCACACTCAGCCTTGTTATCTATTAAATCTACCTTTGTATTCTGTTATACTTCAATTTCTGCAACTTCTGGTGAACTTACCTAAATCTATTTATGTTTAATTCAATTATTGTTTGAACAATATTATAATTAAGCTTGTTATATATTTAGCTCAATTTATGTCCTTATTTGATTAAATTTCGAGCGATCGGGCCACCATGGTGCTATTGAATTGACTGGGGCTATTGATTAACTCTAGATCATGCTTTTGATTTTGGCCGGGAGATTATTTCAGGGAAACCCAGTGATGACAGTTGATCCAGTACAGACACGCAAAAAAATCGAAAAAACCGATGAGGAATGGCGTCAGCAACTGACGCCGGAACAATATGATGTCACCCGTCGC
>CAZVAZ010000339.1:0-3006 GCA_964625235.1 uncultured Hyphomicrobiales bacterium
GTGTTGATCTGATGAAGGCCAAACTGCGGTCAAATAATTATGTTTTCTACATTTGCGGCCCGCCACCGATGATGGATATGGTGACAAACGATCTCGAGGAATGGGGTGTTCCCGAAGAAGACATCCATTTCGAGGCCTTTGGCCCTGCCACCGTCAAAAAAACTTCCGGTGCAGATGCAGCCGAACCTGAAGCAGATGCAGAGACTTTCGAAGTTGAGTTTTCGCGCTCAAAAATCAAGGTGAAATGGGCAGCAAGCAAGGGCACGTTACTTGAACTGGCCGAAGCCAATGGCGTCAAGGCGCGTTCGGGCTGTCGCGCCGGCAATTGCGGCACCTGCCTTACTGCCCTGAAAAAAGGTGATGTTGATTACCTGTCAAAACCCGGCAAAAAACCCGAAGCCGGTTCATGCCTGACCTGTATCACCCAGCCAAAAAGCAATCTGGTATTGGACATCTGACATCAATTATCCGGAATTCTGGTGGTCATGATGGGGGTGATGACTTTATCCATATGGTAGACATGGCATAAGATACAGCTTTGCCCCGCTACTTCGGGTTGATGACAATCGCTGCATTGCTGTTGTGTAATAGGCTTGAAGTTTGACACGAACACCTTTGGATCAAAAGATTTATAGGTGTCGGCATATTTCGCATCACTATCAACCACATGGCACGCCAGACACCCCTTGTCACCGGGCTGGCCAAAATGTGGCTCGTGTGAGAATTTGGTAAACTTGATTGCAGATCCATCGGCATCAAACGGCTTCCAGTTAACACTACGACTGTCTTTACTGGCACCATCAACACTATGACATTTGGCACATTGGCCCTGGGCCTGTTTGTCGCTCAACATATCAAAAACCGGTGCCGCCAGGCTGGCGTTTTCCTGGCCATATTGCCTGCCACTGTAATCCAGCCACGCCTGCATAAAGTCATCACGATGGCCAACCGGCTTGTACAGCACAGAGAAATCCTGTCGATACCACCCTCCGGCTTCAGCCCAGGCTTCAGAGTCCATTGGTTCGGGCAATTCTGCCTTGTTTTCTGTTTCAGCTGCCTGCGCCACTTCTTCTGTACCTGTATCGCCGGAAAGAATATCACCTTCCATATTTTCTGCCAGAATGTCATCATTGCCCGACAGGATATCGTCGCCTTTTTCTTCGGCCAGAATATCATCGTTACCGGATAAAATGTCGTCGCCTTTGTCCTCGGCCAGAATATCATCATTGCCGGATAGAATCTCGTCGCCTTTGTCCTCGGCCAGAATGTCGTCGCCCGCCCCGTCCGCACTCTTTTGAGGTGAGGTATCGGAGTTGTCAGTCTCAACTGTCTCCGCGACTGCGTCATCAACCTCAACAGGTGCATCCAGCCCCAACCGTTGCCCCTGCATGCGCCTCAAAACCTCAGCTGGCAGGTTCGGCAACCAGTCGCGCTGAACGCCAAGCATCACATCGCGCGGCATATTGGCGGTAAGTCTGGCTAAAAGCCCGGCATCAATACTCCCCCCCATCTCCGGGCTGAGCATTTTCATCGCATCGCGCGGTTTTACGTTTGTGAACTGATAGATGAGGGATTTCACTTCCCAGACAAGTTTTTCCACCACCGCAATGTCATCATCACTCGCGTCCGTCAGGTCCAGCAGATCAAGTTTTTCCACCGCACCAAGCATTTCTCTGCGCTCATCGTCCCAGCCAATCAAAAGCTTCATCATCGGTGATATTTCAGCTTCAGAATCTTCAGGCCATTCGCCAATGTCGGCATTTTTTTCGCGCAACACGGCCAGATCAAGCCCCGGCAGCGTCAACAAAGTAATTCCCTTGGGCCCGGAAGCCCGCTCCGTTCCGGCAATTTGTCCGGCATGGCATGCCGCACACGTTGTGTCGTAACTCTTGACCACCATCAGCCCTTTATTACCATCGGTTTCATGGCAATCCGCACAGGTTTCCGGAAGCTTGCCTGAGACTTTGCCATCTGCCTTGGTCTTGGGGATGTATTTGGCAAAATGGGCGGCATGATCAAAGATGATACGGGTTCTGCGATCAAAAGGAAAACTGGTGAACTCAGGATGGCCGTCCTGGAAACTGTTAAACTGTTTTGTATGGCAGACCTGGCACTGAACATCGGGCATGGCTTTCAGGTCATTCTTTTTGCCCTGATGTTCTTTATGGCAGGTTGCACAGGTAACACCGTTTTGAATGACCTCTTCAACCGGAAACATGGCATTACGAAAATTCGCCAAAATCGGTTCAGTCGCTACTGGCGACGCAGCTTTATGGCGCTTGGTTATAGCTTCCAGCTTACTTTCTGCCAGACCGTGTGGACTGAGCGCTTCATTTCCGGATTTATGGCAGTCACTGCACGCGGCACTGTCTTTGGGTGCATCTGCGGTGACAAAAATCGACTGCATCCAGTTAAAACCACCAACGGCAACATTGGCATGGCAATCCTGACAGCTGTTCAAAGAGCTGTGCACTGCACTTAAAGGTCCCGGCGACAAAAACCTCTGATCACCATTGAAGGCAACCAGAAACACAATAAACCCTATCGCCACAGTGATCGCCCAGCGCACAGCGCGCCCGCGCTTTGCCCGCAGGCTCAAATTCGGATTACATTTAACAAGCGCCTTGCAACAAACACCATCAGGCAGCGGACCTTGCTCACAACTCCCCCCGCGTGATGCCGGACGCGTGCATTTCCATCGCTCTTCGGCCTCTGATTTATGCGGCTGGCATTCAAAAGTTGCCTGACAGGCGCCCCGGCCATCCGGCCCCAGCGGACACGGTTTACCCGCATCAAGATGACCGCACACCCATTTCTGACTGGGGCGCTCATAAGAACTTTCCTGAAAACCGAAATACTGTAAAATTTTCAACCTATGGCCCTCCCGACGAATAGGCATACATGATTGCCACATGCGCAATCATGAGCACAATCAAGCCGTATGTTGCCGGAATATGAATAAACAGCCCTGCCTTGAGGAGCCCTTGATGGGCATAATGATAATCA
>CAZVAZ010000340.1:0-3006 GCA_964625235.1 uncultured Hyphomicrobiales bacterium
GATTGTTGACGTTGATGATATCCCAGACTTTGGTTTCACCTGCACGCAGGCGGTTTACGGCATCAGGGTCTGAAGTCAGGCCTTCGGCACGAACCCTGGCGGAAAACTCTTTGCGGAAAGGATCGAGCACTTCATCGGAATTGTACCCTTCCCAGACATAGATGTTGAGTTCCTTTGAGCGGTCTGATCCGGCATAGGCCAGGTTAGGCAGGCTGCCAAATGAGGCAGCCGCAGCCCACAGGCCGGTCTGTTGTAGAAAATTACGCCTTGAAGGTTGGTATTTCGACATTGTCTATCTCCCTTTAGGCAAACCTGATTTGAAGATGATTACAGAACAATTGCGAACTGGCCGGTTTGCCGTTTGATAAATTTTTGATTCTCCACCGTTTCAAAGATTAGAACATTCTGCAACTTTATGTCTTGACATCAGACCAGTTGGATTTGACACCTTTCGCTTTAGTTTTTAAAGCCCCATCATTTCCTTTAACTCCCGCCGCGATACCACGTGGCAGTAAATCATGTTGATGATTTCAAGTTCTTTGTAATGCAACTCATCGCTGCCGGCAGCGCAACAATCATCGATAACCACCACATTAAAACTCTCATCCGCCAGGCTTCTGACCGTTGATGAGATACATTGATCAGTGAAAATTCCGCAGCAAATTACGTTTTTGATGCCAAGGTTGTGCAATATCAATCGCAAATTTGTTCCGGTCAAAGCCGAATCTGTGGTTTTGGTAACGACAATCTCATCGCCCACGGGAGCGAGTTTGCCAACCATTTGTGAAGGCTCCTGATTTTTCGGCAACAGCAGGTTGTTCCACCCGGGCATTTTCTGGCTCAAGGAGCGATCGCGGCCATCTTCTGTATGGCACGCAATGCGGGCAAACAGACATTCGATATTTTGGGCTCTAAACAATCTTAATAGCTCGGCAGTTCCGGGAATAACACTCTCGTTCATGCGTTGATGAAAAGGTGTCCAGGCGTCATATTCGCTTAAAGCATCCCCTGACAGGGTGCTTTTATCCGGGCGCTCGAGATAGGTGTTTTGTACATCAATGACCAGAAGGGCGGTCTCGTTTGTTTTGAGATCAAGATCATCCGGCTCCGGCGCGTTTTGATAGTATATGGAGCGATAGGCTGTTTTCCAGCTCATGTTGTCTCTTTCCTCTTTGGTTAAAATCTCGATGCAAAGAGGCCGCGGGCCTCGTAGACTTCAGCGGCTTCTTCAATAAATTCAGCCATGTGGGTGGCATTGTAGGTGGCCCGCAGGTTTTCGGCAACTTTCTCCAACTCACTTTTGTCGCGCGCTCGGCCCGGTCGCAATAGTTCGTAGATTTCCATCAGGTAATCCTGGGGCACCTCGACAAGTTCCGCGCCGCGCTCAAAATTTTCCGCCAGTTTTTCGCGATTTTTGTTACGGGCAATCTCGGCCTGCAACTCCAGAGCGCGGGCGGTAATCCTGAGGTCTTCCATGACCACTTCGCCGTTCTCCACCGCTGCCAGATCAAGTTCATCCAGCGATTTCCCCCGGCGACCGCGAACCAGATCGCGACGCTTTTCGGCCAGCGGGTAATCCTGCGCACCCAGCTTTTTATTATCCATCACTTTGTCCCCGCAAACTGAACTTCGATTTCTTCCGGCAATTTTTCTTCCTCGGTGAGCGAGGTTTCAATTGCATAAATCAAGGCGACACGGGCATGAAATCGTGCGCCCAGTGCCTCTCCGCGTGTTGGTACAACAACAGGTTCTGGCATAACGCCCAAGGCATAATCGGCAGCGTTTTCGCCAAATTTGCGGTAATGCGCAAGGTGGGTAATGGGGGCATTGGAAAACAGCTCGAGATTATTATGCGGCAGGCGGTCGATATGATGAATGACCGCTGTACCCTTGGCCTGAATGCCGATGCCAATGCCTGAGCCGGACAGGCTGGCGGCACTCAAGCCTAAAAAAGACGTGTCCGCAGTGTGGTGAAAGCGCACAATCCGGGCACGCAAACCTTTGGCTTTTATGCCCGCTATCAGCTCTGCCAGCACCTGACTGAGAGGATGATCGCCAGTGGTGCGGAACAGTTTGAGACCAAATGCCGGAGAGATACCGATGACGACTTCGTCTTTGCGCTCACCATGCTCGGCATCGGCTATTTTTGTATAAGTGATTTGCCTTGTTTCATGTGCCTCGAAGGTTTTTTCCTTATGCAGGACAGCGTCACGGGTCAGCTGGTCACGTATATTGATAATCTCTTCGCGGCGCTGTTCGGTGAGTTGATAACCGCTGCCGGGGCCGTTGTAATCATTGGCATCGTTGATGGCGGAAATGACGCGGCCCTTCCTGATTATTGCCGAGGTTTGCAGATAATCACCGGACACTCTGAGTTTTACCAGTGACAACAGATGTTCAGCTTCTTGACCAAACCCGCGTTTGGCCAGTGCCTTGATAACGTCGACAACAGTGATGCCGCGGGTTTTGATCTTTTCACTGATGAGTGCCACATCGCGTGGCATATAGCTTTCGGTTTCATCAGAGCCTGAAGCTGCCACTACACTGTTTTTCATATGTTGGGTGGGGGTGCCTAAATCCAGTTCCTCAAACACCGCCGCCAAAGCCTCAACCGCTCTGGTGCGTACGTCAAGTATTTGTGCCTCATCAACCGGTGAAAGGCCGCCATCGGCTTCGAAATCGCGCTGGAGTACCAGAAATTCTTCCAACTCCTCGCCATTGAACAGTGAGGCGTTGAAGGAATTATCGTATTTTAGAATAGTGCCAAAACCCGAGCAGATAAAATCCGAGCCCGAAATTAAATACGGCAGTATTTTGGCACCAATGCGGATTTCAGATTCAGAACTGCGGGCATCATTGCCTGAGGCACATTCGAGATCGAGCCACACCGCCAGCAGGTTTTCCGCCATCAACTCACGCACCCCACCGGCAATGCTGGCGGCCAGCGGCGCACCATCAATGCCACCGTTCTGAGTGCCCTGCGCACCCATGGCACGTTGCATGCAC
>CAZVAZ010000341.1:0-2975 GCA_964625235.1 uncultured Hyphomicrobiales bacterium
CACTTTGAAAAAAATAGCCCTGGCTCACTTTCCAACGCTGCCCGAAGATGAGTGGATAACATTTGCCCGCAACACGTTTCGCGATGAAAACGGAAAACCCAAAATCGACTATGACCCGGCACTACGCCATACTTTGCCAAAAATCATTTCTTCCAGTGATGCCAAAATACCGCCGCTGTGGCCTTATTTCAATGCACTGAAAAATATTCCGACACTGGTTGTTCGCGGAGAAAACTCAGATATCTTGACGGCTGAGACATTGCAGAAGATGCACAAATCACACAAAAAAATGGTAAGCCTCACCCTGAAAAATCGAGGTCATACACCGTTTTTGAATGAAATTCAGGCGGTTGCCGCCATAAACAAGCTCATTGAGCAGATTGATAACGGCTAGGTATTTAGTAAACCGTCACCGGAATGAAATGTCAATTTCATTTCACTAAGAAGCGTACCGTCAATGACCACCACTCACGCAAAATCAACAACCGAGTTTGTAAAGTTTTTCAAAGTTAAAGAGCTTTTTCCTGCTTTGGACGACGAGCAAATTCGGATTGCAGCCGAAAACTGCAAAATTGAAAATTACAGGAATGGTGAGTTCGTTCTCAGAACTGATCACGAATATGACGCCTTGAGAATCCTTTTTAATGGTAGTGTTGATGTAGTTGTGGAACGCCACAAAAATACCCAGCAATTTGTTGTGGCGAGCCTCGAGCCAGGTGTACATTTCGGTGAAAAAGGCTTTATGGAGATGGGGTCGGCCTCAGCCAGCATTATTGCATCAGACAGTGTTACGGTTCTGGCAATCAATCGTGAAGACGCTATGCAACTGGGAATTTATCACGACATAGTAAAGGGCATTGCCGGTGTGCAGTCTGAAAGATTGCAGGTTGCAAATTCAAAGCAGGTCGAGGCATTGCAAAAGGCCGTAGAACAGCAGTCGGATCAAAACTCTTTTGGCCGGTTTTATATCGCAACAATCATGTTGTTTGCTGTCTCGAGTTTCATTCCTGATTACACAAATGAATCCCCGGCTTTCCAGTTGATGATCCGCTGGGTATTTCTGATTCTCGTTTTAATTCCGGCGGTCTATGCCATCAGGCATCAAAATGTGCCGATTTCCGTATTTGGCATCACCACCACCGGTTGGCGTAAATCATTGCAGGAAAGTGTTTTGATCGCCATTGCGATTCTGCCTTTATTCATTCTATTCAAGATTTTCAGTGCTCCCGCAGACGAGCCCCTGATTACATGGGGAACCATCGCCAACTACAGCAGCGGGCAGTTGGCGTTTTACCTCGTCACTTATATTCCTCACACCGCAATTCAGGAACTCATTGCGCGTGGAATAGGACAGGGTTCTCTACAGCGCTTTATGCCAGGCGCACATTTCATGAAACCGATCGTGATTGCCGCTCTGCTATTCGCAATATTGCACCTGCATCTGTCTGTGGATGCAGCAATATTTACATTCGTCGCCAGCTTGTTGTTCGGCTATCTGTATTACAGGCACAAGACGCTGATCGGGGTTACGGTCCTGCATGTGCTTTTGGGATATATGGGGACGGCTCTGGGGCTGATTTAGGACATATCATGGGTTGGTTATGGAAATTGATGGCCGTTTACGTTGTGGTAACAGCTCTCGTCGCTACTGTTCTCTATCTGACCGCATTGCCGCCAAGTCCCGACGCAGGCGTATTTTCGCGATTGGTAATTGCACATCGTGGTGATGCGCTGAACTTTCCAGAGAATTCCCTTCCGGCGATAAAAGGCGCCTACAAACTCAATGCTGACGCTGTCGAGATTGACGTGATGATGACGTCGGATGGTGTGCTGGTCGCCATGCACGATCCGGGTCTTGAAAGAACCACCAATGGCAACGGGCTGGTTGCAGATTATACCTTCGCAGAAATTTCCAAACTCCGCATCAACAGCGCCAGCGGCGGCAGTGAAACATCCGTTCCCAGCCTTGAGCAGGTCGTGCAACTTGTCTTGAAACTGGGTCTCAAACTGGAAATTGAACTGAAAACCGAGATTGAAAATAAATATCTGGCATCAATCACGATTGCCCGCATGTTCGAAAAACATTCATTATATGAGAATGCTTACGTGTCTTCGTTCGATCCCCGGTTCTTGTATTATATACGCTCGGAAAACCCTGAAATCGTGACTGCCCTGGCGATTAGACCCCATCCTCCGTACAACAAACTGGTGGAATTCCTTATTCGGCGCGACGCTATGGTCGACTATCTGGGCGTCGGTATCATCGTGCCATCGATCGATATCGCCGACGAAGTATTTATCAAAAAATGGTTGGCACGGGGCAAAGCCATCAATATCTGGACGCCAAATTCAAGCAGGGAAAAGTCGTTCTTAAAGAGCTTTCCGGTCTCCATCACCACCGATTGTCCAGGTGACACCTGTTAGAGCTTTTCCCTTTAATCGTTCATCATCTTTTTTGCCTGAGCGATCCAGTCATCGCGCTCGATGCGTCCTTTGAAGCTTAAAAGATCATCCACTTCGCCAACGTCTTTGGCACTCCAGCCGGCGATTTGTTCAAAATGGAAAATCCCCAGACCATTAAGGGTCTGTTCGAGCTTGGGGCCGATGCCGCTGATGATTTTCAAATCATCGGGCTGACCACCAATTGCTGCATCAAGGCCGCGCGCCTGAACCGGTTTTGGTTCCGATTTCTGCTCCGGTTCTGGCTCCGATTTCAACTCCGGTTTCAGCTCCGGTTTTGGCTCTGGTTTTGGAGCGGGAGGCTCCTCGGCCACTGCAGCAACAGCAGCGGGTGCTTCGGCTTTAGTGCTTTCCATGGCAGGTGAAGCCTGAGCGGGTGACGCCTGACTTTCGCTCGATGCAGTCGACTTCAAATCTGTTTGGGATGAAGGTGACCTCGTCCATCGACGCAACATACAAGCAAGAAAAGCCCCCAGCAATAAAGCCAGAAGGAGCATAAAAAACTGCGATACATA
>CAZVAZ010000342.1:0-2961 GCA_964625235.1 uncultured Hyphomicrobiales bacterium
ATAAGAGCGCCTGTTGCCAGGCGCCGCAGACCGACCAGCTGGGAGGGAGGGCGGGTCTACTTACGAAACGCCCCTTTAGGGGGAGGGAGGAGAGGCGTTTCGTCTAACTTTCGATCAATGATCGCGTTGGCCTATATGTGCCTATTTCATCGCGGATACGCAAGCGCCCATTGAGCATATGAGCTATGCATCTTGCGCATACCTACAAGAGATTGCTTTTAAACAAAAAAACTGAATTCAGAACGACCATTCCCGGGCTTTACCAAGTAAAAAATCGCGAAAAACGATCATCCTGGCTGAATTGCGTATTTCCTCGGCGTAAACAAAATAAGTATCAAAGCTTGGCGTTTCTATATCCGTCAATATCCTCACCAGCCCGGCCTTTGATTCGTCGCGCACGATATAATCAGGCAATGCGGCAATTCCAATACCATTTTGCGCAGCCCGCTTGATGCCATCAACACTGTTGATGCTAAGAATGGGCTCGCGCGGTTTGCCGCCGTCCAAACCTTGGTTCTCCAGCCAGTTGATATGTTTGAGATAAGGCGGCGTCATAACGCCAAAGGAAACGAAACGATGATCATCAAGATCTTCAATGGTCAACGGCGCACCGTATTCCTTGATGTAGCCGGGTGAGGCATAAATGTGGAAGTGCACAGTGAACAGTTTTCTTTGAATAAGCTCGGCCTGCACCGGTTTGCGCAACCGTATCGCCACATCAGCCTCGCGCATGCCAAGGTCAAGTTCCGTATCCTGCAACATCAACTGAACGTTGATATCGGGATAAAGTTCAATAAATTCTGACAATCGCGGCGTCAGCCAGTTTGAACCAAGGCCGACGGTGGTGGTCACCCGGAGTACACCGGAGGGCTTTTCCTTGGAATCGCGCAGCATGGTTTTCGCAGCTTCCAGCTTGGTAAAAACCTCATGCGCAGTGCGAAACAGCAATTCACCTTGTTCAGTCAATATCAATCCGCGGGCATGGCGATGAAACAGCGGAACTTTAAGGTCCTTTTCCAAAGAAGACACCTGGCGCGAAACCGCTGACTGGCTCAGGCCAATGACTTCACCGGCGCGGGTAAAACTGCCGGCTTCGGCGACCGAGCGGAATATTTTGAGTTTTTCCCAGTCCATTTCTAATTTCCTAAAGAATCCAGGTATTTTTCAACTTCCAGTGCCGCCATGCAGCCCTGCCCGGCTGCTGTTACCGCCTGGCGGAAGATGTCATCTGTCACATCTCCGGCGGCATATACACCGGGTATTGATGTGGCGGTAGAATCGGCAGCAGTGATGAGATAGCCACCGGTTTTGGTATCAAGCTGATCTAAAAACAACTCAGTCGCCGGGGCATGACCAATGGCGATGAAAACACCATCAACGTTCAGGTTGCTGACCTCGCCGGTTTTCACATTCTTGAGAGCCACGCCGGTAACACCGGGAGGGTTTTGTGTGCCCAACACCTCTTCAAGGACCGTGTCCCATACAACTTCAATTTTGTCGTGAGCGAGCAGCCTGTTTTGCAGGATTTTTTCCGAACGCAACTCATCACGGCGATGAACAAGGGTGACTTTACTGGCGAATTTTGTCAAAAACAAAGCTTCTTCAACCGCCGTATTGCCGCCGCCAATCACTGCAACCGGTTTGTCGCGATAGAAAAACCCGTCGCACGTTGCACACGCAGAAACACCAAAACCTTTAAATTTTTCTTCGCTCGGCAGACCCAGCCATTTAGCCTGCGCTCCGGTTGAAATAATCAGGGCGTCACAGGTGTATTCCTGGCCTGAATCGCCGATCAGGGAAAATGGTGCGGCTTTCAGGTCCACTTTCATAATGTGGTCCTGAACCAGCTTTGTTCCCACACTTTCAGCCTGCGCCTGCATCTGCTCCATCAGCCACGGCCCCTGAATAACATCGGCAAAGCCGGGGTAGTTTTCAACATCTGTGGTAATGGTCAACTGTCCGCCGGGCTGAATTCCCTGGATCAAGGTGGGCTCCAGCATGGCACGCGCCGCATAAATCGCCGCCGTATAACCCGCCGGACCGGACCCCAGAATGATAACCTTCGAATGTTTTGCAGTCATAGAGTTTCCTGGCTGGTTTTTGCGGCTATTTGAATTTTTTTACGATGGCCGATAGTTGGTGGCGGATTGTCTGAAACACCTTTCGATTTTCCGTCGTCAGCCAGTTCAACTGAATGCTGCATCTTTTGCCATCAAAAGGTTCGTGTCCATGGAAACTGTTGTCTGAGCGGCGAAAAATCAAGAGGGTACCGGCATCAGGTGCCACTTCGTCCACATAATCATCAAGATTTTCACTTTTAAGCAGGCGCAGCCGCCCACCGGCATGAGGCCAGGGCTTATTTATGTACAGCAAAACGGTGATGATTTTTTCTTTGGAATCAGTGTGGATCCTGCCGTCCTTGTTACGGCACACCCCGCGCAGGCTGAAAAGCTTTGGTTTTCCTTGCAGATCGACGTTGAATTTTTTCTCTATAGCTTTCTCAAATGCCGGGCTGTCCATCTCATCAAGCAGGCTTTGAAATGCCGGATTTATATCGAGGCTTGACAGCGGGTATGAACCGCCTTGCGGGATTTCGGGAAAATTTTCAATCGCTTCTGCCTGCTGCGTGGACTGAATAAAATCAGTTACAACAACATAATCAAAAGGATCACTAACAGCTGGTGTTTGTTCCAGCGCTGCAAAGTCCAGGTAGCCCATGATCAGATTTCCTTAATCGGTTGCGGCCTGTTGCCGGTGCCAGCGGGTAGCAATTTCCCGGGCAATTTCATTTGTTGCATCTATCGGTTCATAGGCCCAGGTTTCTATGACGCCTTCGAAATTCCTTGTAATGCCTTTTTTGCGCAATTGCTCGTGAAAATGATTGAATTTCTTCGATCCTGGTCCGGGATGAAAAACATAGACCGGTTTTCCCGTGGCAATCGCCTCTCCGGTCATATTAAC
>CAZVAZ010000343.1:0-2951 GCA_964625235.1 uncultured Hyphomicrobiales bacterium
GAAACGATGCCGCCTTCAAGATGCTGAACCAGTTGAACCGATCCCACCGGCACCAACTGACCATTTGCAACTGTCAGTTCTTTAATCTGGGCAACAGTGGCCCAGATAATTCCAGCGGCAATAAATGCGCTTAAGAGATACAGCGTGTGAACAAAAAGTTTCGGCACCCGGCCCTCTTCTAAAGAGAGCGGCAGGTTGAGATTTTGGCGCTTGGCACTTGAAGAGCCTGTGGCTGTAGGGCGGGATTGATTACTCATAACTGACTTTTCCACTGAACCATCGAACTGGATTAAATCTAGCTGTTTATCCTTAAATCATTGCTAATTTTATAGATTTCAGACTAGGCCGCATCCAAAATCAAAGGCAGCACCTGATCTGGTTTGCCATCGTGCAAGACTGCTCCGTCCTGTAAATAAATCACCCGGTCAGCAAGGCGCATGTGGCTGGGGCGATGGGTCATGATTATAGTGGTGGCACGCCCCCGCATCGTCTTTAAATGGCGTATCAGGCGTTCGTCACCCTGGTGATCAAGATTGTTTCCAGGCTCATCCATCAGATAGATCGGGGCATTTTTAACGTAAGCCCGCGCCAGATTGAGGCGCTGTTTGAGACCATCGGGCATCTGTTTTTGAAACTTGTTGTTGATGCGCGTTTCCAGACCGTCGGGAAGTGCGTCAGCATAATCAAACAAACCCGCGTCCTCACACGCTCGTTTGATATCCTCATCACTGGCGCCGGGATGGGCCAGCCTCAGGTTCTGCTTTACGGTGCCATGGAAGAAAGTGGCTTTTTGCGGCACATAGCCAATGGCATGGCGCAATTCACCCATATCAAGCTGGCGCAGATCAAGCCCGTCGATGTGGACGCTGCCCGCTTGCGGCAGGTAAAGGCCGGTTAAAAGTTTCAGCATGGTCGATTTACCCGCGCCACTGTTGCCGGTAATGGCGATAATCTGCCCCGGCTCAATTTCCAGCGTCAACCCCATCAATGCTGGTTCGGATCTGGGGTTATATCTAAACCCCACCCGGGAAAATGAAACAGCGCCTTTGAATTTACGGTAAACGCCGGGAATCTTGCCGGGTTGGCGTTCAAGCTTCATTCTCATCAGGGCATTGACCTGCTGGAAACTCTGCTTGACCTGCTCCAGCCTGTTCATATTCAAAAAAATCGCCTGTATCGGCGACAATACACGCCAGACCAGGGCCATGACAGCAATCAGAGCACCGGTTGTCATTTCTCCTTCAATAACCATCAACGTACCAAAACCAAGAGTGGCAACCCCGGCGGACATGACCAGGATCTGGGCGATGGTCTGGACGGTCAGATTGAGTTGGGATGATTTGAAATGACAATGCGATGATTCTGCCGATATGGTTTTAAACCGTGCCAGCCAGGTTTCTTCGCCATGTGCTTCTCTTATGGAGCGGTGCTTGGTGATCATTTCTATCAGAAAATTCTGACGCTTTGAGCGAATTTCCCCGGTTGCTGCAACCCGAAATTTGGTCAGTGGCATGGTAATGGCTGCCATAAGGGCAAAAATAATCATGAGACTTATGGGCACCCAGGCAATCATACCACCGAACATGATAATCGCTGCCAGGAATACAAATGTAAAAGGCAGATCAAGGGCTGCACCGGCAACGCTGCCGGTGAAAATCTCCCGCAGGCCTTCAAACTGCTTGAGCCGGGTAATCTGCGCGCCCACAGGCGCACGTTCGCTCAGTGAAATCGGCAAGTGAAGGATTTGCTGAAAAGCAGCGGATGTTAACAATGCATCACATCGCGCACCGAGGTACGCCAGGGCGTGAGTACGTATTGTCCGCAACCCCATATCAGCGCTGATGACAATCAATATGCCGAGGAGAAAATAGACGAGCGATTCTTCAGACCGTGTTCCGATAACCTTGTCGTATACTGACATGACATAAATCGGCACTGCCAGGGCCATCAGGTTAATCAGCGAGGTAATTCCCACCAGTTGCACACCGAGGCGTTTAAAGCGGCGGGTGAGCACGTAAATCCAACCGTGCTTCATTACTTCTTTTTGATGTTTTTCGAGATCAATTTCACTGACCAGGTAAACTGTACCTGTGGCCTCACTCACATCAATTTCAGTGTATTGTGATGTTTCGCTGTCAAAAATCGACAAACGATCCTCGTTGCGCTCGACGATAACAGACAAGGCACCCTTTTTGTCCACAAACAGGCAGGGCAAGGCCTCATCCCAAAGCTGCGAGGTTGAGAGTTTTTGCGGGCTGGTTTTAAAATTCAGCCGTGCAAGCACTGATCTCAAGTCATCGATATCCTCCACTTCATCAAAATGCGGCAGGGATTCCATGAGGTATCGTTCCTCACCTCGCCACCCCAGAGCGGTGAGCAGCGGCAACAGGCAGTTGCAGGCAAGACCGATATGTTCTTCAATATTTTCTGATGATTTTCTTTCGAGCGCAGCACTGAGCTTTTGTTGCTGCTCGTGGACAGGGTTTATATTGCCGGGTGATTGAGAATGTTCATCACTCATGATGCCACGCCTTCTTGTTGAACCTGAACCGATGACGTATTGGCGGTTTGGCCGCCAGCGACGGCTGATTTTATTTCACCCCTGTCGAGTTCGTAAATATGATCGCACAGGCGCAGCAATGATGGCCGGTGAGAAACCAGAACAATCGTGACATTGCCCTTTAGTTTGCAGAAGGCTTCGCGCAGTAACTTATCAGCGCGGCCATCAAGCGAACTGTTGGCTTCATCAAAAAGCAGAATTTTTGGATTGCGGGCAATACTTCGGGCGATGATAATGCGTTGCATCATGCCCATGGGCAACTCATCGCTTATACCTTCACTCAATTGTGTGTCATAGCCTTCCGGCAATCTGTGAATATCAGCTTCGAGGCCAAGAAGGCGCGCAGCTTCACGCGCGGCATCAATTGCTTCGCCGGTTTTGAACATGGTGA
>CAZVAZ010000344.1:0-2925 GCA_964625235.1 uncultured Hyphomicrobiales bacterium
TAGTGCTTTGAGTGCCTGTTCCAGGCCAGCCCACTCCCCCGCCCAACCACCCGATGAGGATACCCTGTGGGTGGTTGGGCGGGGGAGTGGGCTGGCCTGGAACATTCAAAACAGGCGCTCAAAGCGGAATATCGTTGCTCAGCGCGAAAGCTTCAATTGCCGGGCGCAGGGATTTTATCGGTTCATCAAGGCGCGGCAGAATTTCCGCTTCTAGGGCGGCTGCATCGAGAGAAAGAACCATTTCCTTTACCGGGCCTATGGAGGATGCCGTCATTGAAATTGAGCGAAACCCAATGGCAATCAACGCCATGGCCTCCACCGGCACACCGGCCATTTCACCACATAAAGACAGCGGAATATCATGGGCGTGGCATTCCACTACAATCTGGCGCAGGATTTTTAAAAATGCCGGGCTTAAGCTATCAAAGCGACCGGTAAGGCGGGGGCTGGCGCGATCGCTGGCAAACATGAACTGCAACAGATCATTGCTGCCGACAGATATAAAATCGACGTAAGGCGCGAGTGCTGGAATGTGCCAGATCAAGGATGGCACTTCCAGCATGACGCCAATGTTGATTGACGATGGTATGGTATAATTGTGCCGGGTTAAAAACGCAATCTCCTTGTCAACAAGCGCGCGGGCGCGAATGACTTCGTCAACTTCGCTGACCATAGGGAACATCAAGTTGAGTTCGCCGCCGCCACTGGCGCGCAGCAACGCCCTGATCTGGGAGCGTAAAAGCGCTGGCCGGTCCAGCGACATACGGATGGCGCGCCAGCCCAAAGCCGGATTTTCTTCTTCGGCCTGGCGCATATAGGGAATTACCTTGTCGCCACCAATATCGAGTGAACGAAACACAACACGCTGGTCATTAGCGGCATCAAGAACCGATCTGTATACTGCTGTTTGCTCATCCAGCCGGGGAAACCTGGAGGCAATCATAAACTGGAATTCAGTCCTGAAAAGCCCGATACCATCAGCGCCGGAGGCATCAAGATGGTCAATATCAACCGGCAGGCCGGCATTCATATAGAGTCCTATATTGTGACCATCTGTGGTGACGGCTTTGGTTAAGCGCAATTTGGCATATTGCGCCTCACGCAGCTCTATAAACTTCCGTTTTTCCGTATAGGATTCATTTATTTCCAGCGACGGCCTGACATAAAGCTCGCCCATATCGCCATCAACAATAACAGGATCACCGGCATCGACCAGCTGTAGGATATGCTCCACACGCCCAACCATGGGAATTTCCAGCGCTCTGGCGACAATCGCCACATGGGAGGTGGCACCGCCTTCTTCCAGTATCAGCGCGCGCAGGCGTTCGCGATCATAATCCAGAAGATCGGCCGGGCCCATGTTGCGTGCGAAAATAACAGCATTGTCGGGAATATCTTCGGCAGACGCTGTAGCCGGACGTCCGGCAAGAATGCGCAACAGGCGGTTGGTCAGATCATCAAAATCATGCAGACGATCGCGCACATAAGGATCGGACTGGCGTAATAATCTCGCCAGAGTTTCGTTTTGCACGCGTTCAACGGCGGCTTCAGCTGTCAGTCCGGTTGAAATCACCTCTTCGATTTTCCGCACCCAGCCGCGATCGTAAGCATACATGCGATAGACTTCGAGAATATCACGAGGTTCACCGCCACGCACAACATCGGGTTTGTGCATCATTTCTTCAACGGCCTCACGCAGCGACACAATAGCCACATCAAGGCGGCGCTGCTCAACTGAAGCGTTGTCAGCAATTAATTTCACCACATTGACGCGAGGTTCATGAAATACCGCCACCCCAAGGGCTATTCCCCTGGCAAATGACGTGGCTTTGAGCTGAAGCGATGCCCCCAACCGAGGCTGGTGCGCCACCACTGCGGCTGCCATATCTTCGGCAACAATCATTTCCGCCAGTACCATGGCGGTGGTTTGCAGCACCTCTACTTCTTCTTCACTGTAAGCGCGCTGGGTACGGTTTTGCACCACCAGCACACCTAACGTGTGCCCGAGCCTGAGTATGGGTACGCCCAGAAACGAACTGAACGCATCTTCACCGGTTTCGGGACGATAGGCAAAAGCAGGATGAGCATGGGCATCTGACAGGCTGAGGGTTTCAGCCTCAGCGGCAATCAGACCAACGAGGCCTTCACCTGTGCTCAGAAAAGTATTGTGAACGGCATCAGGGTTGAGGCCTTCGGAGGCGAACAGCTCAAGGATATTATCCGGGCGCATGAGGTAGACCGAGCATACTTCGGCAACCATGTTTGCGGCGATGGCAACAGAGACTTTTTCAAGACGCCTTTGTGCGCTTTCCGGCTCCGCCATAACCTCGCGTAACCGCCGGAGAAGGACACGCGGGCCAGCAACGGAGCTTACCATCAGCCTGTGTCCTTCCTAAGGATCGGAATCATCCGCTTTATTTTGGCGGCAATTCGAAATCTCTTGAGTTTGACAAAGCACACGGGATTAAACCTCATCCAGTTCATAGGCCGTATGCAGGGTGCGAATGGCCAGTTCGGCGTAAGCTGCATCAATCAGGATGCTTACCTTGATTTCGGACGTTGTAATTGCCAGTATGTTGATGCCTTTATCGGCCAGCACCTGAAACATTTTTGCCGCAACTCCGGCGTGGCTGCGCATGCCAATGCCGATAACCGAAATTTTTACCACATCACTGGTGCCGGAAAGTTTTTCGTAAGTGATTTCGGTCTTACAGGATTCCAAAACGCCAAGAGCGCGTTCGAGATCACTCATCGGCACGGTGAAAGTGACGTCGGTAAAGCGGCCGTCGTCTGAAACATTCTGTACAATCATATCCACATTGATATCTGATTGTGCCAGGGGGCCGAAAATAGCTGCGGCAATTCCCGGCTTGTCGGAAACGCGGGTAAGCGTTACTTTTGCTTCATCTTTCGAATACGCTATGC
>CAZVAZ010000345.1:0-2923 GCA_964625235.1 uncultured Hyphomicrobiales bacterium
AACTGCGCGAAATTGCCAACGATCTGTAAGGGCCTGTGCGAACAGATACTGATAAAAATCAGGCAACTTCCTGGGAGTGAGCATTAAGTAACGCTATTTCTTCCTTCAATCGGAGTTTTTCGCGTTTTAGTTTGGAAATTCTGAGGCTGTCGGCCAACGGTCTGGCCATTTCCTCGATAATCTGTTTTTCAAGTACACGATGCTGATCGGTCATCTGGGCTAAATTCGCCGTTTCCGCCATTTACTTACCTCCAAAATGCTTGATAAGAAACACGTATAGTGTCTCACAAAAGCAACTGAATGTCGAATGTCAGACGAAAAAAAATAAAAAAAAGGGCTAATCTGTGTATGGTTCTGTGTGCAAATCATCATCATTAAATTTGCGTACAAAAAAGCAATTTTCCTTTAACTGCATGGAGATGTTTTTCACGATAAAACTTGCCGCTCAGAATTTTACAAGGCACAATCACTTGATTCCGCTCTTTTTTTTCCAGGGAGGCAAGGAATATGGTTGATATTAGCCCCCATCCTCTTCAGGCGCAGGTTTCCGCCTTAAAGGTTGAGCATCGACAGGTGAAGGACATCATTGAGGAACTAGAGAGCAGCAAAGACTTCAACAGTCTGGCTTTAAAACGGTATAAAAAGAAAAAACTGTGCCTCAAAGACAGCATTCATAAACTTGAAAATGACATGCTGCCCGATATTATCGCCTGAAACGGTGCGGAGTGATTCGAAAATTTTTCAGCTTTAACCGCTGATTCTAAATCTGTGCTGCCCTGGAGTTATTTTTAAACTCAAACATGGCTTTATCGGCGCGGGCCACCAGTGTGTCCACATCATCATCTGCCATAAACATGGCAAAACCAACCGAAACGCTGACAAAAATCTCATTTTCATTGTAGACAACGGGTGCGGTGGAAATTTTTTCCATCAGGTCCTCAACCTTCATCATGGCAACATTCTCATCTGCTTGCACCAGAATAACGCCAAATTCATCGCCGCCAAGACGGCCAACCACATCTGAACTGCGAACATTTTCCGCCAGAACCTTGCCGACATGCTTAAGCACTTCATCGCCGGCGCCATGGCCGTATTTATCGTTCACCTGCTTGAAATCATTGAGGTCAAGATACAGAAAACTTGCCGTCATGGTGTAGCGGCGGGCATAAGCCAGGGCGCGGTTTAATTCGCGGTCAAAGGCACGCCGGTTCAAAACATGGACCAGCGGGTCCTCATCGGCAATAAACTCAAGTTCCTCAACCTTTTGCTGGCTGTAAACAAGTTCCTGTTTGAGGCGGTCGACTTCAGCCATTAATGTCATAACGGCGGTTTCAACCTGGGGGGTCATTTCGCCCGCAGGAATGTTTTCAGCCACGCCTGTGGTCTGTTTTCTTCGACGTCCACGCTGATTAATTTGCGTCACGGATTTTTCGCGCAGCTCAATTGCGGTTGAAACATTCCCCATTTTTTTTGCTCTTGCCATTTTCATATGCATCGACTTGTTTCAAAAACCTATATATATCTAGTAATATCTTGGTTAACAAACTCCAAACACTATGTGTGATGTTCAATTTTTTTGGCCAGGGCGGCCTCAGCAGCGGCTACAGACAACTTGCACCAGGCGAAACCTCGCCTATAATCCACGTCACTTTATACAATAATCAGGCTTTCTAATGGCATCACCAACCCCTCTCGTTGCGATTATCATGGGCTCACAGTCCGACTGGCCAACAATGCGACATGCGGCACAGGTTCTTGATACTCTCAATGTCGCCTATGAGGCCCGCATAGTCTCGGCCCACCGCACACCCGATAGATTATATGAATTTGGCAAATCAGCTAAAGCCAATGGGTTAAAAGTGATCATTGCCGGTGCCGGAGGTGCCGCCCACCTGCCTGGAATGACCGCTGCCATGACCGTTTTGCCGGTGCTTGGTGTTCCGATTAAAAGTGATGCCATGAGCGGCAGTGACAGTCTTCATTCCATCGTTCAGATGCCAGCGGGTGTTCCCGTCGGCACCCTTGCCATTGGCCGGGCCGGTGCGGTTAATGCCGGTTTGATGGCCGCAGGCATTCTGGCGCTCAATGATGAAGCGCTGTCATTGCGCCTGACACAATGGCGCGAAGACCAGACAGATGCGGTAAAAGATAGCCCCGTTGATGATGAATAAGGTTTTGGCAGCGCTTGAGCCCGGTTCGACAATTGGTATTCTCGGTGGTGGACAGCTGGGCCGGATGCTGGCGCTGGCAGCCGCTCGGCTGGGCTTCAGTGCCCATGTTTTCTGTCCCGATGAAAACAGCCCGGCTTTTAAGGTGGCTGAGAAATCTTACTTGTTTGACTACGATGATGAAGAAGCGCTTGGCCGCTTTGCTCAAGCCACCGATGTCATCACTTACGAATTCGAAAACGTTCCCGCCCGCACCGCTGCCTATCTTAGCGCAAAGACTCTCCTTCACCCTAATGCGGGTGCCTTGAAAATTGCTCAGGACAGATTGGCTGAGCGCAATTTTTTAAGCTCGAACGGCATAGCAATTGCGCCTTATGCTGCCATTTCCTGTCTTGATGATATTGAAAAATCTCTGGCAGAAATCTCAACGCCAGCCGTCCTCAAAGCCAGTCGGCTGGGCTATGATGGTAAAGGCCAGGCGGTTATCAAAACCCCGAAAGATATACCAGCTGCCTGGGAGAAAATCGGCTGTGTTCCCGCCATTCTGGAAGCTTTCATCCCGTTTGAGCGGGAAATTTCCGTCATCATCGCCCGCAGCCAATCAGGCGGGATGGTTGCCTATGACCCCGGCGAAAACAAGCACGTCAATCACATACTTGATCAGACCCTGGTTCCCGCCAATATTAGCGATGGTACCCGTCAAGAAGCCCTGAAAGTAGCCGAAACCATCGCACAAGCGCTCGATTATGTCGGCA
>CAZVAZ010000346.1:0-2922 GCA_964625235.1 uncultured Hyphomicrobiales bacterium
ATGACGGCCGCCTGTTTCTTGTGGTCAATGCCGGTTGCAAGCACGGTGATTACGCTCATATTGCAGCAAGCCTGCCAGCAGGAATTCACCTTGAGCCAATTGAAAACCGCGCTCTTGTGGCTCTCCAGGGCCCCGGTGCTGCTGACATGTTTGCCACAATATGCCCGCAGGCAAGCGAAATGGGGTTCATGACCGCCATTCGCGCTGACATTAATGGTGTTGATTGCTGGGTCAGCCGTTGTGGCTATACCGGTGAAGATGGCTATGAAATTTCTGTGCCCGAAGCCGACGCGGAAGAATTCGCCCGGCTGTTGCTTGCCCACGAAGCGGTTGAAGCCATTGGTCTGGGTGCGCGTGATTCGCTACGGCTGGAATCAGGCTTGTGTCTCTATGGCCATGATATTGACGCAACCACCAGCCCGGTGGAAGCAGATCTCATGTTTTCCATTGCCAAACGCCGGCGCGAAGAAGGCGGTTTTCCCGGCTATGGCCGCGTCAGGTCAGAAATTGAAAACGGACCGAAAAGAATTAGGGTGGGTATCGTTCCGCTAACGCGCGCACCAGCGCGTGAGGGCACCGAAATTCACTCAAAAGACGGTGAAACCATTGGTGTTATCACCAGTGGCGGTTTTGGCCCCACGTTTGGTGGACCGATTGCCATGGGGTACGTTACGCCGGAGTTTTCATCACAGGGCTGTGAGGTCGATTTGATTGTACGCGGCAAAACCATGCCGGCAAAAATAACCGCGATGCCGTTTGTTGAGCAACGCTATTACAGAAAACCAAAAGTTTAGGGTCTGTCAAACAGAAGGGAAAAAAATAATGAGCAACACCAAATACACCGAAGATCATGAATATGTCCGCGTCGATGGTGATATTGCCACCGTCGGCATTACCGATTTCGCCCAAAGCCAGCTGGGTGATGTGGTGTTTGTTGAACTGCCTGAAGTAGGGGCAAGTTTTGAGCAGGGCGAAGATGCCGCCGTGGTCGAATCAGTAAAAGCGGCAAGCGAAATAATTGCACCGGTGTCGGGCGAAATTGTTGAAGTCAACACCGCGCTCGAAGATGAGCCAACCGGGGTTAATTTCGACCCCATGGGCAATGGCTGGTTCATGAAAATCAAACTGAGCAAGGCTGCCGAGCTGGATGAGTTGATGGACGAAGATGCCTATAAGGCCCTCGTTGCGGCGCAATCATAGAACTAAAATTCACGACCCAGGAGAAATCAATGTCCAAAAAACGTCCATCGCTGGTGGAACTGGAGCCAGGTGCCAATTTTATTCCCCGCCACATCGGCCCGCGAGAAGCTTCGATAGATGAAATGCTGGGCACTCTGGGGGCAACATCCCTGGACGATCTCATGGACAAGATTGTACCTGAAAAGATACGGTTGAAAGAACCGATTGCGACACCTCCGGCAAAAAGCGAGCGCGAGGCATTATCTTATTTGCGCAAGATGGCAGACCGTAACGAGGTTTTCACCTGCATGATCGGCACCGGTTATTACGGCACCGTCACGCCTAAAGTGATTTTGCGCAACGTGCTGGAAAACCCCGGGTGGTATACCGCTTACACGCCTTATCAGGCCGAAGTCTCTCAAGGCCGACTGGAAGCTTTACTCAACTATCAGCAGATGGTTCAGGATTTCACCGGATTTGATCTTGCCAATGCCTCGCTGCTGGATGAAGGCACGGCGGCGGCTGAAGCCATGGCCATGGCCAAACGGGCGGGAAAAAGCAAATCCAACATGTTTTTTGTCGATGCTGATACCCATCCCCAGACCATCGCTGTGATTGAAACGCGTGCGCGCGCCTTTGGGTATGACATCAAGATTGGTGATCCAACCACAGACCTTGTAGCAGATGAGGTCTTTGCAGCGCTTTTGTCTTATCCTGGCTCCAGCGGCAAAGTGGTTGATTTCCAAAGCGTTATTGACGCCCTGCATGAGCACAAAGCCTTTGCCATCATGGCGTGCGATCTCCTCAGTCTGGCATTGCTCAAGCCACCGGCTGAATTTGGTGCTGATATTGCTATTGGCTCATCTCAGCGCTTTGGTGTGCCGATGGGTTATGGTGGACCCCATGCTGCCTTTTTTGCCACCAAATCAGACTACAAGCGCACCATACCCGGTCGCATTATTGGCGTTTCCATTGACACCCAGGGCAATCAGGGCAACCGGGCCCTGCGCATGGCATTGCAGACGCGCGAACAGCACATCAGACGCGACAAGGCCACCAGCAATATCTGTACAGCCCAGGTGCTGCTGGCGGTAATTGCCGGTTTCTTTGCGGTTTATCACGGTGCTGAGGGGGTTTTGAAAATGGCCCGCCGGGTTCATCGCATGACCCAGATTCTCAGCTACGGCCTCAAACAGCTGGGCTATGAAGTGGTAAACGACAGTTTCTTTGATACGGTGACCATTCATGTGCCCGGCCAGGCCAACCGCATTGCCGCCAAAGCGCGTGAAAAACGCATAAACCTGCGCGTGGTTGATGCCAATCACTTAGGTGTATCGTTTGACGAAGTTACCCGGCGGGTTGAGCTGGAACGTCTGTGGACCTGTTTTGCCACCGATGCCTTGTCGCGTATTTCGATTGATGAAATTGATGAGGTTGTGGGTGATAATATTCCAGTCGCGCTGCAACGTACCAGCGAATATCTCACTCACCCGATTTTCAAGCTTCACCACAGCGAAACCGAGCTTTTGCGCTATATTCGCCAGTTACAGGTTAAGGACATTTCATTGGATCGCAGCATGATACCGCTTGGTTCGTGCACCATGAAACTCAATTCCACTACGGAAATGATCCCAATCACCTTCCGTAACTTCTCTCATATGCATCCCTTTGCACCGCTGGATCAGGCACAAGGTTATCAGCAGTTGTTTGAGGAATTTGAGGCCATGTTGTGTGCGATTACCG
>CAZVAZ010000347.1:0-2922 GCA_964625235.1 uncultured Hyphomicrobiales bacterium
CAATGCGCAAAATTGCGTGCACTGTAAAACCTGTGATATTAAAGACCCCTCGCAGAATATTAACTGGACCGTTCCCGAAGGCGGCGGCGGGCCAAACTACCCTAACATGTAGGCGTATTGGTCATAGTCTTTAAAGTTGTGACTTGCACTGGACACACAATAGCCTCATTGTTTGACGGGTTTAATCTAAAGACGAGTAGAATGACTGTCGTGGAAAAATTAAACGTTACCTTCACCTGTCGCCTAAGGCGATCCGGATTATTCTTGTTTTTGCTTGGCGGTCTGGCTTTCGCATTGAGCTATGCAATGGCACCAGCCGCAGCCCAGGCGAGCGCGGATGCGGAGCATGATGACTACCCGATGTCTTTGTCCCTTTCGGGCAATTATCTGGCGGGGCGTTTTGCCGGCTCAGAGCGTGATGCAGACAGAGCGGCAGGGTTTTATGCCCGCGCCTTAATGTCAGATCCCGATAATCTCGATATCCTGGAACCAGCCTTTCTGCTTGAAGTCTCTGCCGGAAATATGCAGCGCGCTGTTGAACTCGCCAACAAGTTAATTAAACTTGGCCGCGACAACAGAATGGCGTTTTACATTTCAGGCCTGGATAATTTTCTTTCAAAGCGGTTTTCCAGGTCCACTGAAAAATTTGATCGCGCCGCTCGCGGCCAGATTGGCATACTGACATCAGGTCTTTTAAACGCCTGGGCTTATAAAGGTGTGGGTGATCTTGACGCAGCACTAAAAGCCCTGGTGCCCCTATCAAAAACACAATCCTTTGTCATATTCAGAACCTACCACTCAGCCCTGATTGCGGATGCCCTTGGGTCTAACACCAGAGCACTGGAATTCTATCAAAGTGCCTATCGCGGCACCGGCTCCTCATTGCGTATCACTTTAGCTTACGGAAATTTTCTCGAACGCCGCAATAAACAAAAACAGGCCGTCGAGATTTATGATGCGTTTCTTAGTCGCGTTCCCGGTCATCCCCTGGTAGCAGAGGCCAGAGATCGCGCAATAAAAGGCACGATACCGCCCTATTTTGCCCGCACGGCCAAAAATGGTGCCGCCGAAGCAATGTTTGGTGTGGCCAGTGCCTTGTCGCAGGATTCAAGTTCCGATCTTGCTCTGATTTACACCCAGATAGCGCTGTATCTAAACCCCACGTCATCTTCGACCTGGACATTGCTGGGAGATATTTACGAAGACATGAAGAAAAACGGTCTGGCACTGACGTCGTATGATCAGGTTGCGGAAAAATCCAGCTTGCGAAAAAACGCTGAAATTCGCATCGCCGCCAATCTCGACCGGCTTGACCGCACCGATGATGCCGTTGAAAAACTTAAATCTGTCATCGCAGCCTATCCCGAAGATTATAGCCCGATGCTGGCATTGGGCAACATGATGCGCGGGCGTTCAAAATTTAAAGAGGCCATAGAGGCTTATTCTTCAGCGCTTGAACTGATGGTTCCTGCAATAACGCCGCAATGGTCCTTCTATTATTTTCGCGGCATCAGTTACGAGCGCACAGATCAATGGGAAAAAGCTGAAGTCGACCTGCTGAAAGCCCTTGAACTTGAGCCCGATCAACCCCTGGTGCTGAATTATCTCGGGTATTCCTGGGTAGATAAAAAACTGAACCTGCAACGCGCTTTGAAAATGATCCGCAAGGCAGTAAAACTGCGACCGGCAGACGGCTATATCGTTGATAGTCTGGGCTGGGCGCAATATCGCCTGAATGATTTTGAAAAAGCGGTAAAAACACTTGAACGCGCCGTCAATCTCAAACCTGA
The DNA here is from genome assembly GCA_964625235.1 of uncultured Hyphomicrobiales bacterium. Taxonomy (GTDB): domain Bacteria; phylum Pseudomonadota; class Alphaproteobacteria; order Rhizobiales; family JAJFHR01; genus JAJFHR01. The sequence continues at coordinate 1,791 of CAZVAZ010000347.1, forward strand.
CGATCCTATCATCAACGATCATCTCGGCGATGCCTACTGGCGGGTGGGCCGAAAACTTGAAGCCAGGTTTCAGTGGCAGCATGCCCTTGATCTCAAAGCCGAGCCGGAAGAGCAGATAAAAATCAAACTGAAACTTAAAAATGGTCTTGAGGATGTTGAGTCCGAAACCATAGATACCAAAGAGGCATCCCAACCCGCCGGTAACAAGACCTGATTTTTAGCCGATTGTTCCGAACCAATCGGATGTGTCATATATAATGAAGACAGCTCACCAGTTTGCTCCGGCAAAAATCAATCTGACGCTTCATGTCAAAGGGCGCCGCGAAGACGGGTTTCATCTGATTGAGAGCTTTGTGGCCTTTGCCGATGTTGGCGACGAGATTACGGTTAAAGCCCACGATGGTTTTGACCTGAATGTCTCAGGCCCTTTTGCCGCACCGCTGCGCGCAGAAGAAAACAACATCGCTGTGGAAGCCGCCATAGCCTTTGTAAGCGGCTTTCGCGACTGTCTTCCCGGTGTTCATGTTGATCTTGTCAAAAACCTGCCCATAGCTGCCGGAATGGGTGGGGGATCATCCGATGCCGCCGCCGTTATTCGAGCGCTTGCCTATCTGGTTGACATCAACGTATCACGCGTAGCCGCCGGTCAGCTTGCCATTGGTCTGGGCGCAGATGTAACCGTGTGTCTTGATCCTCAGGCTTCTTTCATGAGTGGCGTTGGCAATATTGTTGCTCCTCTACCGAAATTGCCGGAAATCCATGCAATATTGGTCAATCCAAATATCAAAATGCTCACCGGTGCCGTTTTTGCCGCTTTAGCTGTGCCTGGTGCCATTCGCCGCGATGAATTAAGCCTGAAACCTGAGCACCCCTTTTCAGACGCTGCTGATCTGGCAGGCTTCGTTGGCTCCTGTCGCAACGACCTCGAAGCGCCGGCAATTCGCATGTGCCATGAAATTGCGGATGTTCAAACGGCATTGCTGGCTTGCGATGGCTGCCTGCTTGCCCGCATGACCGGCAGCGGGGCCACATGCTTTGGCCTGTTTGCGGATAAGACACAAGCTGAACGCGGTGCGGCATTTATCAGCCAAAAGGCCTCAGGCTGGTGGGTTAAGCCTTGTCGGTTGAATTA
>CAZVAZ010000348.1:0-2909 GCA_964625235.1 uncultured Hyphomicrobiales bacterium
GTGTTTGATTGCGCCAATCCGTGCGGTAAGACCGGCAAGCGTTATTTATCAGTGGAAAGCCATATTCTTATGATGGCGGCAGCACAACCTTTCATCTCGGGCGCTATTTCCAAAACCATCAACATGCCTAATGACGCAACGGTTGAGCAATGCAAAGCCAGCTACATGCTGTCATGGAAGCTGAGCCTCAAGGCCAATGCGCTTTATCGCGACGGCTCCAAACTGTCACAACCGCTCAATTCCCTGCTGGCGAGTGATGATGAAGACGAAGAAGAAGCTGCGCACGAAGCCGTTGCGGCAAGCCAGCCAGCGGCCCAGCGCGCCGAAGTTGTGGCAGAACGCATTGTCGAGCGCATCATCGAGGTGGCAGCAGCTCAGGAACGCGAAAAGCTGCCGCAGCGACGCAAGGGCTACACGCAAAAAGCCATCGTTGGCGGCCACAAGGTCTACTTGCGCACCGGTGAATATCATGATGGACGCATCGGTGAAATCTTCATTGACATGCACAAGGAAGGCGCTGCCTTCCGCTCGTTGATGAACAACTTCGCCATCGCCATTTCCTTAGGGCTGCAATATGGCGTGCCTTTAGAGGAGTATGTTGATGCCTTTACCTTTACCCGGTTTGAGCCTGCGGGCATCGTTCAGGGCAATGAAGCCATCAAGAATGCCACGTCTATTCTCGATTATGTCTTCCGCGAGCTGGCTGTCTCCTACCTTGGTCGCAATGACCTGGCCCATGTGGACCCGGCAGAAATCGGCTCAACCGTCATGGGCGGTGGCGTCAATGAAGGTGTTGCCGAAAGCAGCACTGTGGATGCCAGCAGAGTTATCTCTCGCGGATTGATGCGGGGTGCGCCCGGTAATTTTGAGGGTAAAGTTGTCTCTTTGCCCAATAAGCCTTCAAGCAGTGGCCCGGTTGCCGTCCTTCAGGCTCAGGCGGAAGCCGCATTGGGGCAGAGTACCGGTGACACGCTTTCCATCGGTTCTGTGGCACTTGATGCCAGTCCCGTGGCCGACGCAAAGCCCGAAATCGATAAACACTCAACCGAAAAGTCAGGTGGGCGCAGCAAAAACAGTCAGATAGTCGAAGCGCGTATGCGTGGCTATGAGGGCGAAGCGTGCGGCGAATGCGCAAACTTCACCATGGTGCGCAACGGCACCTGTCTCAAGTGCGACACCTGCGGCGCCACCAACGGTTGCAGTTAGAAGTCAGACCGCGACAAATTGTGACCTAGTGAATCCTTGGGCATATAGGAGCGTTGTCAGACTACCGTGATCGATGCTGGCATTTGCGTATTTTTTCACGGCTGCGGTGCCATGGAAAGCCACGCCAAGACCTGCGGCTTCTATCATTTTGATGTCATTGGCACCATCGCCAACGGCAAGCACGTCACGTGGTTGCAGGTCTTTTTGTTTGCATAGTCTTTTCAGTGTTTCCAGCTTTGCCGAGCGCCCGAGAATTGGTTCGCATATTTTCCCCGTCAGCCTGCCGTTTTCAAATGCCAGTTCATTTGCCTGATGGCTGTGAAAACCGATACGATCGGCGATGCGTCGGGTAAAGAAGCTGAACCCGCCGGAAACAAGAATGCAAAAGGTGCCATGGTGGCGCATGGTCTGCACAAGCGTGCGCGCGCCTGTTTTCAAGGTGATACGATCCTTATACACTCTTTCCAGTAGTGTCTGGTCCAGGCCTTTCATCAATGCCAGACGGCGGCGCAATGCATCGGAAAAACCGATTTCTCCACCAACCACAGCAGCGGTAATCTCTCTTATCTGTGATCCAACACCAAAGGCATCCCCCAACTCATCAATGCATTCCTGATCAATGACGGTTGAATCCATATCACAAATGAGAAGCTTCTTAACCCGGCCCTCGACCGGCGTACAAACAACATCCAGCAGCGCTGGTGACAAAGCGCTGCGGGCCTGCTGCGCTAATTCAACCGCAGGCTGAGATGATTCAAAAAACAGATCACAGGCTTCCTTTTCAGCCAGCCATTCGGGCTTGCCGATAATTGACAGGTGTTGTTGAACCTTCACGATGTGGTTCGATTCAACCGGTCTTGTTTCCGCCTCACCAATTATTGTAATTACATAAAGTGTCATTAAAGGTGGTCAGCCCCCCTGTTACCAAGCTCTTCAAAACGTCGATTGGACTATCTCATTGACACATGAAAACCCAGAACCTAGTGTTACACTATGAATGAAATTTGGACTATACCACAAATTAGCAATTGGTCTATATCTGAACAGGGACGCAAGTCCTGGGACCGAAAAATTCCTTACTATATGCGTTTCAGAGATCATTTTGCCGCCATGATCGAGGCTGGAACGCTGGCTCAGGGAGTTAAGCTTCCACCGGAGCGCGCATTGGCCGAAGAGTTTTCCATTACCAGGATGACCGTGCGTCAGGCATTAATGCGGATGGAAGCTGAAGGTTTGATTTTTCGCGAAGACCGTCGCGGATGGTTCGTTTCGCCGCCACGGGTACGCTATGATCCCACCGCCAATACCAGCTTCACCGAGAGTATGGCAGAACAGGGTCGCATTGCCGGTACGACGGTTTTATCCAGCCAACGTATAGCGGCTTCGCAATGGGAAAGCACCCATCTTGATTGCGCGGTCGGTGAGCCGGTCTTTGTCATCTCCCGGGTGAGAACAGTTGATGAGCGAGCGGTGCTGGTTGAAAAAATTCGCGTCAAAGCCAATCGGTGTCCTGATCTGCTGGAGCATCCCCTCGATCAATCCATGACCGGATTGATGGCGAAAGAGTTTGGCATTATCGAGCACCGGGCCAGGATAAATATGCGGCCGGCGGCATTGTCGGAAGTTCCTGCCAAAGCACTTGGTGTCGCGGTTGGAACCCCCGGGCTTTTCCTGTCACGAATAATTCTCGATCAGTTCAACGA
>CAZVAZ010000349.1:0-2903 GCA_964625235.1 uncultured Hyphomicrobiales bacterium
ACATCAAAACAAAACATCCCATCGTCGTTGTCAACTGGACCAATGAAGAAGGCACGCGCTTTGCCCCGGCGATGCTGTCGTCTGGCGTTTTTGCCGGTGTGCACACGCAGGACTGGGCCTACGCCCAGGAAGATGCGGAGGGCAAAAAATTCGGCGATGAACTCGAACGCATCGGCTACAAGGGCAGTGAGCCGGTGGGGGAACGCAAGATGCATGCGTTTTTCGAATTGCACATCGAACAGGGGCCAATTCTGGAAGCCGAAGGCAAAGACATTGGTGTGGTTACCCACGGTCAGGGCCTGTCGTGGGTGCAGTTTACATTGACCGGCAAGGACAGCCATACGGGTTCAACACCCATGCCCATGCGCAAAAACGCAGGCCTTGGCATGGCGCGTATTTTAGAACTGGTGGATGAAATCGCTTGGTCCCATGCGCCCAATGCTGTTGGCGCTGCTGGTCACATCGATGTCTACCCAAATTCGCGCAATGTCATTCCCGGCAAAGTCGTATTCACGGTTGATTTCCGCTCACCCGATATTGCCGTTATTGCAGACATGGAAACCAAACTCGCCAAGGGCGCCAAAACTATCTGTGATCTTATGGGGCTGGGGCTGGAGATGGAAAAAGTCGGCGGCTTTGACCCGGTCGAGTTTGATGAAACCTGTGTGTCCGCTGTGCGCAATGCCGCCGAAAGCCTGGGCTATTCCCACCGCAACCTGATTTCAGGTGCCGGCCACGATGCCTGCTGGGTAAACCGTACGGCACCCACCGCCATGGTTATGTGCCCCTGTGTTGATGGTTTGTCACACAATGAAGCCGAGGAGATTTCGAAGGAATGGGCGGCGGCGGGGACGGATGTATTGTTCCACGCTGTGGTGCATACGGCGGAGATTGTGGAGTGAGGCGGGCAGTCTTTTTATTATGGAGAAATCAGGAACAGTTTACATACTTGCGTCCAAGAAAAATGGTACACTTTATGTAGGTGTAACGTCTGATTTGCCGAGACGGGTGGAAGAACATGGATTGATCACACAGGCAATATCCAGGGAGAAAACAATTAAAGGATGGTCACGGCAGTGGAAGATAAACGCGATTGAGAAGAACAACCCGCAGTGGAACGATTTGAGATGGCAACTGGTTTGATGGTTTGGTTGTTTTGGAGAGCTTTGAGGAATGGATCCCAGTGACAAGCACTGGGATGACGGAGGTTTAGGATGAAGCTGGATGAGTATGTGAAGCAAACGCTCGTCGACATTGCAAAGGGTGTGTCAGATGCGAAGAAAGAGGCGCTTGTTGGAATTGCACCGGGTTACGTGGACGGTGAAAAAGTGTTTGCAGCGCAAATGATTTCTTTTGAGATTATAGTAACGACGGAGAAAGAGGCAGGCGGTGGAATTAAGGTTTTGTCGCTGGGTGAACTGAAAGCCGGTGGAAATATTCAAAACACCAATAAAATTTCGTTTGAGGTCCCTGTGTTTTTTCAAGCACCGCCTGTTTCTAATGGAAAGAAATAAATACCTATTTGTCGTGCAGTTAACATTGAGGAATGGATCCCAGTGACAAGCACTGGGATGACGGAGATTGGAGATGAAGCTGGATGAGTATGTGAAGCAAACGCTTCTTGATATGGCAAAAGGCGTGGCAGAGATGACGATAGTTTTCAAAATATCTACCCCCTCGTCATCCCAGTGCTTGTCACTGGGATCCATTCCGCTGGACGAGCGAATGAAGGTAATCTAACGGGAGAGTTCTATGTCTAAAGTCATAAAAGGCGGCACTATTGTTACGGCTGATCGTACCTATGGTGCGGATGTGAAAATCGAGGGCGGCAGGATTTCGGAGATTGGCCCAAATCTTTCCGGTGATGAAACCCTTGATGCCACCGGATGTTTTATCCTGCCCGGTGGTATTGATCCCCATACGCATCTGGAAATGCCGTTTATGGGCACGTATTCATCGGATGATTTTGAGAGCGGCACGCGGGCGGCGTTATCCGGTGGCACCACCACCGTGGTTGATTTCTGCCTGCCCTCGCCGCAGCAATCACTGCTTGAGGCGCGGCAGATGTGGGATAACAAGACTTCCAAAGCCTCATGCGATTATTCTTTTCATATGGCGATTACGTGGTGGAGCCAGCAGGTGTTTGACGAGATGGAAACCGTGGTCAACGGCGGTATCAATACGTTTAAACATTTCATGGCTTATAAGGGTGCTTTGATGGTGGATGATGATGAGATGTATTCATCGTTCCAGCGCTGTGCAGCTTTGGGGGCGATGCCACTGGTGCATGCTGAAAATGGTGATGTGGTGGCGCAGTTGCAGGAAAAGCTGATGGCCGAGGGTAATGACGGGCCTGAAGGTCATGCGTACTCGCGCCCGCCTGCGGTTGAGGGTGAGGCCACCAATCGCGCTATTATGATTGCGGATACCGCCGGTGTGCCGCTTTATGTGGTGCATGTGAGTTGCGAACAGGCGCATGAAGCCATTCGCCGCGCGCGCCAGAACGGCATTAGGGTCTATGGTGAGCCGCTGGTGCAGCATCTGACGCTGGATGAAAGCGAATACTTCAACAAGGACTGGGATCATTCCGCGCGGCGCGTGATGTCGCCGCCGTTCCGCAACAAGATGCATCAGGACAGTCTGTGGGCCGGGCTTCAGGCCGGTAGTCTGCAGGTGGTGGCAACGGACCATTGTGCCTTTACCACTGAACAGAAGCGCACCGGTCTGGGTGATTTCACCAAAATCCCCAATGGTACCGGCGGGCTGGAAGACCGCATGCCAGTGTTGTGGACGCGCGGCGTTAATACCGGGCGTTTGACCATGCAGGAGTTTGTGGCAGTTACCTCGACCAATATTGCCAAAATCCTCAATATGTACCCGAAAAAGGGTGCCATTCTGGCGGG
>CAZVAZ010000350.1:0-2902 GCA_964625235.1 uncultured Hyphomicrobiales bacterium
CAAATTCAGGGGTAAATCTGTTAAAATGAGATCCGATACTGGAATACTCTTTTTTAGCCTGAGTGCTACGCTTTTTTCTTTCTGGCTGGCGCTTTCCGGCCAATATAACACTACATTTTTCATTATCGGGATCATTTGCGCCATTTTAGTGTCCGTTTTGGGTGTTCGCATGGCTGTCGTGGATGAAGAAGGCCATCCGATCCATCTTGCCATTCGCGCCCTGACTTACTGGCCGTGGCTGTTTTGGGAAATTGCCAAGTCTGCCGTCAATGTCACCTCAATCATTCTCAGTCCGAAATTACCGATTTCGCCGACAATGGTAAAAATCAAGGCCAGTCAGAAAACCGGGCTCGGTGTCAGTATTTTCGCAAATTCCATCACACTTACGCCAGGTACTATTTCTGTTGATGTGGTTGGCGGTGAAATTCTGGTTCATGCGCTGTCAAAATCAGGGGCGGATGATTTGCAAGAAGGCACCATGAACAGACGTGTCACCAAGTTTGAGGGAAGTTCATAATGTTCACAGCTGCAGGTCTAGCCGTTTTATTTGCACTTGTTCTCGCGGTTGTCAGAGCCCTGCGTGGACCAACGATTTTTGATCGCCTGCTGGCTGCCAACTCTATTGGCACGACTGCCATTCTGCTGCTTGCCGTCTTCGGCTTTATTACCGAGCGTCCGGAATTTCTTGATATCGGCATTACTTATGCCCTGCTTAACCTGATCGGTACGCTGGCCGTTTTGAAATTCATCCGCTATGGCGATCTCGGCCACGATGGCATTGAGGAGGCTACGGACACATAATGGAACTTTTCATCAATATCATCATCTGGATATTACTGGCCAGCGGCAGTTTCTTCTATGTTGTCGGTGCACTGGGCTTAATGCGCATGCCCGATGTTTTCACGCGCATGCACGCAACCAGCGTTAGCGATACGTTCGGTGCTCTATTGCTGCTGGTAGCGATGATACTTCAGGCCGGCTTGTCACTGGTTACCTTTAAACTTGCCATCACCCTGGCGATTATTCTCTACACCGGTCCGGTGGCAACCCACGCCCTGGCCCGTGCGGCTCGCCATGCCGGTATCGACCCGTTGTTGGAAAATGAAGACGGCAAGGAGGGCGCACCATCGAAATAGAAGCTCTGATAAATATGGTGTTGCTTACTTTGATGGCAGCAATAACCGTCGGCATTGTGCGCATACGCAATCTTTTCGGCGCGGTTGTTTTGTTTGGCATCTATAGCTTTCTTATGGCAACCGTGATGATTGTGCTTGATGCGGTTGATGTATCAATGACGGAGGCTGCCATTGGTGCGGGTGTTTCAACGGTTTTGTTGCTTGGGGCTCTTCATTTGACCAAAACCTTTGAAAGCGACCCAATTCACAGTCAAATCCCGGCCCTGCTTATCGCCATTGTCACAGCATCAATTCTGGTATTTGGCACCATAGACCTGCCGCCGTTTGGCGAAGCCGGTAATCCGGTTCATGTCAATGTGGCAAATTACTATATCGAAAACTCGATGGCCCAGACAAAGGTGCCAAATGTCGTCACCTCGGTGCTGGCAAGTTACCGCGGGTTTGATACGCTGGGTGAAACCGCCGTTGTTTTCACGGCCGGTATTGGTGTCTTGTTGTTATTGCGCGGCCGGCGCAAAGCCAAAAAGGACAAAGATCAGGAAAGCCAAAATGAAGCTTGATCTTATCTTGCGGGTTACCACCAAATTATTGCTGCCGTTCATTTTGATGTTTGCACTGTACGTGCAATTCCATGGTGATTTTGGACCCGGTGGCGGTTTTCAGGCCGGTGCGATGGTCGCCGGAATGGTTTTTCTTTATTCCATTACCTATGGACTGGCAGCTGCCCAAAAGGCAGTGCCGCCGGGCCTTGCCATTAAAATGATTCCCCTGGGAGTTTTGATTTTTACCGGTGTTGGCATTTACGCCATGTTCAAGGGCGGGCAGTTTCTCAATTATTCGTTCCTCAAGAATAATGGACCCGACGGCCAGCTTATCGGCATATTGCTGGTTGAAATTGGTGTGCTGGTTACCGTTTCCGGTACCTTCATCAGTATTTTTTATACATTTGCCGGGCGGGGCCGGTAATGGAATTTGCCAAGGAAATTGTTGAAAACTACAACAACTGGGTCACCATTTTCCTGATGACCTCAGGCCTCTACATCATTGTTGCCCGCGGTAACATAATCAAGAAACTTATCGGCCTGTCACTGTTTCAAACCTCGGTTTATTTATTATATCTGTCACCGGGAAAAATCCTCGGCGGCACCCCGCCTATTATTGCCGAGGGCTATACCGTTTATTCCAACCCCCTGCCCCACGTGTTGATGCTCACGGCGATTGTGGTGGGCGTTGCAACCCTGTCTTTGGGGCTGGCACTGGCGGTTCGTATCAATGAAGAGTTTGGCACGATTGAAGAAGATGAGATTTTCGCCAAGGGCGATGATCAATGAACGCTTTAGTCATTTCCAACCTGCCCGCATTGCAGATTGTGATCCCGCTTCTTGGGTCGCTCGTCTGCGCACTGCTCAACCGTGGCTCAATAGCCTGGTTCATAACCATGATCATTTGCCTGATCATGCCGGTTATTTCGATTGCCCTGCTTCTCACCGTTCTTGACAGCGGCACGATTTCATATTCCATGGGCGGATGGGAACCACCCTTTGGCATCGAATACAGGATTGATGTTCTTAATGCCTTTGTTCTGGTGCTGGTATCTTCCATTGCAGCGGTGGTTCTGCCATATGCGCGGTTGAGTGTTGCAGCCGAAATCAAACCCGAAGACCTGCCGTGGTTTTACACAATGTTTTTGCTGTGTCTTACCGGATTGTTAGGGATTACCATTACCGGGGATGCCTTCAACGCCTTTGTTTTCCTTGAGATATCCT
>CAZVAZ010000351.1:0-2897 GCA_964625235.1 uncultured Hyphomicrobiales bacterium
TACATCATTCCGCCCATGCCACCCATACCGCCGCCCATTCCGCCCATATCAGGCATGCCGCCGCCTGCGCCCTTAGGCTCAGGTTTTTCAGCAATCATGGCTTCTGTGGTGATCAAAATACCAGCGATTGAAGCTGCATCCTGCAAAGCTGTACGCACAACCTTGGTGGGATCAATGATGCCGTTGGCAACAAGGTCAACGTATTTTTCAGACTGTGCGTCGAAGCCGAAGTTGCCTTTTTTGTCAAGCACGGTGGCTACAACAATTGAACCTTCAACACCGGCATTTTCTGCGATCTGACGGATCGGAGCTTCCAGAGCTTTAAGAACAATCTTGTATCCGGCCTGATAATCAGCGTTGTCGCTATCAAGCTTTTTAACCGCTGCAGCTGCGCGTAAAAGAGCTGTACCGCCACCAGGGACAATACCTTCTTCAACCGCTGCACGTGTTGCATTCAATGCATCATCAACACGGTCTTTGCGTTCTTTCACTTCAACTTCGGTAGCACCACCGACTTTGAGAACGGCAACACCGCCAGCCAGCTTGGCCAGACGTTCCTGCAGTTTTTCACGGTCGTAGTCAGAAGTTGTGTCTTCAACCTGAGCGCGGATCTGGCTGACACGGGCTTGGATTTCGCCCTTTTTGCCAGCGCCATCAACGATTGTGGTTTCTTCCTTGGTGATCTGGACTTTCTTGGCTGTACCCAGCATATCAAGAGTAACATTTTCCAGCTTGATACCAAGGTCTTCAGAAATCACCTGACCACCGGTCAAAACAGCGATATCTTCAAGCATCGCTTTGCGGCGATCACCAAAACCAGGTGCTTTAACAGCAGCAATTTTCAGGCCACCGCGCAGCTTGTTAACAACAAGCGTTGCCAGTGCTTCACCTTCAACATCTTCAGCGATGATGAGCAGCGGGCGGCTTGATTGTACAACAGCTTCAAGGATTGGCAGCATTGCCTGCAGGTTTGAAAGCTTCTTTTCATGCAGAAGAATGTAAGGATCTTCAAGATCAGCAATCATCTTGTCGGCATTGGTGATGAAGTAAGGTGACAGATAGCCACGATCAAACTGCATGCCTTCAACGACAGTCAATTCACTATCAAGGCTTTTTGCTTCTTCAACCGAGATAACACCTTCATTGCCAACACGCTGCATGGCTTCAGCAATCATGTTGCCGACATCACTGTCGCCATTTGCCGAGATTGTGCCAATCTGGGCAACTTCTTCGTTGGTTTTAACTTTCTTCGAGCGCTTTTCAAGATCAGCGACGGCTGTTTTAACCGCTTCTTCAATGCCGCGGCGCACGTCCATCGGGTTCATACCCGCAGCAACTGCTTTCGTGCCTTCGCGAACAATAGCATGAGCCAGAATGGTGGCTGTTGTTGTGCCGTCACCGGCTTCGTCGTTGGTTTTTGAAGCAACTTCGCGCAGCATCTGTGCGCCCATATTTTCAAATTTATCTTCCAACTCGATTTCTTTAGCCACTGTCACGCCGTCTTTAGTTGAGCGTGGAGCGCCGAAAGATTTGTCGATGATAACGTTACGGCCCTTGGGACCAAGTGTAACCCTGACCGCACTGGCCAGGATGTCTACGCCGCGTAACATTTTCTCGCGGGCTTCTGCACCAAATTTAACTTCTTTAGCTGCCATATTAATTATTGAACCTCCTCAATACTCCACTTCCCGGTATTTCGCGGGAGTGAATGGCACAAATAAAAAACTGCAAAATCGAATTCATCGATCAAGCAATTACTTTTCGATAACACCCATGATGTCGGACTCTTTCATGATCAACAGCTCTTCGCCGTCAACCCTGATTTCAGTGCCTGACCATTTGCCAAAAAGAACGCGATCGCCCTTTTTAACATCAAGTGCCTGAATGGAACCATCTTCACCGCGTGCGCCTGAGCCCACGGAAATGATTTCACCTTCAGATGGTTTTTCCTGTGCCGTATCGGGAATGATAATCCCTCCGGCAGTCTTTGTGTCTTCGTCGACCCGGCGTACAAGCACACGGTCGTGGAGAGGACGAAACTTCATGCTACTATGCTCCTCAAAGATGGATTGGATGAGTAAAATCGATTTGCCGAAATTACCCAGACTTTCGTGTTTTTCATCAGTTGCCGAATGGCTTGTTAGCACTCTTGGCTTACGAGTGCCAACTGATGCAGGTGACATAGGAAACCAGACCGGCCATGTCAAGACAATTAGTGTCTCCGGCGTTAACCATAAGGGGTGAAAGCAGGGGGAAAAAGGGCGGGTTTTTGCACTTCGGTGCCAAAAAATATGATGTTATATAACCGGCACCTGATGGCTTTTCAGAGTTGCACAGACCTTACAAGCAGTTTATTTTTAGCTTCCCGGTTCGGCTGCCCAACCGCGCAGGGGGTAAAATTACCTCTGGGCAACGTCAATTTATGGTTAATAAAGTGTTTATGGTTAACCAATTGTCAATAACTTGGGTTGACTTTGACCCTTAAGAAAAAAACCGGGTTCTATTAAGGCCCCTTAAGTCAATTGTTGTATCAGGGTTTTTAAACTGCATGAGGAAACAAATGAAATCTGTCCTGGTGTTTTTTGGCACGTTGTCTGTTAGCGCAATTGCGGGTGGTGTTCTGTGGTGGTCCAAAGTTTTCACAAATATAGAGCTGGGCTTGATCGCAGCCTTTTTGTTGTTGGGGTTTTCCCAGATAGCCACACAGATAAGGACACATAGAGAACGTGCGGCAATTCCGAAACAATCGGAAACGGAAATCCTCAATGCCAAAATTCTTGAACTGAAGCAAAACGCCACAGTCTGGGACAATCGCTTTGATGAGCTTGAAACCCGCCTGGAGACCGTCGCCCATGCCCGCAATGATCAACTTATCGCAGAAATGCAGATGGTTGAAA
>CAZVAZ010000352.1:0-2894 GCA_964625235.1 uncultured Hyphomicrobiales bacterium
ACCATAACAATATAATTCGGGGTGGCCAAAACTGAACTCTAAGGGAAAACAGCGTCGGCAGCGCTGGTTGTAAGGTTGTGTCAGAAAATTTAAGTAATGAGTTAAAGGCGCTCTATCACAAGGGCGATGCGCCAGCCTGGATCTGGGATCCGGATTTCAAGCGGATTTCGTGGGGCAATGATCGCGCGGCCTCCTTCTGGGGCGAGCCGGATGCCCGGACGTTACCGGACCGGTGGTTTGGTGCAAACGGAGATGTGGCGCAAGCACTTGGTGCGGTTGTTGGTAATACACCTGTAAAGGTTCACATTCCCCTGCCCTATCAAGGTGCCATTGCCAGAATTGCCACCAGAATTACACCACTTGAGCTGTCGGACGGACGTCGCGGCCTGTTTATCCTGGTTGATATGCCCATTGAGATTGGTGCGGATGCGTCTTTTGAAGCCTTTGAACTTACCGACGCCCTGCCCCAGGTTATCGCCACATTTACCGGCAATGGCCAGTTGCTGCATCAAAACGCGGTTGCCAGGGATGTTTTTGGCGCATTTTCGACCTCAGACAGTGACGGCGCACCTGTTGCCTTGAGCTATTGGCTTGGCGGTGAACACCATGCCCGGCGTTTTGTTGATACCGTCATGGCGACATCGGATCACAGTGTTCTGCACAAGGTCCAGACCCGGTTTGGACCGCGCACCTACCGCCTTCATGCCAAACGCCTGACACTGACCAGCGCCAGCAGTCCGGCGTTTGTTGTAACTTTCATGGATACCACACAATCTGTGTCGGCTGAGCCGCCGCGCATGGCAACGCCGGTTTCACGCGCTGAAGCCAGGTTTAAGGCTGCAACACCTGAACCCGACGAAGCTCCGGTTGATGCGGGCCGAAAACCACAGGCTGATTTCACCTGGAAAATGGATCAGCGCTCGCGCCTGATTGAAATCAGCGAAGGTATCTCCTCCCTCATTGGTGTTTCTCACAAAGATTTGCTGGGCCGGACATGGGTTAATATCAGCGATACGTATGGTATTGATTTTGACGGCAGGATTGACGCTTCCATTGATGCCCGCAAACCCTGGCGTGAAACAGTTCTGTGGCCGACCAAACAGGGCAGTGTCCTTGGGGCAGTAAAAATTGAATTTTCCGCCGAGCCGGTAAAGACCGCAAGTGGAAAATTTGCCGGGTTCAAAGGCTATGGCCGCGCTGTTGACATGGGTGCTGCTGTTGAAGAAGCACCTGTGGACGAGACTGTTTTGCCGACATCGCACCTGGAATTAACAGCGGAAGAAGAACAGGCGTTTCGTGATCTGGGCCATGAACTTTCTCATCCCCGGGACACAAGCGAAAGCCTCAATGATGAGGTTTTGAACCAGCGCGCTGAAAGTAGCGGGCATGATTTGATTTCAGCTTTAAAATCAGCGCTTGATGAGGCTCCGCTGTGTTATCTGATCCATCGCAATTTTCATATTCTCTATGCCAATAAAGCTACGGCAAACCTGTTTGGCTTTGACAGCTCAGGTGATATGGACAGCGATCCCAATCTGCTCAATCTGTTTCCAGCTGAACGGGTCAGACTGTTTGACTGGCAATCCGAATTTGACGATGAAGTTGCCGGCGTTGGCAAAACTGAGCGATCACTCGATTTAACCGGCAAAAAACAGGACGGCTCTGAAATCAGCATGAGTTGCGCCTTGAGCCCGTTATCCGTTGATGATGGCTTTGCGGTGCAGATGATTTTGAGCGAGAAAGCACCTGCACCCGATGTGCCCGCAGCGATATCAGATGAGCTTTTGGCCTCACACTCGCGCGAGGCAGAACTGCACACCATCCTGGACACGGCCACCGATGGCATTGCGACGCTGGATGAAGACGGTAAAATTGTAACCCTCAACAAAAGTGCGCAAGCCATTTTCGGTCGCGACAAGGCTGAGGTTGTCGGGCAAAAATTTACCGACCTGCTGACGGCGAAAAGTAAAATTGCAGTTGAGGATTATCTTTCCGGCCTGAGCGACAACAGCCTTGCCACTGTTTTTAATGATGGCCGCGAAGTTGTCGCCGTTGAAAACAAAGGTGGTCATATACCGTTGTTTTTGACCATCGGCAAGATGCCCGACGGCAACCCCTCCAGGTTTTGTGCTGTCATGCGCGATATGACGCAATGGAAAAAAGCTGAAGAAAATCTCAAGCAGGCGATTGATGTTGCCGAGCGCGCGAGTACGCAAAAATCAGAGTTTCTCGCCAAAATCAGTCATGAATTGCGCACACCGCTGAATTCGATTATCGGGTTTTCTGAAGTGATGGCACAGGAGCAGTTTGGCGAGTTGAAGAATGATCGCTATCGCGGCTACGTTAATGATATTCATTCCAGCGGTAAACATCTTCTCAGCCTGATTAACGATTTACTCGACTTATCGAAAGTCGAGGCCGGTAAACTTGAGCTTAATTTCACATCGGTGGACCTCAATGAAATCATCTCAAATCGGTCAGTTCCCTGCAAAATGACGCCAACCGTGAACGTATCGTCATTCGCAATTCCCTGAATTCAGATTTGCCCAACGTGGTGGCGGATGAGCGCTCTTGCCGGCAGATTGTGCTGAACCTGTTATCGAACGCCATCAAGTTCACCAAAGGCGGTGGCCAGGTTATTGTCTCATCTTCTTTGGAGGAAACCGGCGAAGTGAAAATCTCCGTGCGCGATACCGGTATCGGCATGAGCAAAAAAGACATCAATTACGCCCTCGAACCGTTCCGGCAGATTACCACGTCTTCAACCGGCAGCACCGCTGGCACCGGCTTGGGCTTGCCGCTGACCAAGGCCCTGACGGAAGCCAACCGCGCACGCTTTCACATCGAAAGCAAACCCAACTCCGGCACCCTGGTTGAAATCACCTTCCCCACCG
>CAZVAZ010000353.1:0-2888 GCA_964625235.1 uncultured Hyphomicrobiales bacterium
GGTTCGACAGCATGGCCGCACCCTTTTTGATCATTGTTGTAATTGAGGTGCCACCCGATGCAGTCTGGCGCTGGGTCTGGCTGATGCGGGAGGATAAATCAGCTGCAGATTTTTCATCTGAAATAATTGTCCAGGGAATGACGACAACCTGGCTTTTGAGGTCTGACCACTGCACCACGGAAACTGCAATGCGGCCGCTGGGGCCGTTTTTAATGGCGTCAATAACTTCGCGGGTTAAAAAGGCCGATGCCAACCCCTCCATCTGCAACCGGTACTCGGTCGTATCAACGCTGTAGGAACTGTCAACGGCTAAAACGAGAGCGAGATCAACAATGTCCTGAGCGCCAACAGCGGGCGAGGCGAATTCGGTTCTGGCGGGGCCGGCAATGAGGATTGCCAGAAAAACAAAACCGGCAAAAAAAGACCGGAACCAGTAACGCGCGTGGCTCCACAAGTTGTGATCATGCGTATCTAAACCGGATTTATCATCATGCATGATTGCGCACCTCGCAGGCTTTATGCCGGTGTAATACCTCTTAATTTTTCAGACCGCCGCCGCAGGATTTCAACCATTGTCAGCAGGCAGATTGAGATAAAGACGAGGATTGTCGCCACTGCAAGAATTGTCGGACTGATCTGTTCGCGAATTCCGGACCACATCTGGCGTGGAATTGTGCGTTGTTCAAAGCCCGCCAGGAACAAAACCGCCACCACTTCATCAAACGATGTGATGAAAGCAAACAGGCCGCCGGAGATAACCCCTGGTAAAATCAGCGGCATGATAACTTTGAAAAACACTGTGTGTGGCGGCGCACCCAGGTTGGCGCCGGCGCGAATAAGGCTCTTGTCAAAACTGATCATTGTGGCGGTTACAGTAATCACCACAAATGGCGTGCCCAAAGCGGTGTGAGCCAGAATAATCCCCGGAAAAGTCTGGGCCAGCCCAATATCAGAATAAAAGAAATACATGCCCGCAGCCGTGATGATTAACGGTACAATCATCGGCGAAATCAAAATCCCCATGATGGCACCACGGTAGGGCAGGTTGGACTGGCTCAATCCCAGCGCTGCAAGAGTGCCTAAAGTGGTCGCCAGAATGGTGACAATAATAGCGATAAAGAAGCTGTTTTTGGTTGAATGGACCCATTGGGCATTGTTCCAGCTGTCAGCAATCCAGTTCCAGCCAAACGCCTGCTTGGGATCAGCCATGCCATTTTGGAAAATATCCTGATACCAGCGCAGGGAAAAGGCAGCCGGATCAAACGTTAACATGCCGGTGGTGAAGGTAAAATAAGGCTCGATGTTGAACGACAGAGGAATCACGATGATTACGGGCAAAATCAAAAACAGGAATATCGCCCCGCAGATAAAGCGGAAGCTGTAATACCAGAGTGTTTCGCCCGGTCCTGCATATGGAGGTAGTGCCATGAGTTTTTCCTTAAGCCTTGCCTTATCCGAATTTCATATTATCGACGCCGACAATCTTGTTGTAGAACCAGTAGAGCACCAGCACACTGCCTAACAATAAAGCGCCAAGAGCGGCTGCCAGCCCCCAGTTAAGGGATTGCTGCATATGCCCGGCAATAACGTTGCTTATGAGCGTTCCGGTACGACCGCCCACAAGCGCCGGGGTGATGTAATACCCCACCGATAAAATGAACACCAAAACAGAACCCGCACCGATGCCGGGAAGGGTCAGGGGCATATATACCCGTGTATAAGCGGTAAACTGGGTGGCTCCCAAAGAGCGCGCCGCGCGCATGTAACTCGGTGGTATGGTCTTCATGACACTGTAAAGCGGCAACACCATGAAGGGTAGTAGAATGTGCGTCATGGCAATAATTGTACCAGCCTGATTGTAGATCATCTGAATGCGGTTTTCATCAGAGATAATGCCGATAAAGACCAAAACGTCATTGATAATGCCCTCTCGTTGCAACAGCGCTATCCATGCCGTTGTGCGCACCAGGAGCGAGGTCCAGAACGGCAGCAACACCATAATCATCAACAGATTGCTGGTTCGAAGCGGTAGGACCGACAAAAGATAGGCGACAGGATAGCCCAGGAGGATGGTGAATAACATCACCAGCCCGCTGATCCAGAATGTTCGCAAAAACAGGGTTATATATATCTGCCGTTCTTCAGCCTGCGCTACGATCTCGCCGGACTTGTCATATTTGAGATCGAGAGAGGCCAGATAAAAACTTAAAGTATAACGGCTCGACAGTCGTTTTACCGCTGCCCAGATTTCAGGATTTGCCCATTTTTCATTGACCTCGATCAAAGATTTCTTGAACGGAGCTTCGAGGTTTTTGGCTTTTCGAGCCGTGCCGGTAAACAGGCTGCGCGTTCCCGGTAATTCATAATTGATACGGGTTCCGGCCTTGCCGATGGTGCGATCTTTTCGCGCCTGCACCATGTCAGCGACGAAGGCTGTAAAAACCTCTTCGCTGGGAAGACCTTCTCCGTCCCAATCCTTAATGACGACGGCGGTCTGAGAAAAGGCCTCTGTGAACTGAGGGCTGTTGATGCTGCGGAATAACATGACCCCGATGGGCCACACAAAGGTAACAATAATAAAGAAAAGCAAAGGGGCAACCAGCAGAAAGGCTCGGGTCTTGTTGCGGCGCGTTGCCAGCGCCAGTTTTGCCTTGAGCGACTGGCCATCATCGGTCAGAAGACCACCTGATTTAGTGGAATTATCTACGGTCGCATCGACCATGGGCCCTAGCCTTTCAAAATTGTCAATCACCACCTATGCTCAAAGCTGGCAATTCCCCCAGATAGATGACAAGGGCGGGAAAAACCCGCCCTTGTCTTTTTTATGTGTATCTTATTTAGCCAGCCAAGCGGTGAAACGCTCGTTGAGCTGATCCTGGTTATCGGCC
>CAZVAZ010000354.1:0-2883 GCA_964625235.1 uncultured Hyphomicrobiales bacterium
ATGTGTTAAGCCTGCCGCCAGCGTTCGTTCTGAGCCAGGATCAAACTCTCAAGTTTGAAAAATTTGATTCTGTCTATTCCCCGGAAGAAAAATTCCAGGGGGTCATTTCGCTTCGACGTCTATTTTAAAATTGACGAGTTCCAAACACAAATACTGTTGATCATTACAGTGCTGAAAACATTGCTGTTAACAGTGCCGTAAATCACTACAATTTTTACGATTTGGAAGAAACGTAAGACTACCAGAGTCTTGTGCGTTCGTATCAAGCCCGAAGACCTAAAACGAACTCGCCAGGATTCCGCCGCCTACGTTTCTCTTTCTATATGTTTACAATGTCAAAGAGCTCTGAACAGTCGTGTATTAGACGACATATCCAGGTCCCTGTCAAACCATATATCGGCTCAAACAAGGACACGAAAACAGCCTCAGATACTTCAATGAGTTCTGAAACCCGTTCTCATAATTTCCCGTTAGGGGATTTTTTGCTCACAAACCCGCTGGCCAGAAGCCGGTGTGTTCGTTTGCGTGGCGGGGTTATATGACCTCTTTACCCCCCCTGTCAACAGCGTATTTTACAAAATTGCAAAGTATTTCGATTTTCTGGTTTATTCGATCAGTTTTGCATTTTGAGGATTGCTGGAAACTTCGAATTTTCCGCTGCACTCCACCAGATTAACCTCTTTTTCAAAACCGTCTAAATCATTTATAAACTCGTAAAAAACGCTGATAATTTTTAGCGGCAATCATATTGCGGCCATATTTTTCCTCTTTAGAGCGTGGCAGTTAGGTTGAACGAAATGCTGCGGGCGTGTCGTAAATTTTGATGAATCATATCCGGGACTGACAAAACGAATTTTTTATATCAAAATTTCTGTATTTTTTGAAACCAGATAACGGTTCGCCTGTTGACACTTCCGTGATTGCGGGGCATCTTGGCATTGTGCGTTTTGGGTTGGGTGTAATTGGGCTCAACCTAGGTGATTTTCGTTGAATTCGAGGAACGGATTGCTTTGAGAAAACTGGTAATATTAAAAGCGGGGACGAGAGCCTCCGGAGAGAACTCCTTTATTCGATCTGTTTCTGGTTTCGAAGCGTCTTTTGCTGGCGAGATTTCTCCCTTTACCCACGACCAATCGCTCAAAAATCGCTGGCTGATGACTTCCAGTGTCGCCGGTTTGTTTGGCGCACTGGTTATTGGCGGGGCATTTTTCTTCACCTTTGACGGAAACCAGATCGCCGTCACCAAAATCGGGCAGGACACCAGGCTTTCAAGTCGTAATCCGCAAAAAAGCACGATTGACAGCAAAGCCGATCAAACCGAGTTATTTATTGGTGACGTTCCCGTCATTGCCAGCAAAAATTTTACAGACGGTGCAACTCCCGGTACTCGGTTCACAAATGTTGCTGTGACCTTTGGCCGTACTGAAGCAGATGCCAACCTGTTGAACCAGGCGGCAAGCTCCGTCAAAAGCACCGCCGAAGGGGCTGAAGCAAATATACCTTTATTTCCACATTCAGGAAAACAGGCATCATTGAATTCTGCAGCACTTGGGGTGATTGATCTTGGCGGCAGGGTTTCAAGTATTTTAGGGTATCAATCCAGCAAGCCTACAGTTTTACCAGATGCTTCCGATACAACCGGTTTCAACATCTCCGGTGCCAGCCCGCGAAGTGCCAATTCTAATATTACCAGTGTCACCAAACGCGAACCTGTCAATAAGCAAACGAAAATACCGTACCTGACTGTTTCCGTATCCGCCGGTGATACGCTGTTTGATATTCTGACCGACAAGGGGTCTTTTAAAGACGATACGCGCGCGATCGTGGCAGCCTTGAAGCCCTATTTTAAATCCTCTTCTTTAAAAGAGGGTCAGAAAGTGACCTTCGCACTTGCCCCTGCCACCAGAGGTGGGAAAAAGGTGCTGGTGCCTGAAACACTCGAAGTTGCCGTTGGGCCTGAAAAACGATTGACCATCGTTCGTGATGAATATGGTAACTATACACTTTTGCAGGATGCTCCCGAAGGCGATGATATTGAACAATTTCAGGCGCAGGCAAAGATTCAAAAGAGCCTTTATGTCGCTGCGCGAAATCAGGGCATTCCAGATAAGATCATTGCCAATATGATGCGCATCCACTCTTATGACGTTGATTTTCAACGCGAAGTCAGAGTGGGAGATTCATTTGAAGTTTTTTATGGCAATGGAAACTCCCGATCGCGGAAAAAACCTGACACCGTGATGTTCAGTTCCTTAACGCTCAGTGGTAATACCAAGAACTTTTACCGTTTCAAAACCAGCGATGACAATGTTGTCGATTATTACGATGACAGCGGACGCAGTGCGAAAAAATTCCTGATACGTAACCCGGTGGAAGGTGCACGGCTGTCGTCGGCGTATGGCATGCGATTTCATCCAATTTTGCGGGTCAAAAAGATGCATACCGGAGTTGATCTGGCTGCTCCGCGTGGAACACCGATTAAAATCGCCGGCAATGGCGTTGTCATCAAAAAAGGCGGTGGCCGCGGTTTGGGAAATTATATCAAAATTCGCCATGCCAACGGCTACGTAACCTCTTATGCCCACATGTCGCGTTATGGTCCCGGGATCAGAAAGGGTAAAAAAGTCCGGCAGGGTCAAATCGTCGGCTACGTAGGTTCCACTGGTCGTTCAACTGGCAACCATTTACACTATCAAGTGGAACTGAATGGAAGAACCGTCAATCCGATGCGTATCAAGGTGCCAACAGGGCGGCAGCTTACCGGAAAAATGCTGGCGCTTTATAAAAAACAAAAAGCCAAAATTGACGCCATGAGGCAGGCAGCACCAGCCACAACTCGCGTTGCTGCCGCCGGCGAAGCGCAGCGTAAAGGTATTAACTAAA
>CAZVAZ010000355.1:0-2878 GCA_964625235.1 uncultured Hyphomicrobiales bacterium
ATGGCGGCAACCATCGCCTTTGGCATGGGCATTGACAAACCTGATGTGCGCTACGTTTTTCACACCAATCTGCCCGCCACCATGGAAGCCTATTATCAGGAAATAGGCCGTGCCGGGCGCGATGGCGCACCGGCTGATGCTTTTATGCTCTACGGCATGGATGATATCGCTGCGCGCCGGCGATTTATCGAACAGGAAAACACCGACAGCGATCACCAGCGCCGCGAACACAAACGTCTGGACACGCTGATTGCCTTTTGTGAAAGTCCGGAATGTCGCCGCCAGTCACTGCTGTCTTACTTTGGCGATGAGACAAAACCGTGCGGCAATTGTGACGTGTGCCAGAACCCGCCCACTTTGATTGACGGGACAATCCTGGCACAGCAATTATTGCAGGTGGCCAATGACACCGGCCAGCGCTTTGGCGCGGTCCATCTGATTGATGTTATTCGCGGCATGGACACGGAGAAAATTCGCAGCTTCAAACATGATCGATTACAAGGCTATGGTGTCGCCAAAGACATCAAAAAACCGGAATGGCAATCGATAATCCGGCAACTGGTAGCAGCGCATTTTCTCAAAATAGATGTGGCAGGATATGGCGGTTTAGACCTGAGTGAAAAGGGCTGGGAGCTGTTGCAGGGCAAGGCGCAATTCTGGTATCGCCAGGATGTGATGAAGCGTAAAACCAAACCGGCAAGGGCAGCAAAAACAGCCAAACCGATGGCAGATATGTCAGAGCGCGACAACAACCTGCTCAATGCGCTCAAACAACTGAGACTGAGTATCGCGCGTGAACGCAACGTGCCTGCTTTTGTCATTTTCCCCGACAAGACGCTGATTGATATGGCAATAAAACAACCCGGCAATAAAACCGAATTTGCCGAAGTGCACGGTGTGGGAAAATCCAAACTGGAAAAATTTTCAGACGGCTTTTTGCAGGTGATTGCTGATTTTGATGGATGATGGGGCGTAAGACACAACAGAGGAGTAGCATAGGTGAAAAAACAATTCTTTGGCGGCTCGAAAGGGCGGTGTACTGCCGTTCAATACAATGGCCTCGTATACGCGGTAGCAACCGATACCACTTCAGCCAGCAGCGTTGCGGAGCAAACTCTCTCAGCTTTGAAATTTCTGGATGATATACTCAAAGAAGCTGGAAGCGGCAAAAGCGGATTGTTGCAGGCGACAATCTATTTGACTGACATGTCGACCAAGGAAGAAATGGATGCAGTGTGGTGTGACTGGATCGGCGAGGAAGAAAACTGGCCGCAAAGGGCCTGTGTCGGTGCCGATCTGGCCGGTAAAGACCTCATCGAAATCGTCGTGACAGCCAGAGTTATTTGAGCCAGGATAAAGCCATTTAATGCGCCGGCTTCAATTCACGTTTCTGCCACCTCAACCTTGATCTCCTGTTGATCAAAAATTTCCAGGAATTCGCCGACCGGCTCTTTGTCGGTTATCAGAATATCCACGTCGGAATAATCACAGACTTTGACGAGGCCGGAGCGGCCGAATTTTGTGTGATCGGAGATGATCATGGCGTTGTCGCCGCGTGACAAAACCGTTGCGGCGAACTCGGCTTCATCGAGACGGTAATCCATCATGCCGTTTTCAATATCAACAGCTCCGATGGAGATGATTGCGTGGTGCACTTTAAAGCGCTGGATGAATTCTATCGCACTTGGGCCAAAAGCTGCGCCATTATCACCATGCAATTCCCCACCGGCCATGAACACGGTATCACCGTTGACGGTGGCAAGGGTGCGGGCGATGTCGGACGAGTTGGTGACAATGGTAAGCCCGCGTTTTTTCAGGAGTTCACGCGCCAGCAAACTGGTGGTGGTGCCCGTGTCCATCATCACTGAATCGCCGTCCTGTATGTGGCTTGCAGCCTGTCGCGCAATGGCTCTTTTGGCTTCAGCATTTTCACGCATGCGCCGTTCAAACGGTGCTTCGCCCATTTGATAGGGCAGCGCTACCGCGCCATGCATTTTTAAAATCTCACCACTTCGCGCCAGTGGTTTGACATCGCGCCTGATGGTCTCAAGCGACACCGACAGGCGCTGGCTCAACTCAATGATGGAACACGTGCCGTCTTCGCGCAGGATGCGCAGAATTTCAGAATGTCGTTTGGAAAGCTGCATAATTCTGTCATTGTAGAGGAAGAAACAGTCATATTACAAAGAATTTCTTCCTCAAAACCACAAATACCCACATTTTTAGATAGTTTTGCTTGACAGCAACGGGTGCAAAGGCAACACTTTTGCCAATAAAACAACCAAATTAAACTGCTGGACTTAATATTCTCAGGGAGGAATTTGATTATGAGATACAAAACCAGACTATTAGGGGCAATTACCGGGGTGCTGGCTCTGGCGGGGGCGGCTCTTGTGCCCTTTGGCGCTCAGGCAGGCACCGATTCAAAAGACCCGATAAAACTGACGCTGCATGACTGGACCGGTCAGCTTGTCACCACCAAGATCATGGGCGAGGTGATGAAGAAAGCCGGTCTCAATATCTCTTACGTGCAGGCCGATTATATTGCCCAGTTTGCCGGTCTTAAATCCGGCGACCTAACAGTGGCAATGGAAATCTGGGAAACTACGGGCCGTGAAGCCATGGACAAGGCGACAGAAAGCGGCAAGGTTGTCAACATGGGCGAAACCGGCATGCAGGCCATCGAAGAATGGTGGTATCCCTCTTACATGAAAGAGCGCTGCCCCGGCCTGCCTGACTGGAAAGCGCTGAACAAGTGCGCCGAAGAGTTTTCCGTACCTGAAACCGCTCCCAAGGGGCGTTATCTTGGCGGCCCGGTAACCTGGGGCGGGTTTGACGAAGAACGTGTTGAAGCACTGGGACTGGATTTTGAAGTTGT
>CAZVAZ010000356.1:0-2877 GCA_964625235.1 uncultured Hyphomicrobiales bacterium
TGAGGCTGTCAGCGGCACCAGAATACGGATGGTATTGCCATATATGCCACAGGAAAGCAGGATAAGGCCATTGTCCAATGCGGTTGCGCACAGGGTTTTGGCCATGTCGGCATCGGGTTCGCCGGAATTTGTGCCGGTCATCAACTCAAAGGCTATCATGGCACCGAGATTTCGAACCTCACCAATTGGTGGCACATCATTGCGTGCTGCAATTTTTGTCAGTCGGGTGACAATGTTTTCACCGAGAAGTTGAGCTTTGGTATTGAGGTCTTCGGTTTCGATAACTTCAAGCACACCCAAAGCTGCAGCACAGCTTATCGGGTTGCCGCCATAGGTGCCGCCAAGGCCGCCGGGGGCAGGCGCATCCATGATTTCTGCTTTGCCGATAACACCGGACAAGGGAAAGCCACCGGCGAGGCTCTTGGCCACGGTTATCAAGTCAGGCTCAATGCCTGAATGTTCGACGGCAAAAGTCTTGCCGGTGCGGGCAAAACCGGTTTGAATTTCATCGACAATCAACATAATGCCGTGGCTATCGCAAATTGTGCGCAGCGTTTGCAGAAATTTGGGCGAGGCTATGTAAAATCCGCCTTCGCCCTGTACTGGTTCGATGATGATAGCGGCAACCCGTTGCGGGTCGACTTCAACCTTGAAGAGAGTTTCAAGTGCCTTCAGGCTATCGTCTTCGCTGACACCATGGTTTTTCATAGGAAAAGGGATGTGAAAAATATCGGCCGGGAAGGGGCCAAAACCTGCCTTGTAGGGGGTAACTTTACCGGTGAGGCCCATGGTCAATAAAGTGCGGCCATGAAAAGAGCCGGAAAAAGCAATAATGGCCGGGCGTCCGGTGTGGGCGCGGGCGATTTTAACCGCATTTTCTACTGCTTCAGCGCCGGTTGTCAGGAATAAAGTCTTTTTAGGGGTGGGGCCCGGCGCCAGTTGGTTGAGGCGTTCGGCCAGTTCAACGTAGGCCTCGTAGGGCACCACCTGATAAGCTGTATGGGTGAAACGCTGCATCTGTGCCTGCACGCGCTCCATCACCACCGGATGGCGATGACCGGTGTTCAATACGGCTATGCCACCGGCAAAATCAATATAGCGCCGCCCCTCAACATCCCAGAGTTCGGCATTTTCGGCGCGATCGGCAAAAATACCGGTGGCTGTTGCAACGCCTTGCGGAATGGCATTGTTGCGTCTGGTCTGAAGTTCAGTGTTATCCATTATGAAATCCTTTCACAAGGTTGAGCGGGGCGGCGTTTTAGTTGCGTTTGTCTAGTGCGTGGTCGCAGAAACTGAAGCGCCTGTTTCAACTTCGGTGCTGATTGCCGCAGTCAGGTCGATTACGGGAACGACTTCATTCAGTTCTATTTTTGAGGTGGTTTCATCCAGCTCATTGACACCAAATAAGGCTTGCGCACGTTTGGCGATTTCTTTCTGGCTCAAAACCTCTGTCTGGCGGCTTAAAACCCAGACGTGACCGAAAGCATCAATAATCTTGCCGGTGCGCTCACCCCAATAGGTATCTTCAAGCGGCAGAATAATGGTGATTTCAGCGTCAACAGCGCGCTGCCAGATTTTGTCGATATTGGAAAGATAAAGCTGCACGGCTGTTGCTGTGCCGCCCAAAGAGATCGGTGACAGAATGCCGTAGGCGGGCATTTCATCGCTGACCTGAATGATGGAATTTCCGATTTTCAATTCAGCGCGTAAAATTGTTACACCGTCGTCTGCATACGTTCTGGACAATTCTTTTGCGCCGAAAACTGACGAATAATATTCAATCGCAGCGCTTGCGTTTTTGACCACAAGCATAGGTGTTGCTGTGTGGTAACCTTTAGGCATAGCGTTAATCTTGCGAGCCATTGCCGCATCTCCTCATCATTGATAAATCCTAAAGTGTTGAAATAATTTCCAACACCATGTATCATGATGTAGCCAACCAACGAAAGAATGTCAACACCATGACCCAAGATGTAGCTCTGGGAGTGACCACAACTGTTACTCAGGCGGATTTATCCCTTTTGCGCGAGACCTTGAGATTGGGGGAATACCCTGTGGTTTATCGTGTTCACCGCCAGCAACAAGGTGGTGGATTTGGTGACCAGGACAAGCATCCATACGCCTGGGGGGTGCTGGTGTACGTCGATGGACAATTGGCGCGAATCAATTCGGCGCGCGGGTTTGGGCGCGAGTGGAATGATCTTGCCCGCGTTGAGCGGTGGTTGCGGACACATGGCTTCTGGTATTGGTGGACGCGCAACGATCTGGAAACCGTAGGTGATATAGACGGGGATTTTAAAGGATCTGAAGAACCGGAAGCCGAAGTTGAAGCGCAGGCGGATGTTAATGATCTGCCACCATTGGCGCCTGAGCTTCCCGCACAGCACCCAAAGTTCAGTATCAAGTAAAAATGCCGGGGTTTGTCAATTAAGCTCAATTTAATTAATTACTGCTAAGTATTGTTCCAACTGCGAACTGGAATACAGCTCCATCATTAGAATTGGAGGATCCAGGGGTGTTTTAGTCTTCATTCGACAATGCTGAGTGCTGTTGAGTGGTCTGGACCGGAACGGGCAGTTGATGCAGGATGGCCGGTTGATACGTGATCTCAATTCCATATAGCTGAAAACCACAGAGGTTAAGTGGATTTGGTGTGAAGATCGTCGGCTTGGGAGGGCTTTGACAATTGGAACGGTATTATGTCAGACAAGAAAAAACGCAACTCAGAAGAAGTAACCACCCCGTTTGAAGAAGGTGCCAAACCTGTCTCGCACAGTGGTGGAGAAATTTCAAATCTTCATTTTGGATCAAACGTTACCGAAGAACTGGTACTTGAATCCAACGAGGCTGATACTTCGGTAAATTCCAGTCCCACCG
>CAZVAZ010000357.1:0-2874 GCA_964625235.1 uncultured Hyphomicrobiales bacterium
GGAAAGTCGTTCAGCAAATGCTGCAAGGGTCGCCCTGGTCACGTATATGAAATCCGGTTATCTGGAATTGAGGATGGGGCAGTTAAACTGGTTTCACGATAATTCCAGCAAAGCTGCCACACCCATCGGTTATAAAGAAATTACCCGTGGGCACATCTTCAACCGATGAAAAATATTAATATCATTGGCTTTTCGACCAATAATCGAGCTGTGTATCAGTTCTTGAACCCATGCGCAACAGTGTTTCAATACAAGACAGGCTGGCACGCCGGGCTGCCTGTAGTCAGACATTCCTGAATTTGACCGCCCACATGCCGATGAGCATTGCTGGCACAAAAATTAATGTTCCAGGTGAGGCTAACGGTAATGCAGTTAAAGCGGGGCCGGGACAAAAACCGCCTAAGCCCCAGCCAACACCAAAAATGGCGGCACCAGCTATCAGGCGTGAATCGAAATCAGTTCTGTTCGGCAGGTCAAATCTATCGCCAAAAAACGGTTTTTGCCGTTGGCGGACGAGCCAGTATCCTGGCATGGTAACGGCTATTGCGCCGCCCATAACGAAGGCGAGGCTGGGATCCCAGATGCCGAACAGATCGAGGAAGTTTTGTACCTTGGCAGGATTTGCCATGCCTGAAATAATCAGGCCCAAACCAAAAACCAGACCGGCAATTAATGCAATGAGGGTTTTCATTGATGCTAACCCTCAACCATATGACGCAAAACAAAAACAGTGACAATAGCGGTAGCCATGAAGATTAGCGTGGCGGCAATTGAGCGTTGTGACAAACGCGAAATCCCGCAAACACCGTGGCCACTGGTGCAACCGCTACCAAGAGCTGCACCAAAGCCGACGAGCGCACCGGCGATGGCCAGAAGCGGAAGATTGTCTGAGATGGTTTGTACGGGCAGGTTTCCGGAGACAAAGAGATACAGAGGCGCCGCCATCAGCAGGCCGATGACAAAGGCTATTCCCTGTGTCATTGCGGGTAAATCTTTGATGGGTGGTAATAATCGGGAGATAATCCCGCTGATACCTGCAATACGCCCATTGGCCGCCAGCAAAATAACAGCAGACAGGCCAATAAGTGCCCCTCCACCAAGGGAAGCGAGCGGGGTGAATTCGGTCTCCATAGGTTCCGGCCTCGTGATTATGGTTCAATAAGAATGAGAAAGGCCTCGCTTAGCCTCTGGCATCCTCCATCAACCTTGCAAAGCGCTCAAACAGATAGTGGCTGTCTTGCGGGCCCGGCGAGGCTTCGGGGTGGTATTGGACGGAAAATATGGGTTTTCCGTCTACTGCCAATCCGCAGTTGGAGCCATCAAACAGCGAGATGTGGGTTTGGGTGACGCCTTCCGGCAGGCTTTTGCCATCGACGGCAAAGCCGTGGTTCATTGAGGTGATTTCTACCTTGCCGGTGGTGTGGTCTTTTACCGGGTGGTTGGCGCCGTGGTGGCCCTGGTGCATCTTTTTTGTATTCGCTCCAAGTGCCAGTGCCAGCATCTGATGGCCGAGGCAGATGCCGAATATGGGGATGTTGGCGGTAATCATTTTTTTGATTTCAGGCACGGCGTAGATGCCGGTGGCCTCAGGGTCGCCGGGGCCGTTGGCGAGGAAAATGCCGTCGGGCTGGTGTGCGAAAATTTCTTCGGCGCTTGCGTTTGCCGGAACGACGGTGACTTTGCAGCCGACATTGGCAAGACAGCGTAAAATCGTGCGCTTGAGGCCGTAATCCACGGCTACGACGTGGTATTTCGGGTTGTCCAGATGGCCGAAACCCTTTTCCCACTGCCAGCCGGTTTGCGACGAGGTGAATTGCTGCGTGGTGCTGACATCCGGCACCATGTCCATGCCTTCGAGCCCGGCCCAGTCTTTGGCTTTTTGTTTGAGGGCATCGAGATCAAATATGCCGTCGGCTGCGTGGGCGATGACGGCATTGATGTAGCCGCTTTTGCGGATATGGGTGGTCAGGGCGCGGGTATCAACGCCACAAATGGCGATAATGTTGCGCTGTTCAAGCCATTTATCTAAGGTTTTGTCGGAACGGTAATTGGATGGTGCGGTAACTTGCGCCCGCATAACTGCACCACGAACGCCGGAGGCGGCAGCGGGGCTGGAGGTTTCAATGTCTTCGTCGTTGGTGCCGACATTGCCGACATGGGGGAAGGTGAAGGTGATGATTTGTCCCGCATAAGAGGGATCAGTGAGAACTTCCTGATATCCGGTCATGGCGGTGTTAAAACAGACTTCGCCCACAGCGTCACCGGTTGCGCCCAGCCCCTGTCCTTCAATCACGGTGCCGTCTTCCAGCACCAGAACGGCGGTGATTGTGCGCGCGCACCACGGCGTTGTGGGGTGGTCTTTATCCGTTGTTGCAATATCTGACGGGGACATTATCGAGGCTCCGGTGATTGAATAATAGCGTTGGCAATACATCAAGTTGGCAGATTCGTATGAAATTCAGGGACTTACCATGCTGGACATGAGTAACGCGCAAATTTTCCCGACATTAATGAAGTGGCAATTAGGCGTCAACATAAAATTTAATTATTTTATATATTAAAATCAACAGTTTAAGTTGCGACAGAAGATTTGCACTCCCCCGGTAACATGGGCTATGGTGCCGGTCCCGATATCAGTAAATGGATTTTCTAAATGAGTGATCACCTTCGCGATCAGATTAATGCCGCCTTGAAAACAGCGCTTAAGGAGCAGCAAAAAACGCGACTTTCAACTTTGCGTTTAATAAGTGCGGCAATCAAGGACCGGGAGATTGCCGGACGCGCGAGTAATGGCGACAAGGGGGTCGATGATGGTGATATTCTGGAAATTCTGGCGAAAATGATCAAACAGCGCCGCGAATCGGCCCAGACCTA
>CAZVAZ010000358.1:0-2842 GCA_964625235.1 uncultured Hyphomicrobiales bacterium
GGGGAAATTTACGCGCGGCAACTTTACCCAGCCCGACAATTTCCAGCAGGTCATTAACGATCTCCCGGCATTCTTCTTTTGACGCGGCCTGTTTGTGAAAATTGATAGGTTCAGCCACAATATCAGCCACACGCATGCGGGCATTGAGGGACGAGAACGGGTCCTGAAACACCATCTGCATCTGCCGTCGCCACGGGTTGATTTCCTTCGCCGTTTTCATGGCGGTCAAATCCTGCCCGGCAAATTCAATTTTACCCCCGGTTGGTTGGTAAATACCGGTAATCATTCGCGCGATGGTGGATTTACCCGAACCACTTTCTCCGACAATGCCGAACACCTCGCCGTGCTCAATATCAAACGACACTTTATCGACAGCAGTAAGAAACTGCCGCTTGGAAGGAAAGATCGAATGCCGGGTAATAAACCGCATCGACAAATCAGTCAGTTTCAATAGCGGAC
This sequence comes from uncultured Hyphomicrobiales bacterium, assembly GCA_964625235.1. GTDB lineage: Bacteria > Pseudomonadota > Alphaproteobacteria > Rhizobiales > JAJFHR01 > JAJFHR01. The sequence continues at coordinate 460 of CAZVAZ010000358.1, forward strand.
CATCGTTTTTTTCATAAGATTTGGCCTGGCCCAGCCAATGGTCATCAAGGTCAATATCGGGCATTTCACCAACATCTTCGATGTAGGTTACCAGAGGAAAACGGTCTATTCGCCGATCAGAGCGAGGCACTGCCGAAATCAGCGATTTGGTGTAATCGTGTTTGGGTTGCCCCAGCACCTGCGCTGTTTTTCCCAGTTCAACCAGCCTGCCGCGATACATCACCGCAACCCGGTCAGTCACTTCCGCAATCACGCCCATATCGTGAGTAATCAGGATCATACCCACATTACGGTCGCGGCACAGTCCGCGCATCAAATCGAGAATTTGCGCCTGAACAGAAACATCCAGCGCCGTGGTTGGCTCATCAGCGATGATAACGTCAGGCTCTGCACATATCGCCAATGCAATGACCACACGCTGGCGCATGACGCCGGAAAACTGGTGCGGATATTGGTCGCACCGCACGCCCGCATTGTCGATACCTACCTGCTCCAACAGTTCAATCGCCCGCTTTCGCGCAGCTACAACACCCACCTTCAAATGCAGGTCAATGGTTTCAATCAATTGCTCGGCCACGGTTTCCAGCGGGTTCAGTGAGGTCAACGGGTCCTGAAAGATCATGCCGATGCGTTTGCCCCGCAAGGCCCGCATCAGATTGTCATCAAGATCATCAATGCGCTCACCATCAAGGAGAATTTGCCCCTGTATCATCCGGCCGGGTTTTTGCAGCAGGCCGATAACCGCATTGCCCACGGTTGATTTTCCGGCACCGGATTCGCCCACAACACCGAGTATTTCACCCGCCTGTAAATCAAGCGTCACACTTTCAACCGCAATAAAATCGCCCTTGCGGCCGGGAAATTCAACAGTGATGTTATCAATAAATAATTGTGACATCGGGAGACCTAAAGCAGTTTCGGGTTAATGGCATCGCGCAGCCAGTCACCAAACAGGTTGACGGAAAGCGCGATCAGAACAAGTGCTGCTCCGGGGAAAATAGTGATCCACCATTCGCCTGAAAACAGATATTCATTACCAATACGAATGAGAGTACCCAAAGACGGCGTGGTCGGTGGCAGGCCGACACCGAGAAAACTCAACGTCGCCTCGGTGATAATGGCTAACGCCAGGTGCAGCGTTGCAATAACAAAGACCGGTCCCAGAATATTGGGCAGAATGTGCCGCCACATTATCGCCCACGAGCCTAATCCAATAACCTGCCCGGCCTGAACATATTCCTTGACCTTTTCCGCCATCACCGAAGAACGCACGGTGCGGGCATATTGCACCCAGCCGGAAATGGCGATGGCAAAAATGATGACATAAAGTGCCAATTCCTCATGCACTTCCTTAGGCATGATATTGCGCACCACACCATCGACAAGCAGGGCTATCAGGATTGCCGGAAAGGAAAGCTGAACATCGGCAATCCGCATGATAACCGCATCAACACGCCCGCCGAGATAGCCGGAAACCAGCCCGAGGCCAACACCCACCACAAGCGACAGGGCAACAGAGGCAAACCCCACAATCAGCGAAATTCTCGAGCCATAAAGCACAGCCGACAGAATATCACGGCCCTGATCATCAGTACCAAACCAGTAACGCGGATCACCACCGTCTTGCCATGTCGGTGGCAGGTTTGAATCAAATAAATCAAGGGTGGCGAGATCAAAGGGATTGTAGGGTGCGATGAAAGGCGCAAAACCCGCCCCGACAATGAGGATTAAAGACAGGGCCGCAGAGCCGACGGCTATGGGTGTACTCCAGAAGGAATACCAAAGGTCGCTGTCGCCAATGCGGAAAAAAAAGTCCGCTACGAAACCGCGTTCCACCTCCTGATCCTGATTATTCACTGCCACTCTCAGACGAAGATCGCAAACGCGGATCAACCACAAAATACAGAATATCAACCACAAGATTGATCAAGACAAAAATAAACGCAATCAACACGAGATACGCAGCCATGATCGGTATATCGGCATTGCCGATGGCCTGAATAAACAACAGCCCCATGCCCGGCCACTGGAATACACTTTCGGTAATAATGGCAAAGGCGATGATCGAGCCGACCTGAAGCCCGGTAATGGTAATCACCGGTATCAGGGTATTTTTCAAGGCATGGCGAAACTGCAGGGAGCGGTCACTCAAACCCCGGGCGCGACCAAATTTGATAAAGTCAGTGCGCAACACCTCCATCATTTCAGCACGCACAAGGCGCATGATCAGCGTCATTTGAAAAATACCAAGGGTAATCGCCGGCAGTATTATGGCTTTGAGACCGGAAGCCGTAAGCAGCCCCGTCGTCCACCAGCCCAGATCAACCACCTCGCCGCGTCCAAATGTCGGCAGCCAGCGCAAAATCACCCCGAAAATCAATAT
>CAZVAZ010000359.1:0-2828 GCA_964625235.1 uncultured Hyphomicrobiales bacterium
GACTGGCCAGTGGTATCAAAATGCCAATACCCAGAACCGCACCGGGAACAGCATAACCGATGCTGGAAAAGCGGATGGCAAACTGCACCACACGACTGCGCGAAAGACGGTGGGCATAGGCCAAAAAGCAGCCAACCACAACCGCTGTTATCGCCGCCGTTGACGCCAGCAGTAAACTGTTCGAGACATATTGCAGATACCTGCCATCAAGCGCGTCTTCATAAAAAACCAGGGAAGCATCAACCAGCACGATTGCCGGAATTACAAAGCCAAACAGGAGTGGCAGAGCGCATGCAAAAGTAACCAGCCACTTGCGCGCACCCGACAATTGCACCGGGTGCGGCGGGCGTTGTTTTGACGAGGTGTCGTGAAATTTCTGATGGCGTCTGGCGGCGCGCTCAAGCCAGATCAGCAGAAAAACAAAAGCCAGCATGACGGTGGCAATCTGTGCCGCCCCACCCAGATTGCTGCGGCCAAGCCAGGTAACGTAAATGCCCACGGTCAAGGTGTTGACACCAAAAAACTCAACCGCACCTATATCATTGAGGGTCTCCATCATCGCCAGTGTGACGCCAATGACAATGGCCGGTCGCGCCATCGGCAGGGCGACCGAATAAAACGCCCCCCAGGGCCCGCGGCCAAGCGTTCTGCTGACTTCAAGAAAGCCCGCGGACTGGCGTGAAAAAGTTGCCCGCGACGTCAGGTAGACATACGGGTAAAGCACAAATGACATAACGAAGATTGCCCCGGGCAGGGAGCGGATTTCCGGGAACCAGTAATCCCTGACACTTGTCCAGCCAAAAGCTGTGCGCAAGGCCGTCTGCACCACGCCGGAATATTCAAACAGATCGACGTACGTATAGGCAATAATATAGGTTGGCATCGCCAGCGGGATTAACAACGCCCATTGCAACACCGAGCGCCCGGGAAAGCGGCAGGTGGTCACCAGCCAGGCGGTGCCGGTGCCGATAATAAATGTTGAAACACCAACGCCAATCATCAAAATCAGCGTGGTACTCACATAGCCGGGAAGCACGGTTGCAACAAGATGCGGCCAGATATTCTCAGCCGGAAATAAAGCCAGAACCGCAATCGCCACCACTGGTGCTGCCACCAGCATTGACACAATAGCGGCGCCAATGCCCCAAAGCCGTTCAGGTTCGGTTTTAACTAACATCTGTGTCGACATGGGTTTTCTTGTCGTTCCGGTGCGGGGCTCTTGATTTCCTCAAGGACGCACCATATTAGGTTATCCGATACGGGTAAATGAATAACACCGTGACGGCTATCGAAATAAAAATTTCGCCGTAAACCCAAAAACATACAGGAAAAGACCATGGCAAGTTCGTTCTTTTGGAACCGGATTGCAAAACGCTACGCCAGACAACCAATTGGCGATGAGGCGGCATACCAGAAAAAACTGCAGATCACCCGCGAGTATCTTCAGCCGCAAATGAAGATGCTGGAATTTGGTTGCGGCACCGGGTCAACCGCAATCGCTCATGCACCTTTCGTCAAACATATTCTGGCCACAGATTTTTCAGCAAAAATGATTGAAATCGCGCAAGCCAAAGCGGATGCACAAAACGTCGAAAACATCACGTTTCAGCGCATCAGCATGGATGATTTAAAAATTTCCGATCAATCCATGGACGCTGTTATGGGACACAGTATCCTGCATCTGCTCGACAACTGGCGCGACGCCATCGTCAAGGCTCACGGAATACTCAAACCCGGCGGCGTTTTTGTCACCAGTACGGCCTGTATCGAGGACACTATGCCGTACTTCAGGTTCATCGTACCGTTTATGAGATTATTAGGCCTGACACCGCAAATATTCACCATCAAACAACTGGAAGAAGCCTTCGCCAATGCCGGTTTTGAAATCGAGCATCAATGGCAACCACCAGGCAAGGGAACATCAGTGTTTATTGTCGCCAGGAAGGCAGAATAACCGCAACAAATACCATCCCCTAAAGGAGAAACTTCCCCTTCTCCCGCAAAGGGAGAAGGGAAGAATCAGGGGAAAACCTACCCGTAATCCTCAATCGAGCGCCCGGAAACCTGCCCCCACACCATGTTCTCGTCGCTTAGCATGGTGACAATCATGGCAGCCGCTTGCTCCGGCGTCATGGCGACATCCAGATTGCGGTCGATGCCTGCGGTTTCATACATGTTTGAGTTTACCTTACCGGGATAAAACCCCATGATGCGCACGCCTTTGGGCGCGCATTCGGCTTCGAGGCAGCCGGTAAAGCCGCGGATGGCCCATTTGCTGGCGGAATAGATGCTGATCATCTTGCGCGTGTACAAAGCCCCGGTCGAGACCACGTTGATAATGGCCCCGCTGCCGCTTGATTGCATGGCGGGCAGGACCGCATGGGTCATCATGATGGTGCCAAGAGTATTGGTATCGATGACAGCCTTAATATCTTTAGCTGAATAATCGGCAAATTCGCCTTCAAGCCAGATACCGGCATTATTGACCAGACCCCATATGGGCCCGTGCTCGGCCTCAATCTGTGCGCTGACGTTTGAGATGGCTTGCGCATCCGCCACATCAAGGCAATAGCCAGGCACCTTGTGGCTGGCGGCCAGTGTGGTCACTTTTTCACCATTACGCCCGGTGAGGATGGGCAAATAGCCCGCGTCGCGCAATTGAGAAATCAGCGCCAGCCCGATGCCGCTGGTTGCTCCGGTAACAACCACGGTTTTGTTGCCAGCCTCGGTCATCTCCAGACTACTCCTTGAATTTATTCGGCTAAAACCCGGGCGGTGGGGAAGGTGATTTCAACCAGGGTGCCGGAGTTGGGTTTGCTTTCGATGTG
>CAZVAZ010000360.1:0-2823 GCA_964625235.1 uncultured Hyphomicrobiales bacterium
GCCATCACCATGTTGCTGACCGACCGTAATTTCGGCACAACCTTCTTTGATCCTGCCGGTGGCGGGGATCCGGTGCTCTACCAGCATCTGTTCTGGTTCTTCGGCCATCCCGAAGTCTACATCCTGATCCTTCCCGGTTTCGGCCTGATCAGTCACATTATCTCAACGTTTTCCAACAAACCGATTTTTGGCTATCTCGGAATGGCCTATGCCATGGTGGCTATCGGTGTGGTCGGCTTCATCGTCTGGGCCCATCACATGTATACGGTTGGGCTGGACGTTGATACGCAAGCCTACTTCGTTGCCGCGACAATGGTTATCGCGGTGCCGACCGGGGTCAAGGTATTCTCCTGGATTGCGACCATGTGGGGCGGCTCCATTCAGTTTAAAACCCCGATGGTCTGGGCAATCGGCTTTATCTTCCTGTTTACCGTCGGTGGCGTGACCGGTGTGGTTCTCGCCAATGCCGGTGTTGATCGCTCCCTGCAGGACACCTACTATGTGGTGGCTCATTTCCATTATGTGCTGTCATTGGGAGCGGTGTTTGCCATTTTTGCCGGCTGGTATTACTGGTTTCCGAAAATGTCCGGTTATATGTATTCGGAATTTATCGGCAAATTGCATTTCTGGGTAACTTTTGTTGGTGTGAATATCACGTTCTTCCCCCAGCATTTCCTCGGGCTGGCCGGGATGCCACGCCGTATTGCAGATTATCCTGATGCCTATGCCGGCTGGAACTATGTTTCCTCCCTGGGGTCTTACCTCTCTGCACTTGGTGTTTTAATCTTCCTCTATGGGGTCTATCACGCGTTTTCGAAAAAAGTAAAAGCTGCTGACAATCCCTGGGGCGAAGGCGCGACCACGCTGGAATGGACATTGTCATCGCCACCACCATTCCATCAGTTCAATACTCTGCCGAAAATTAAATAGAGCTAAGGTAGAGATATGAAACTGAAATCGCGAGGAGGGGATTAATGGCTGATGCAGGAGTGGATTTTTCACAGCCTCCCCGCGCGAGCGATGGTGGATTGGGAACAGCGTCAGATTTTTTCGCACTGATGAAGCCCCGTGTTATGTCCCTGGTCGTCTTTACCGCCTTTGTCGGGTTGGTGATAGCACCAGGGCAAATACATCCGGTGCTGGCTTTTGCCGCCATATTGGCGATTGCCGTTGGTGCCGGAGCCTCTGGTGCCCTTAACATGTGGTATGATGCAGACATTGATGGCCGCATGCGCAGAACCGCCTCGCGACCAATCCCCATGGGTCGTATAGCCCCCGGTGAAGCCCTGGGCTTTGGTATCTTTTTATCAGTTACTTCCGTTGTGATGCTGGGTTTGATGGTCAATTGGCCCGCCGCAGCCTTGCTGGCTGTGACCATTGCCTTTTACGTTTTCATTTACACCATGTGGCTTAAACGACGCACACCCCATAACATTGTTATCGGTGGTGCTGCGGGCGCTTTTCCTCCCATGATTGGCTGGGTTGCGGTGACCGGAACCATCAGTGTTGAAAGTGTGGCACTGTTCATGATCATATTCCTGTGGACGCCGCCGCATTTCTGGGCGCTGTCGCTTTATCGCCTGAAAGACTATCGCGATGTCGACGTTCCCATGTTACCGGTTGTAGCTGGAACCGATGAAACCCGGCGTCAGATATTGCTCTATTCAATCGCCTATGTGGCGGCAACCTTTGCCCCGGTATTTTTAGGTTTCGCCGCCGGTCTCTATTTGGTGTTTGCTGCAGTCTCAGGCCTTTTTTTCCTGTGGCTGGCCTATCAGACATATAGAATTCGCGAAGGAAAACCAGCTGATACAATGGCCAAAAAACTTTTCAGTTTTTCAATTCTTCATCTTTTTCTTATCTTTACGGTATTGTTGCTCGAGCAGGGTCTGGGGCTTGGCTCAAACTGGACCCTGGGGTGGATCTGATGCAGTTGAGCGAACAACAGATACGCAGCAGGAAGTCACGATCAAAGGCAATGGCCATAGCGCTGGTTGCCTTCTTGGTGCTGGTGTTTGTTGTTACCGTTGTAAAACTGAGTGGCAACGTTGCCCTCAGGCCCTTTTGACCGGAACTTTGGAACCAGGCGGAACATGTAACTATGGATCACAATAGCAACATCACTGAAATGGGCGTGAGCGCGAACAATCAAAAAAGCAATTTAAAAGTTGCTCTGGCGAGTGGGGCGTTGGCCTTGAGCATGATAGGTGCGGCATATGCAGCTGTGCCGCTTTACCGGTTGTTCTGTCAGATCACAGGTTACGGCGGGACTACTCAAGTGGCTGAACAGGCATCCGAAAATGTGTTGTCCAAGACAATTAATGTGCGATTTGATGCCAATTCATCGCGAAAGCTGGGCTGGTCGTTTGAGCCTGTTGAGCGGCAGATCACCATAAAAATCGGGGAGACCTATCTTGCCAAATACAAGGCGCAAAACCTTGGCACGACCCGTACGACAGGCACCTCCACCTTCAATGTAACACCTCTGTCCGCCGGTCAGTATTTTAACAAAATTCAGTGTTTCTGCTTTACCAAACAAACCCTCGAACCTGGTGAAAGTGTTGAAATGCCGGTGAGTTTTTATATCGATCCCGAGATTGTCAACGACAAGAATCTTGACGGAGTTTCAGAGATAACACTTTCCTACACTTTCTTTCCGCTGAAGACGGAAGAGAAAATAAGAACCACTGAACTTCCTGCGCCCGCGAAAAACGGGAAAACAGGAAAGATTTAACCAGATCCATGCAAACTAAACTCAAATACAGCGCTAACCTCTAGGAGCGACATAATGTCTGACAGCCACACAAAAAATCATGATTACCA
>CAZVAZ010000361.1:0-2821 GCA_964625235.1 uncultured Hyphomicrobiales bacterium
TTGAACCTAAGCGCATGTTAAACCGGACAGTAGTGGGTCAAGCCCGAGGATGACGGATCAGGAGAACTCGATTGAACACGACACACTTCGGTAATCTTCATTTCCTCAAACCTTTTTTGCCCATAAAAGTAATGATTGCGCGGGCGGGCAACATGCCTATAGTGCGGACAATTCATTCACCCCCCATTTTGCAGGAGTTTTAAATGGTGGCTCAAGACAAACCCGTTAAAAAAGTAGTTCTCGCCTATTCCGGCGGCCTTGATACGTCAGTTATACTCAAGTGGCTCAAAACCACCTACAATTGCGAGGTTGTCACCTTCACCGCAGATTTAGGCCAGGGCGAGGAGCTGGAACCCGCACGCAAAAAGGCTGAGATGCTTGGCATCAAGGAAATCTATATTGAAGATCTGCGCGAAGAATTTGTGCGCGATTATGTTTTCCCCATGTTCAGAGCCAATGCTGTTTATGAGGGCGTCTATCTTCTAGGCACCTCGATTGCGCGGCCCCTGATTGCCAAACGCCAGATCGAAATTGCAGCTGCTACCGGAGCCGATGCCGTATGTCACGGTGCCACCGGCAAGGGCAATGACCAGGTGCGGTTTGAATTATCCTATTATGCACTTAATCCCGACATCCGCATTATCGCACCGTGGCGCGAATGGGAGCTTTCCAGTCGTACAAAACTGGTGGAATTTGCCGAAGAACACCAAATCCCCATCCCAAAAGACAAGCGCGGCGAAGCACCATTTTCTGTAGATGCCAATCTCCTGCATACGTCTTCTGAAGGCAAGGCCCTGGAAGATCCAGAAAATGAGGCGCCGGAATTTGTCTATCAACGTTCGGTTTCACCTGAAGATGCACCGGACAAATCAACCTACATCGATATTGAATTTGAAAAAGGCGATGCTGTTGCTATTGACGGCAAAAAGCTAAGCCCCGCAACTATCCTGACGCGATTGAATGAACTGGGAGGTGCCAATGGGATCGGTCGTCTTGATCTGGTCGAAAACAGATTTGTCGGCATGAAATCAAGAGGTATCTATGAAACACCCGGCGGTACAATTTTGCTCATTGCCCATCGCGGCATTGAAAGCATCACTCTTGATCGCGGTGCCGCCCACCAAAAAGACGAACTCATGCCGCGCTATGCCGAACTGATTTACAACGGCTTATGGTTTTCTCCTGAGCGTGAGATGCTTCAGGCCGCCATAGACCACGCTTCCCAATTCGTATCCGGCACAGTCCGGCTCAAACTATACAAAGGCAACGCAACCGTAGTCGGGCGCAGCTCGCCTTACTCACTCTATGATGAAGACCTCGTGACATTCGAAGAAGGTGCCACCTCATACGATCACCGCGATGCAGAGGGTTTTATCAAACTCAACGCCCTGCGCCTGCGCCTGCTCGCCAGACGCAACAGTCGCATTTCGTAAGTTTCTTTTCGTCATCCTCGGGCTTGTCCCGGGGATCCATAGCGCTGAGCTTTCGAAAACAAAAATTCTATCTTTTGGCCGAGAGTATTGAGGAATGGATCCTCGGATCAAGTCCGAGGATGACGGATTAGATGGGTTCAAAACCAAACTTATGACTTCAAAATCTTCGGGACATCTATGTTGTTTGATGCACACGCAGCACGCACCGTATTGAACAACAGGCACGCGATTGTCATGGGGCCGACACCACCGGGAACCGGAGTGATTGCCCCGGCATTTTCGTAAGCTTCCTTGAATGCAACATCACCCACCAGGCGGGTTTTTCCCTCATCGGTCTCAATGCGGTTTATACCCACATCAATGACGCAGGCACCTGGCTTTATCCAATCGCCTTTGATCATTTCCGGCCGCCCCACAGCGGCAATAAGAAGATCAGCTGTGCGGCACAGACCGGCAAGGTCTTTTGTGCGTGAATGCGCGATGGTGACCGTACAGTTTTCCTTCAGCAGCAACTGCGCCACCGGCTTGCCGACAATATTAGACCGGCCGACCACAACCGCATTGACACCACTGAGGTCACCGAGCCTGTCTTTGGCCAGCATAACGCAGCCAACCGGCGTACATGCCACCAGCGCATCCTGCCCGGTGGCCAGAAGACCGGCATTGATAATGTGGAAACCATCCACATCTTTGGCGGGATCAATCGTGCCAATCACCTTGTTTGCATCAATTTGGTCAGGCAGCGGTAGTTGCACCAGAATTCCATGCACCCGGCTGTCCTGATTGAGTTGCTCAACCAGGTTCAAAACCTCTTCTTCACTCGCATCATCAGACAACCGGTGTTCGAACGACAACATCCCTACTTCAACCGTTTGTTTGGCCTTGTTACGCACATAGACCTGACTGGCGGGGTCTTCGCCAACAAGAACCACCGCCAGACCCGGCACAAGGCTTTCATCCTTTTTGAGGTCACTTAAAGCAGTGGCAATCTTGGATCGCAGGTTTGCAGCATATGCCTTACCGTCTATTATTTTGGGATCATCTGCCATGGGGATAATTTCCTCTGGAGTATCTGAGTTCAAATCTCACTGTTTGTATTTGGCTTATTATGAGTTGGATTGCTTGAAATACCCGTTTTTTAGGATATTGAAACGCAATCTACAGAAGAAGGGGTAAATCGTAACGGATAAAGTTCTGCACAAAAATCAAGGCCAGCAACAGGATAATAGGAGAAAGATCCAGGCCACCGAGGTTGGGTATAAATCTCCTGATTGGCGCCAGCGCCGGCTCGGTCAATCGATTGAGAATATCATAAACCGTATAGACAAATTTATTCTGGGTATTGACCACATTAAAAGCAATCAGCCAGCTGAAAATGGCCGATGCAA
>CAZVAZ010000362.1:0-2815 GCA_964625235.1 uncultured Hyphomicrobiales bacterium
ACCTTATCACCTTCATTGACAATGTCAGTCACTTTTCCAACACGTTGTGGTGCAAGTTGAGAAATATGAACCAACCCGTCTTTGGGACCGAAAAAGTTCACAAAAGCGCCAAAATCGACAACTTTAACAACCACGCCATCATAAATAACACCGGCTTCAGGTTCGTCAGTTATACTTTTGACCCACTTGATTGCTGCTTCAATCGACTTGGCATCACTGGAAGAAATATTGACGGTGCCATCATCTGTGATGTTCACTTTGGCACCGGTTTCTTCAACGATCTGACGGATAATCTTGCCGCCGGTACCAATAACCTCGCGAATTTTATCCACGGGTATTTTAAGCGTTTCGATGCGTGGTGCATATTCGCCCATCTCTTCGCGGGATTCGGTTAGAGCTTTTGCCATCTCACCCAGAATGTGCACCCGGCCGCCTTTGGCCTGATCGAGGGCAATCTGCATGATTTCTTCGGTAATCCCGGTGATCTTGATATCCATCTGCAGCGAAGTGATACCTTCTTCGGTACCCGCCACTTTAAAGTCCATGTCACCAAGGTGATCTTCATCACCTAAAATGTCCGACAGAACCGCATAACGATCATCTTCCTTGATCAATCCCATGGCAATACCGGCAACAGGTCTGGTCAAAGGCACACCGGCATCCATCATCGCCAGTGAAGCGCCGCAAACGGTTGCCATCGACGATGAGCCGTTGGATTCAGTAATTTCCGAGACAATACGAATGGTATAGGGAAATTCTTCACGGCTCGGCAAGACAGCGCGCATGGCCCGCCAGGCGAGCTTGCCATGGCCGATTTCACGACGGCTGGTAAAGCCGGTTCGGCCCACTTCGCCGACCGAATAAGGCGGAAAGTTATAATGCAGCAGGAAAGTTTCCTTATACGTGCCTTCCAGCGCATCGATGAATTGTTCATCATCACTGGTGCCCAAAGTGGTGACCACCAGGGCCTGCGTTTCGCCGCGGGTAAACAGAGCGGTACCATGGGCACGCGGCAATAGGCCAACTTCGGAAACGATTGGCCGAACAGTATCAAGGTCACGACCGTCAATTCGTTTCCCGGTATCGAGAATGGAATTGCGAACAACATCTTTTTCTAGTTTCTTGAAAGCATTGCCAACGATTTGACCGGTGGCAGCTGCATCCTCTTCATTCACAAGTGCCTGCTTGGCTTCATCACGTGCGCTTGCCACCGCTTCCTGGCGCTCCTGCTTGTCAGCAATAGCATAGGCATCGCGAACTTTTGCCTCAACCAGATCATTGAGACGGCCTTCAATTTCGCTGTGATCGGGCACGTCAACCGGGCGCGGCTCTTTGGCACATTTTTCTGCCAGGCTGATAATCGCATCAATCACCGGCTGACATTCCCTGTGTCCGAACATGACCGCACCGAGCATCACATCTTCAGGCAGTTCCTTGGCTTCTGATTCAACCATCAGGACAGCATCCTGGGTTCCAGCCACAATCAGATCAAGTGAGCTTTCGGTTTCACTTTCAATGCTTGGGTTGAGGATGTATTCGCCATTGGCAAAACCAACGCGCGCTGCACCAATAGGCCCCATGAACGGGATACCGGAAATTGTCAGGGCAGCCGAAACAGCCACCAGTGCCACAATATCAGGATCGTTTTCCATATCGTGACTGAGGACGGTTGCAATCACTTGGGTTTCATTTTGAAAGCCCTTGGCAAACAATGGCCGGATAGGGCGGTCAATAAGTCTGGATACAAGCGTTTCTTTTTCGCTTGGACGGGCTTCACGTTTGAAAAAACCGCCTGGGATTTTCCCGGCAGCATAAGTTTTTTCCTGATAATTTACAGTGAGCGGGAAAAAATCCAGCCCCGGCTTTGGTTGGCGTGCAGCTGTTGCTGTGGCCAGAACAGTGGTATCGCCATATTGCACCAGCACACAGCCATCGGCCTGGCGGGCAATTTTACCTGTTTCAATGATCAGCGGACGTCCGCCCCAGATAATTTCTTCTCTATGTATATTGAACATGTTTTTTCCTACAAATACCCTCAAAAGGCTCTTCAATTTCAATTAAGATTCGCACGAGCGTGAATACTGAGGGTGACCAACAGGTGCCGGCTCCATTGCCGATACCTTTCACGAATCTCTTAAACGCTTTACACATGTGGATGCCGCATTCGCTACCCCCCCATGTTGATCAAACCTAACGGCGAATTCCGAGTTTTTTGATCAGGTCAGAATAGCGATTTACGTCTTTCGACTTTACATAATCAAGCAGACGGCGACGCTGGCTTACCATTTTCAGCAGGCCACGGCGCGAATGATTGTCTTTTTTATGTGTTCTGAAATGTTCCGTCAAATTGCGGATACGTTCGGTTAAAATAGCCACCTGAATTTCCGGCGACCCTGTGTCGCCCTTGCCGGTGGCATTTTCTTTAATCAATTCCGATTTACGTTCAGTAGTAATCGACATCGTATACTCCTATTCGTCGTTATGGGCCTCAGCCCAGATTAAAAACACGCTTTGGATGCAACATTCCCTGCCGAAATTCGGCCAATGCCACCGGTGTGCCGCTCGATGCGACAAAAACGGTGCCACTGTGTATGGGAGCATCACGTCCGCGTAAAATGACTGCCTGACCTGATTTAAGTCTTGCAGCGTCCGATGCGTTGACGGCCAGTGCCGGGATGTCGTCCAGCACGGTCTCAACAGACCGGATAACGTGCGCCAGTTCTTGGCAGCGCGCGCCAATATGACTCAACTCTTCCAGTTTTTCCAGTGAAATTATGTCGGCTTCGAAAAAGGGTCCGACACGGGTGCGTCTCAA
>CAZVAZ010000363.1:0-2806 GCA_964625235.1 uncultured Hyphomicrobiales bacterium
GATAAATTACTTGATGGATGGGCAAAATCCCTGTACCCGATACTAGTCAATGGCGGCGTTGGCATTGTAAATCAATGAGAGGCTTCCATAGGCATCTGGCATGGATTGACAATCAAACATCACGTGTTTGAGTAGAGAATCCGTGCTGATTTTAACGATCAGGAAATGCGTAAGGACAAAGACATGGCTACTGGCACGGTAAAATGGTTCAACCCGACAAAAGGTTTTGGCTTCATCGAACCCGATGGAGGCGGCAAGGACACTTTTGTTCATATTACAGCGGTTGAAGCCTCAGGGTTGACCAGCCTTAACGAAGGTCAACGCGTGCAATTCGAGTTGGAAACCGGCAGAAACGGTAAAGAAGCAGCATCGAAAATTACGATTGTTGAGTAATACCTGAGGTCGAAAGAATTTCCCGTAAATTGCTGAAGACTTTTGCTAAAGACAAAAAACCGGCAGCGAGTGTTGTCCATCCAGCTGGATGACGCACTCGCGCCGAATTGGCGCTGATGCAGCTTCTGGCTACGAATTAATGCCAATCTCTCCCAAAAAGTTATAAATCCTCGCTCACCTAACTGTGTGATGATGAATGTGTCTGAATAAGGCATATTCCCTTATCAACTTTCATGGGATCTAAAACATGTCCACTACAGCTCAAATTTCTCCCGGAATTTCGGCACCAAATCGCCCGGTAATTGTTTTGGCCGGCGCTCTTCTGGTGTCGGGAATTCTGTTCATCTACGCTGATGTAAGCGGTCAAAAATCAGCACTTTACGTCATCGGTGCAGCTTTAGGCTTTGTGCTCTATCACGCATCATTCGGCTTCACGGCAGGCTGGCGTTCAATGGTTGTCGAACAACGCGGTGCGGGAATTCGAGCGCAAATGTTAATGCTGGCGGTGGCCACTGTCATTTTTCTGCCTGTCATTGCGACTGGCGGTGTTTTCGGACAACCCGTCATCGGTGCCATAGCGCCTGTGGGCATGTCGGTGCTGGTAGGGGCTGCGGTTTTCGGATTTGGCATGCAACTGGGCAATGGCTGCGCTTCAGGCACGCTTTATACGGTTGGCGGCGGCTCGGCGCGTATGGTGATTACGCTGGTTTTTTTCATCATCGGCTCGGTCATCGGCTCGGCCCAGCTTCCGTGGTGGTTCAGCACCCCCAATATTGGCTCGGTGGCACTGGTTGACACGCTTGGTGTTGCCGGAACGATAGCTGCACAAATGGGGATTTTTGCAGCTATCGTTCTTGCAACCATTGTCATCGAGCGCAAACGCCATGGTAACATTTCGGAACTTGCCGCTGCGACCATACCGGCAATCCCGCTTGCTCAACGCCTCATTAAAGGCCCGTGGCCGCTTGTTTGGGGCGCACTTGGTCTGGCATTGCTGAATGTGGCAACTTTGATGATTTCCGGCCACCCGTGGACCATCTCCTTTGGCTTTGCCCTGTGGGGGGCGAAAGCATTGAGTGCGGTTGGTTTTGATATGACAACAGTGGAATTCTGGACCTGGCCCTATCCGGCGCGGGCACTCGCCGGTTCTCTGTTTGGAGAAGACACTTCAATCATGAACTTCGGCATCATCGTCGGTGCCGCTATTGCTGCGGGATTATCCGGCAAATTCGGCGCGGCCAGAAAAATCCCCCTGCGTTCTTTCCTGGCAGCCGCCATTGGCGGCATACTCATGGGCTACGGTGCGCGCCTCGCCTTTGGCTGCAACGTCGGCGCCTTCTTCAGCGGCATAGCCTCAGGCAGCCTGCACGGCTGGCTGTGGCTTGTTGCCGGATTTGCCGGCAGTTATGTGGGAATTAAAGCCAGACCGTGGTTTGGGTTGAGCGGGTACCCACAACAATCAGATTAAGCTAACGTCATCCATACCTTCAATCGAGAAGTGCTCTAAATTACTGCTTTGCCTCAATTATTGATTGACCGGTAGCCAAAGGATGCGCAGTCAACTATACTGTTGCAATTGTTTCATTAAATGCGAACCGGTAACACGGCGACAAAACCCGCATGCTATGCTGCTTGCCAGCATCAGCACGGGTTCTTGCGCTTTATGGTGATTACTAAAATGGAGGAGGACGAGTGAAGGCAGTCATGTTGGCGGCAGGTGTAGGCGATCGGCTTGGAAACACGGGTGGGAAACCACTGCCGAAGATTTTGTTGCGCTTTGGCGGCAAAACTTTACTGCAATATCACATCGAAACTCTCAGAAAACTCGGCATTAGCGAGTTAGTGCTCGGGGTTGGTTATCACCACCACGAAATTGAGCGGGAGATCGTTGCTTTGGGCGCGCAGGATTTTGTACGAACTGTGCTCAACAAAGATTATCACGAAGGCAACATTATCACCTTGTGGACCCTGCGAAAAGAATTGTGTCAGGAAGTTCCAATCCTGCTGATGGATGCTGATGTTCTTTACTGCGAAGAACTGCTTGAATGTCTTATCAACTCACAACACCTCAACTGCCTGCTTATTGATCGCCGCTTCGAACCAGGCGATGAGCCTGTTAAAGTGTGCGTTAGGAATGGTGAGATTATTGAGTTTCGTAAATGGCTGAGCGCAGATTATGATTTTTGCGGTGAATCAGTGGGTTTTTTCAAGTTATCAGCCGAGGCGGCCAGAAAGATCATCCTGCAGACTGAACTCTATGTCCGTCAGGGCCGCCGCCACGAGCCTTATGAAGAAACCATCCGCGACGTTCTCCTGACGTCTCCACGCGGCACTTTCGCGTTTGAAGATATCACAGGCATGGCCTGGACCGAGATTGATTTCCCCGCAGACGTCAAACGCGCCAATACCGAAA
>CAZVAZ010000364.1:0-2800 GCA_964625235.1 uncultured Hyphomicrobiales bacterium
GGCCCGGTCCAGTCGGGATGGCGGCACGAGGAACGTTGGTCAATGCCCATCGGCAGGTTGCGCATTTCAGCCACCCGGTCAGAGATTTTCTGCCCCAGCAACATACCACCGCCACCGGGCTTGGCCCCTTGACCCACCACAATTTCAATCGCATCAGCCTTGCGCAAATCAACCGGGTTCATACCATAGCGCGAGGGTAGATATTGATAGACCAGCATTTTCGACTGGCCACGTTCTTCCGGCGTCATGCCGCCATCGCCGGTTGTGGTCGATGTGCCCGCAAGCGATGCGCCACGGCCTAAAGCTTCCTTGGCCTGCGCCGACAATGAGCCAAAGCTCATGCCCGCGATAGTGATGGGAATATCGAGCACAATCGGGTTTTTGGCAAAGCGTGTACCCAGCACCACCTGGGTTTCGCATTTCTCACGATAGCCTTCCAGCGGGTAGCGCGACATCGAGGCACCAAGAAACAGCAGATCGTCAAAATGCGGCAATTGGCGCTTGGCCCCGCCACCGCGAATATCATAAATTCCGGTAGCGGCTGCACGACGGATTTCCGACAAGGTATAATCATCAAACGTCGCCGATTTGCGCGGGAGTGTATGGGGGATATCTGCAGCCATTTTTGGAACCCTCAATAGGCGTCAATATTATCAATATCGAAATTATAGAGCTTGCGCGCTGAGCCATAACGCCGGAATTCGGCCGGATCAGCCACAATGCCAGCAGCCTCCAGCAACTCAGACAGTTTGGCCAGATGTTCAGGTGTCATATCTTTTTCAATACAATCGGCACCGAGGCTGGCAACTTTGCCACGTACATACAAAATCGCTTCATAAATCGAATCGCCCAGAGCGTCACCGGCATCGCCACAGACCACCAGATGGCCCGATTGCGCCATAAAAGCCGACATGTGCCCGACCGATCCGCCAACGACTATATCGACGCCTTTCATCGATATACCGCAGCGCGATGAAGCATCCCCCTTAATCACCAGCAGGCCACCATGGGCGGTGGCACCGGCGGATTCAGAAGCATTACCGCTAACCCGAACACTGCCCGACATCATGTTTTCCGCCACCCCTACTCCGGCGTGACCTTCAACGGTAATATCGGCCAACTGGTTCATACCTCCGCAATAAAACCCGACGTGGCCTTTGATTGTGACATTAAGATGCTCATCCAGCCCACAGGCAATTGAATGATAACCATGGGGGTTATGGATCACCCAGTCAGTTTCATTTGTACCTTCGGGCAAACCGTGCAGGGTTGAATTGACCCCGCGAACCCCGACTTCTGCCACATCAATTTCAGCCATGCGCGCGTGCCTCTCCCCAGGTATAAACTTTGGCCGGCTCAGGTTCCCAGATGGTGGATTTGTCTGCGCCGGGAAGATGCGCAATGGCGCGATATTCTGTTGCCATTGCCACCCAGTCGTCAGTCTCCGCCATCACCGCATGCTTGCAGGCAATGGGGTCACGCACCACGGCAAAGCCTTCGGCCGTCCCCACACAGAATGTGTAAAATCCATCCAGCTCATCCAGCCCGGCCTCCAGCGCTTCATGCAATGTGGCACCCTGTTGCAATTTCCAGGTCATGAACCCGGCGGCAACTTCGGTGTCATTATCCGTATCAAAGACAATGCCTTCACGTTCAAGCGTGCGGCGCAGGCGATTGTGGTTTGACAATGAGCCATTGTGCACCAGACAGACATCCAGCCCGGTGGCAAAAGGATGTGAGCCTGCGGTCGTCACGGCACTTTCGGTCGCCATGCGGGTGTGACCGATGGCGTGGCTGCCTTGGGCCTCACCAAGTTTGAACTGTTCGCTGACGTCCTTTGGCAAACCGGTCTGTTTGAATATCTCAATGGCACGACCTGAGCCGACAATGCGCACATTGGGCCTTTCGCGCGCCAGCCACTTGCGCAGCTCTGCAGCATCCGCATCGGTGATAACCACCGCATGATCGCCCTGCTCGTCAATCTGCACATCACACTTTAACGCTTTTTCCATATCCCCGTCCAATGCCTTCCAGTCCAAAGCAGCATCATCGCTGGCAAGCGTAAATTTGGTCTGGTTTTCCTTTACCGGGTTGCGATAAATGGCAAACCCGGCAGAATCCGGTCCACGGTCGGTCATCTCAATCAACATCGGCGCAAACATCGCGCCCAGCTGTGAGTGCAACTCTTTGTTTTTCAGGTAAAGACCAACGATGCCACACATGACATTTTCCTTTTTGTGCGTCTAAAAATCCAGTTTCTACATTAACAGCGGTATTTCAAAAAATCAACTACCAGGAATAATAATTTAACGACAGGAAACAAGTTTTATTTCTCACGCGGATAGGAAATAATTGACAGATAGCGAATTGGCAGGTTGCGCATTTCTTCGGGCCCGTGCGGTGCATCGGCGTCAAAAAACAGCGAATCACCAGGCTGCAGAAAAAATGTCTGTTCGCCGTGGCGATAGACCACTTCACCTTCCAGCATATAAATAAATTCCAGCCCTTCATGCTGGAACACCGGAAAAACATCTGAAGAATCCAGCAGCGTTATCAGGTAAGGCTCTATCGTCAGCTCATTGTGCGGCGCATGACCAAGCAGCGCATATTGATGTCCCGCCCTTGTGCCGCGCCGTTCAATTGCCAGCCCGTCACCGGCCTTGACGAAAGTAACCTCCCGGCTTTGCTCGTAGCCTTTGAACAAAGCTGTAACCGGCACATGCAGGGCGCGCGACAAGGCTTGCAATGATGACAGTGACGGCGAAGTTGAACCGTTTTCGATTTTCGACAACATGCCGCC
>CAZVAZ010000365.1:0-2787 GCA_964625235.1 uncultured Hyphomicrobiales bacterium
TGCTCCTGCCCGCAGCGTTAAGAAAGCCCATTTTGGCAAACGTTTTTACTATTGGCTCGGGGCATCGGGTGAGCGTTATCTGCACACGGTTTTTCCGATAGATGCGGATTTTCATTGTGCCGGTGCCAATCTTATGATTGTGCGTCATGAGCCTAATGGGGAGCGGTTTGCTTTGTTTGTGGGCCAGGTCGGACAATTATCGCCGCGTGAAATCGATCATTTGCGGACCTATCAAGGGGCAAATGAGCAACATTTTCATCTTATGGCCATGGGTGATGACGCTGTTAAAAAAATTGCCACTGATTTGTCTAATCGGCACCTGCCCGATGAAGAAACTGACAGCAAGCCTCACCATTTGCCACGAAAATCCTTACCCGCAGTCTTTTTCACCAATATCAGTTTTTGACCTTACCAAAGAATTGAGCCTTTCGAGCGGCCGGTCACGCACACCCATTTCCTTCAGATGTTCTACACTGCTGTGCACATACTCCGGGTTTGGTCCCGATTTCCCCACACCCTGGGTGACAAATTCAACCTGGGCTTCCGGGCTTAACCGACCGGCATATTGCTCATGATTGCGATCAACAATATAGATTAATGCCGGCACCACGCGGTTGGATTTGTCATGTATTCGAATTGGCCGGGTGACTTCATGATAGATTTTTGTCACTTGTTCGCGCGCTCGCAAATAGGTGATGGTCGCCTCTACATTCTCTAACGCCACCTGATAGGCAATGCCACGACACGAGCCGCCACGATCAAGACCCAGTACCAGCCCGGGTTTTTGTGGCGTGCCACGGTGGACGGTTGAATATATGCATAAGGAGCGATGCATCCCATAGAGGTGGGCGTTGAGGCGTTTCACATAGGGAAAACCCGGCCGCCACATCAGCGATCCATAGCCAAACACCCAAAAATCCTGCATGATAGTCCAGATTGTGTCAGTTCACATTTTCAGGTTAACTGATAGCAAGTGTGGTAGCAAAAAAACAGCCCCGTTTATATGACTTCATTATTTTCCCGCTTGATGCCCCGGAAAAAACCGGCATGGCAAATTGTTGCACCGCTTATACTGGTATTGTTTCTGGCCGTTGGCTGGTCGGTTTACTGGCTGACAGCCTCAACCAGGGCCATGGAGGTAATCGATCAGGTGCTGGCGCGCGAAAAGGCAAGGGGGCTTGAGATATCCTGCGCTGATCGTAGCATTGGCGGTTATCCTTTCAAGTTCCTGCTGGATTGCACTGGATTGAGGATCATCAGACAAACACCCTCGGGCCAGATCACTCTGACGGCCTCGCGTCTGGTGGCGGTTGTCAGGGCTTATGATTTCAATCACATTATTGGTGAACTTTATGGACCCTTTGAACTCACCACCGGCCAAATTCGCGTTACAGATGGCAAAGTTGTCGATGTCAGAAAACTTTTCTCCGGCAATGCCGGGACGGTCACCTCAAGCCTGATCCTGCAAGATCAGGTATTAAAGGAAACAACCGTGGTCATTCGCGATTTGAGCGGAACGCTGGTTGATTATTCCAACCAAAGTGCGCCACAGGATATTGCAACTGATCTAAAAGAGGCCGTTATCAATATCCGCACCACCTCGGATGTTTCCCAGCCGATTGGCGATTATGAGGTTGTCGGCGTTGTCAAAAATCTTTTTCTGGTTGGGGGATCAGCAAATTTTCAATCGAACAAAGGCGCCCGGCTTGACGATGTCAGGATGCGCGTAAAGCTTTCGGATGCTCCCTATCAGCTCACCGGCAAAGCGCTGGACTGGCTCAAGGCCTGGAAGGCCAACGATGGCGAGGCGCAGGTTACAGAATTTAACGCCACCAGTGGCGCGTTGAAATTAAAGGGTAAAGGCCAGTTCAAACTGGATTATCTGGGCCGGGTTCAAGGCGTGTTAAAGACCAAAATGATTGGTCTCGACGTTGTGGTCAAAGAGTTGGTTGCCAACGGTAAAATTCGTGAAAAAGATGCAGAGCTGGGGCTGGCTGCAATCAGTCTTCTCGGCAATGCCGGTGCGGACGGCGTCAAAATTTCCTTACAGGCACGAAAAGGAAAAGTCTATTTCGGACCGTTTAAAATTGCCAATTTAAAGCCATTGTTTGATCAATAGGCCCCTCAATCTTTAGCGCTATCATCAGATACATGACGGCCAAAATCGGCTTCCGGCGTATCCTGACCAGCTTCGACAATTTTGCGTCGCATGTCGCGGGTGCTGGTAAAGAGCTCCTGTAGCCTGTCGGCATCACCGCGCCGTATAGAGCGCCGTAAACTGGTAAGGTCTTCGGTAAACCGGTCGAGCATTTCCAGAATTGCATCACGGTTGGCGATGCAGATATCGCGCCACATTATCGGATCAGACGCTGCCAGACGCGTGAAGTCGCGAAACCCGCTGGCCGAAAATTTGGTAACTTCCGATTGGGTGTCTTCTTCAAGTTCGGCAACCGTTCCGACGATATTATACGCAATGAGTTGGGGCAGGTGGCTGGTGATTGCCAGCACCTGATCGTGATGACCCGGTGCCATAGTATCAACCATACTGCCACATGCCTGCCAGAAGGCGGTTAATTTCTGCAAGGCTTGTGTATCCGTGCCCGCTACGGGCGTCAGAATACACCATCTGCCGTCAAACAGGGTGGCAAAGCCTGATTGTGGGCCGGAATGTTCGGTACCAGCGATGGGATGACCGGGAATAAAATGGACGCCATCGGGCACGTGGGGCGCCATCGCCGTAATCACCGCCTGCTTGACTGAGCCCACATCGGTTATGATCGAACCCGG
>CAZVAZ010000366.1:0-2784 GCA_964625235.1 uncultured Hyphomicrobiales bacterium
CCCTGATTTGAGGTGTGACATGACAATAGCAAACGTTCTTAAAGATTTTCTTGGTGGTATCAGCCGCGGGTTCAGCCTGTTTGTAACTTCGCGCCAGAACGTGATTGTTTATTCTGCCAGACCATTCGACAAATCCTGCGATCAGCGCAGCCTTTAAGGTATTTTTGGATACGTTCCAAGCCAGCCCTCTCCCCCGACCCAACCACCCATAATGGTACCCTGTAGGGTGGTTGGGCCGGGGGAGAGGGCTGGCTTGGGACTATCTATCCCTCAAGGTATGCGCTTTAGCCAGCGTCAAGCTCGCCGATAAAATGAAGCGACAGCTTGCGCTGGTGTGAGGCGGTGCGATGTTCTATCACATAAATTCCCTGCCAAATCCCCAGACCCAGTTCGCCATTATCAACCGGTACGTTAAGGCTGGTTGCGGTTAAGGCTGATTTGATGTGGGCGGGCATATCATCTTTACCTTCACTTGTGTGCCGGTAAGGAGCGTGTTCGGGGGCGAGAGTGTCCAGGGCATCAAGCAGATCGAACTGAACATCAGGATCAGCATTTTCCTGAATGGTCAAAGATGCGGATGTATGGCGAATAAAGATGGTCAACATGCCGTCACAGGCTGAAATATGACGGAGCCAGTTTTGCAAAAGGTCGGTTACATCAATCATTTCGCGACCATTTGTTGAAACAGTAATTTCGTGTTTCGACTGCACCATGTGCAACGGCAGTTGAGTTGATTTAATTTCAGTATCCAGCATTGTTAGAATAAATCCTTATCTGCCAGCAGATCATCAAATTCAGCTTTTCTTTTTTCGATCTGTGCGCTTAAGCCCTCACGCAGATCTTCTTCCTGAAACATACCCGCCTGCCAGGTTGCCACGTGTTTCAGGCTGTCAGCGGTGGTATGGTCGCGGGCATAGGTGATCATTTCCTTGGATCCCCAGATGGCTAAAGGAGATTTTGCGGCTATCTCGCGCGCTGTTTGCATGACCACGTCCATCATTTCCTCGTGGCTGTCAAAGGTTTCATTAACGAACCCGAAGTGTCTGGCTTTAGAGGCTTCAAGTTTTCGCCCGGTATAGGCTAATTCGCGCAACGGCCCATCAGGCAACAGTTTTGTCAATCGAGGAAATGTACCCACGTCTGCTGTCATACCGAGGTTGATTTCATGAATGGTAAAAAAGGCATCATTGGTGCAAAAACGCATATCACAAGCACAGACCAGATCCAGCCCGGCACCAATACACGCGCCCTGAATTGCCACCACAACAGGTATGCGCGATTGTTCCAGGCAGGTGAAACTGCGTTGCAGCTTTTCTATGGAACGCATCAATCTTGCCTGTACGCGTCCGGTTTCCTCGCCTTCTTCTGGCGTCAGTCCGGCAAAGGCTGCAAGGTCCATCCCGGCCGAAAAATGTCTGCCTTGAGCACTCAGTACGATGACACGCGCTGAGGCATTGATATCAATTTTCCCAATGATTTCGGGAAGTTCGCGCCAGAATTCCGGCGTCATCGTATTGAGTTTATCACCGCGTTTGAGAGAAATATGAGCGATGGCATCGCTGATCGAAACTGAAAAACATGAATAGGTCATTTATGGCACTTCTGTCTGTTTGCTCCAACAATCACAATGTTGCCCAATTTTCGCCAAGTCAACGCCCGCGTTGGCAATTAGTACAAACCACGTGGGGATGGTGGTTGACGGCGAAGGCCCCCTCCCAAACTGTCAGTTGCCCCCCACGACCAATTTTCCTGACTATAATCACTTGAAAACTTTTCTGCCGATGGCATAGTATCGCGAATGCTCAGTCCTGACCTTTCCGTGTTTTCCGCCAGTGCCATCAGTGCCGAAACCAGGGCCATCAACCACACCATTCTTGAAAGCCTGGCATCACAACCTGACCAGTGGTTAACGCCTCTTGCCCAGATGCGGGCAGAACGGGCGCGGGGTCTGGGGCCCTTTCCTCTGCCGCCAAAATCACCGCGGGCGGTTAATGAGGAAATTGATACTAATGCGGGCAAAATCAATATCCGCATAATTTCTCCTGAAAACCCCACCGGGGTATATCTGCATATTCATGGCGGGGGATGGGTGCTGGGGGCAGCGGACCAGCATGATGAGCGCATGGAGCAACTGGTGGCGCAATGCGGGCTTGCCACGTTAAGTGTTGATTATCGCCTTGCGCCCGAACATCCCTACCCGGCGGGGCCGGATGATTGCGAGGCGGCTGCTTTGTGGCTGATTGAGAATGCAAAACAGCGATTTGGCACCGAAAGATTGTTGATTGGCGGTGAATCAGCCGGGGCCCATCTTGCTGTGGTTACCTTGTTGCGCCTGCGTAACAGACATTCAATCTCGCCGTTTTGTGGCGCCAATCTGGTGTGTGGCTGTTATGATCTGGCGCTGACACCAAGTGCGCGGCAGTGGGGGGAGGAAAAACTGATTTTAAACACCCGCGATATGGAAACATTTGTTGAACATTTTATTCCCGATGGTTTTTCGCTGGCTGACCCGGACATATCGCCCCTGCATGGCGATCTTGGAAATCTTCCCCCGGCCCTTTTCACCATAGGCACGAGAGACCCTCTGCTCGATGACAGTCTGTTCATGGCCAGCCGCTGGGCATCGGCGGACAATCTTTCCGATCTCGCAATTTATCCCGGAGGCGCACACGTGTTTATCGCCTTTGGCGGCCGGTTGGCAGCGCAGGGCAACAGCAGGATTGAAGCGTTTTTGCGCGGTTGTTAGATGCTGTCGTCGACCGGTTCTTCGCCATCGAGAAAATC
>CAZVAZ010000367.1:0-2772 GCA_964625235.1 uncultured Hyphomicrobiales bacterium
TTTCATCGACAATAGCACCGCGTGAGACATTAATGAGGAATGCTGAGGGCTTCATCGCGGCCAGTTCTTTTGCGCCAATGAGGTGATGCGTCCGGGCGTTGAGTATACAATGGATAGAGACGAAATCACAGCGAGTGAGCATGTTGCGAAGATCGTCATGTTTTTCAATGCCGGCATTTTGCATGGCGACCTGATCCACATGGGGGTCATAGCCGAGGACTTTTGCGCGAAATCCTGCGCCCGCCATGCGCGCCATCGAGCGGCCAATGCGGCCACAACCCACCAGCCCTACGGTTTTGCCGGCGATGTCCGAGCCTAACCAGGGTGATGCCGGCCACAACCAGCCTTTTGATTTCATGGCGCGATCAATTGCTGTGAGTTTCTTGGCCAGAGCTATCATTAGCGCAAAGGCACCTTCGGCGACAGTTTCTTCGGCATATTCAGGGATGTTGACAACCGGTATTTTCCGGGCCTTTGCGGCTCCAATGTCAATGGCATCAATGCCAACGCCATATTTTACAATGGCTTTAAGTCTGGTTGCAGCATTAATGACACGTGCGGTTATCGGCGTGTAACACATCAGTAAAAGATCAGCGTTCGCCACTGCTGCTACAAGTTCATCTTCGCTCACGTTGTCTGGCAGCAGATGCAGATCATAGCCCATGGTTCGCAGGCCTTCATCGATTTGCGGGCATTCCAGTTCTTTGTCAGTGCGCACGGCTTTCAGTTTTGTTGCCATCAGTTTATTCCAAGATGGCGTTCAGCTTCACCAAGGCATCGGGAAATCGTATCAATGGCGAAATCCATCTGGTTTTTGGTGGTTATCAGCGGCGGTGTCAGGGTTAAAACATTGCCCATGGTGGTTTTGAATGACAGGCCTTGATCGAGGCAGCGGTAAAACACCTCTTCGGCAAGGTCATTGGCGGGGGTTTTATCTGTCCGGTCCATAACCAGGTCAATACCGATGAGAAACCCGCGGCCGCGGATGTCGCCGATTGAAGGGTGTTTATCCTTGAGGGAGCCGAGGCGATCAAGTGCATAAGCTCCGATGGTGGCGGCATTTTCCACCAGATTTTCTTCTTCGATAATTTCGATTGTGGTGAGGGCTGCGCGCGCTGACACCGGGTTTTTCTCGTGGGTGTAATGGCCAAAGGCATAATCCCCGGCGATGTCCAGCTCGGGCTGGGCCAGCACTGCTGCAATGGGGATGATGCCACCGCCAAGCGCCTTGCCCATCACCAGAATATCAGGTTCAACCTCGTCATGATCACACGCAAACATCTTGCCGGTTTTGCCCAGACCGGTGGGGATTTCATCGAATATCAGCTTGGCGCCGTGATCGTTGCACGCCTTGCGTACCTCACGCCAGAACCCCGGCGGCGGCAGGTAAGGCACAGCACGCGCAGGCTCGGCAATAACAGCGGCAACATCACCTTCTTTTTCCAGAACGTAACGGACAAAATTGGCGCAGGTCATTTTGCACAGCTCAAGTTGCGGCTGACCATCAATATCTGGATAACCATAGGGGCAGCGATAGCAGGCAAATGGGGCCACATGTTCGGTGCCGGTGAGCAGGGGGCCGAAGATGTGCGAACGAAACATTTGTTCGCCACCCACGGAAGATGCACCAAAACCCGCACCGTGAAAGGCATCCCAGAAAGAGATGGTTTTGTGACGGCCGGTGGCCGCACGGGCGAGTTTCAGGGCTACTTCAATGGCGTCAGATCCACCGGTGGTAAACAGAACCTTGGAGAGTGATCCGGGGGAAATTTCGCACAGTTTTTCAGCCAGATCGACTGCTGGCTCACAGGCAAACCGCCGCGGCGCAAAGGGGAGATCATCCATCTGTGCGGCAATGGCTGATTTAAGGCGCGGGTGACCATAGCCGATGTGATGCACGTTGTTACCGTGAAAATCGAGGTATCGGCGCCCCTGCATATCCTCAATGTAAGCTCCTTCTGCTTTGGTAATAACAGAGAGGCAGGGGGAGGAGACGGATTGATGCAAAAAGTATCTGGCATCTTTGTCCAGGAGAGTTCGGGTGCGGTCATCATGGGTTTTTTTTGCCCAGGCGATACGTCGCTGTGACGTGTTGATTTCACCTTCGGATTGAGCCGGTTTATCGTTCATGATGCGGGTTGCCTTTTCAGCCTGTTTTCCTCTAGTGTCGACGATAAAACAGAAACGTTGCAAGGGTTTTTTATCATGGGCGAATTTCCACCCGGGATTGCTTACATAGACGGTGAATTTGTGCCGATTTCCGAAGCGAAAATTTCAGTGCTTGACTGGGGGTTGCTGCGTTCAGATGCTACTTACGATGTGGTGCACGTGTGGAAATCGCGGTTTTTCCGGCTGGATCATCACCTTGACCGGTTTATGGCGAGCGTTGAGAAACTCAGGATGAAGCTGCCGTTTGACCGTGACGGGCTTGAACAAATTTTGCATCAATGTGTGGCGCGTAGCGGGATGGAAGATGCCTATGTGGAGATGGTGCTG
The DNA here is from genome assembly GCA_964625235.1 of uncultured Hyphomicrobiales bacterium. Lineage (GTDB taxonomy): Bacteria > Pseudomonadota > Alphaproteobacteria > Rhizobiales > JAJFHR01 > JAJFHR01. Next base: position 2,497 of record CAZVAZ010000367.1, read on the forward strand.
ACGCGCGGCGTATCGCCGACCTTTTCGCGCGATCCACGCGATGCGATCAACAATTTCTTCGTCTTTGTTATCCCCTTTGGCTGGATAGCCGATGAGGAGCAACGTGCACGCGGCCTTCGTGTTCATATTGCCTCGGTTACCCGCATTCCGCCCTCATCAATTGACCCGACTGTTAAAAATTATCACTGGCTTGATCTGGTTCAGGGCCTGCATGAGGCCTATGATGCGGGCAAGGAAAATGTCTTTCTCGGTGATGGCCGGGGCAATATTACCGAA
>CAZVAZ010000368.1:0-2762 GCA_964625235.1 uncultured Hyphomicrobiales bacterium
GCTGATAAGCTGATTGCCGATAAAATCGGCTCTGGTGACTGGGGCGAACATGTGGGGCAGTCGTCGTCCCTGTTCGTCAATGCCTCGACCTGGGGGCTGATGCTCACCGGTCGGGTGGTTGAGCTGGACGACAAAGCGGGAGGCGATGTTTTCGGTTACGTTAAAAAGCTGGTGCACCGCAGTGGCGAGCCGATTATCAGGCAGGCGATGCGCCATGCCATGCGCATCATGGGGCGGCAGTTTGTGCTTGGCCGAACCATCACAGAAGCCCTTGGTGTTGCCTCCAAAAGCGAAGCCAAAGGCTATAGTCATTCTTACGATATGCTGGGAGAGGCGGCCAAAACGCAGGGTGATGCAGAAAAATATTTCGGCAGCTACAGAGCAGCGCTTGAAGCTTTGAGTCAGTCGAGTGGTGATGGCAATCTGTCGATTTTTCGCAAACCTTCCCTGTCGGTTAAATTATCAGCGTTGCATCCGCGCTATGAAGCATCAAAAGAAGCGCGATTAATCGAAGAACTGCTGCCAAGGCTGGTCGAATTGTGTGTGATGGCCAAGGCTGCCAACATTGGCCTCACTATCGATGCGGAAGAAGCCGACCGGCTGGATATCAGTCTTGAACTGTTTGCCCGGCTGGCAGCTATGTCCGAGCTTGAAGGTTGGGACGGGTTGGGCCTGGCCGTTCAGGCTTACGGTCGCCGCGCCTTGTCGGTCTTGAACTGGCTAAAGCTCCTTGGGGACGCCACCGGCAGGCGCTTTCCGGTGCGACTGGTCAAGGGGGCTTATTGGGACAGTGAGATAAAATGGGCGCAGGAGGCAGGCCTCGACAGCTATCCGGTTTTTACCCGCAAATCTGCAACAGATGTATCTTATTTTGCCTGCGCGCGCTTTATGATTGCCAATCGCGACAGGTTTTATTGCCAGTTTGCCACGCATAATGCCCAAAGCGTTGCCGCCATTATGGTGATGATGGGGGACTATCGTGAATTTGAGTTTCAACGCCTGCACGGTATGGGAGAAGCGCTATACAACGAAGTGGTTGGGGAAGACCGGCTTGGGGTTGCCTGCCGGATTTATGCACCCGTGGGCAGTCATGAAGACCTGCTGGCATATCTGGTGCGCAGGTTACTGGAAAATGGTGCCAATACCTCGTTCGTCAACCGGCTGGCTGATGATGATGCGCCGATTTCGGAGATTATTCGCAACCCGGTGAAACGTGTAACGTCACTCACCACGCACCCGCACCCGAAAATTCCCGCCCCGGTAAATTTGCTGCAACCGCTGCGGCAAAACGCTAAAGGCATGGCCTTGTGGGACAGGTCCATACGCCTTCCCCTGGTGGCGGAAATTGAAAAGGCATTATTGCAACCGGTTTCCGCTTACCCGCTTGTTACCGGGATGAAACCGGCAGGTCAGGCTCGCGCAATTGTCTGTCCCCACAATAATCGCATTGAAGTTGGCCACGTGGTTGAGGCGGATGAGAACATGGTGGCACATGCAGTCAAAACCGGCGCTGATGCCCAGTGGTCGTGGGATGTTTTTGGCGGCAAGGCGCGGGCGCAGATTCTGGAAAGAGCCGCTGATTTGTTTGAGGAAAACACGGTTCAGTTGATGTCCCTGCTCATTGGAGAAGCCGGTAAAACCCTTGATAATGCACTGGGTGACATACGCGAAGCGGTGGATTTTCTGCGCTATTATGCCCATCTTGCTGACAAGGAATTCAACGGTCCCCATGAGCTTTCAGGGCCCACCGGTGAACTCAATCAAATTCGTCTGGCGGGCCGGGGCGTGTTTGTTTGCATTTCGCCGTGGAATTTTCCACTGGCTATTTTTACCGGCCAGGTGGGGGCTGCTCTGGCTGCAGGAAATGCGGTGGTGGCAAAACCGGCGGAACAAACGCCGTTGATTGCCTTTAAAGCGGTAAAATTATTGCATCAAGCCGGTGTGCCGGAAGAAGTTCTCAGTTTGCTGCCGGGCCGGGGAGATGTTGTTGGTGCAGCACTGATCAATCATCCGCTGGTGTCCGGTGTGGCTTTTACCGGCTCCAACCAGACGGCCCGAGCAATCCAGATTGCTCTGGCCAATCGTGAAGGTGCAATCCTGCCGTTGATTGCGGAGACCGGCGGCATTAATGCCATGATCATCGATAGCTCAGCCCTGCCCGAACAGGCAGTGAGCGACGTGGTGCGCTCTGCTTTCGACAGTGCCGGGCAAAGATGTTCGGCAACACGCGTGATGTTTGTGCAGGACGATGTGGCGGAACGCACATTCACCATGCTCAAAGGGGCAATGGAAGAACTTAAGCTTGGCGATCCCATGGATTATGCAACCGACGTCGGCCCGGTAATCGATACGGACGCAAAAAACCGTCTGGAGGAACACAAAACCCGCATGAACAGCACTGGAAAATGCCTGATTGACCTGCCGTTGCCACCGGATGCGCAACAGGGAACATTCGTGTCTCCGGCAGCATATGAAATCGACGAACTTTCCACTCTAAAACAGGAAGTGTTCGGCCCGGTGCTGCATCTCATCCGCTATAAGGCCGACAGGCTCAACGAGGTGTGTGAAGCCATAAACAATTCGGGCTTTGGCCTCACTCTAGGCCTGCACACCCGCATTAACTCGACCGTTGATTACATTCAAAATCGCGTAAAAGTCGGAAACCTCTACGTCAATCGCGACCAGATTGGCGCCGTTGTCGGTGTCCAGCCCTTTGGCGGCGAGGGACTGTCAGGCACCGGACCAAAAGCAGGCGGGCCGCA
>CAZVAZ010000369.1:0-2757 GCA_964625235.1 uncultured Hyphomicrobiales bacterium
GTATAATTGGCGATATTATTGCCGCCCTGCCAGCCGTTGTCATTGCCGTTCTCATCGCCTCGCTGGTGGAGTGTTTCTTTATACTGCCGGGCCATTTGCGCCACACTCTGTCGCGCATGAGTTCAAAACCGGGCAGGTTTCGCGTGAGCTTTGACAGGGGTTTTAAAGGTTTTCGCGACAATTGGTTTGGCCGCATTTCCACCCTCAGTTTCCGTTGGCGCTACACTACAGTGGCCACAGCTATCGGCATATTAATTGTTTCCATCGGAGTGATGGCCAGTGGCCGCGTCACTTTTCAGTTTTTCCCCACACCTGAGCCCGAAATTATCCTGGCAGATGTGGTTTTTGTCTCCGGAACCCCGCGCGAAGTCACAGCCGAAGCCCTGGGCAAAATTGAAGCCTCCTTGACCCGCGTTACCGATACGCTGGCACCAGACGGTGAGGTACTCGTTGCCACCACTTACAGCACGCTTGGAACGTCTGGCCAAAGCCGTGGTGATAATTTTGCCCGCATAAAAGTACAATTGACCCGCGCCGAGCAACGCAGCGTCCGCACCAATAAAATCATCGAGGAATGGCGCAAGGCCTTGCCGCAAATTCCCGGTGTCGAACGTCTGTCAATTATCGGACGGCGCGGTGGCCCGCCCGCGACATCGATATACAACTCAGTGGCGGTGATCCCGCGGTTTTGAAGAACGCTGCTCTGGAACTGCGTGAACTTCTGGGCCGCTACCCCGGTGTTTCAGGCATCGCGGATGATCTGCCGTATGGAAAACAGGAAATAGTGCTGGAAATCACTCCGCGCGGCTCAGCCCTTGGCTTCACCACCCAGTCTGTTGGCCGTCAGGTGAGAAATGCCTTCGAAGGCGCCATCGCCAAACGTTTTGCCCGCGGAGATGAGGAAATCACCATTCGCGTGCTCGAGGACAATATAGGTGCAGGCTCACAATCCCTGCGCGAGCTTTACATCAGGAGCCCGCAAGGCATCGAAGTGCCGCTGACAGAAGTTGTGCACCTGCGCGATAAAGCCGGATTTTCGCTGATCCAGCGCAAAGAAGGCAAAACCTCTGTTTCGGTGACCGCCGACATAGATGCCGATGTCACCACCAGCATTGTGGTTGAAGCCGCGCTCAAGGATCAAGGTCTGGAACAAATAGCTGCAAAATTTGGTGTTGATTATGCTTTCAAGGGTAAATCACAAGAAAGAACGGAAACCTTTGGCGACCTCTTCATTGGTATCATTCTCGCACTTATCTTTATGTACATCATTCTGGCCTGGATGTTTGGCAGCTATATCAAGCCGGTGGTTGTAATGCTGGTCATACCCTTTGGCCTTGTCGGGGCTATTTTCGGCCATTTGATTATGGACTTTCCCATGACCATCTTAAGCTTCTTCGGCCTGCTGGGCCTGTCAGGAATTTTGGTCAATGATTCGATTATTCTGGTGGTCCAGGTAGACAAACGCCTGAGCGAAGGCGAAACCATGGACGAAGCAGCCCCAGGAGGCGCCCGCGATCGCCTGCGTGCGGTCCTGCTCACCTCACTGACCACCATCGGTGGCTTAACGCCGCTGTTGTTTGAAAAAAGCCTGCAGGCCCAGTTCCTGCTGCCAATGGCGATTACTTTAGTCTTTGGTCTGGCTTTGGCCACCGCGCTGGTGCTGATTTTAGTCCCCGCAGTGCTCGGCATTCAAAATGATATCGCCAGGTTCCTCAGATGGTATTGGTATGGCACCCAACACTGGCCTTTGCGCGTTTCCAAATAATACCAGCGGCGAGGATGACGGATTGAGAGGGGTTGATTGGATGGGACGTACATTAAAATGCCGATAGAAGATCTCCGCCTGCGCGGAGATGACGGGGTCTGTGCGGAGAGGGCCGGGGGTAGTGTTTTGTTTTTCTGCTTTATCCACCGGTAACCGGCGGGAAGAAAGCTATTTCTTTGGCGTCTTTAATGGGGGCATCGAGGGTTGCGTGGGTCTGGTCTATGGCGGCGTGGACTGATTTAGTGTTTGCGAAGGCTGCTTCGAATTCGGGGCCGCGGGTTTTTAGCCAGTTTACCAGGTCATTGAGGGTTTTTATTTCCGGTGGCAGGTCGATATCTTCTTCTGACACTCCGGCTTTTTGTCTTACCCAGGCGAAATAGAGTATTTTCATCAGTCCTGTTCCAGCAGATGTTTGATGCCGGCGCGAAAATATTCGTATCCGGTTATCAGCGTAATGATGGCGGCAAACCATAAGCCCCAGATGCCGATTTCAAGGGTTCCCGGTATGATTGTCTCACCGGCGTCACCGGCGAGCAGGAAGCAGATTGAGATGATCTGGACAGCGGTTTTCCATTTTGCCAGTCTACTGGAAGGCACGCTTATCTGCAGTTCGGCGAGAAACTCGCGTAAGCCCGATACGAGTATCTCGCGCATCAGGATGACAATTGCCGGGATTAGCGACCATCCGGCGATTGTATCGTCACTGGCCAGCATCAACAGGGCGGATGCGACGATGAGCTTGTCCGCAATGGGATCGAGCATGCGGCCAAGCGATGATTGCTGGTCGAGTGCGCGGGCGAGGTAGCCATCGAGGAAATCGGTGATGCCGGCGATTACAAAAATCCCCAAGGCAATCCACCGCGCTGTCATGCCGTCAAAATAGAATGTGGCGACGAGGGCCGGAACAGCCAGGATGCGGGCATAGGTCAGCAGGTTTGGCAGGCTGGTTACCTGCATCCTGTGGTCATGATGAATATTTGCCATTTTGCTTT
>CAZVAZ010000370.1:0-2756 GCA_964625235.1 uncultured Hyphomicrobiales bacterium
TTGCAGCTCTTCTGGATCGCACAGCTCATTTGCTGGAACAACCTCGTCAAACTTCGGCGTGAAAACGCTGTATTCCAGATCAGGTTGATTGGAAAACGGCAGGTCGGGACGCCACGGCTGTTGTCCTTCCGGCATATCGGATGTTTCACCATCTTCGGGTTGATCTTCGGCATCAAGATCCATTGCCTGTTGTTCACCGTCTTCACCGTCGCCATCACTGTCGTCACATTCAGCCGCTGCAGCACTTTCGTCTTCCTGGGTTTCCCCGGTCTGGTTTTCATCATCGGGGCCTTGTTCTTCAGACCCGTCTTGTCCATCGCTATCATCTTGCTCCTGCGGCTCGCCCAGCTCATCGCCCATATCAAGGGCCTGAATGAGTTCGCGGATGGATTTTGCAAATTGCTTTTGATCATCGGTAAAATTGTCAAGCTGACGCAATTCTTCCCCAGCCTTTTTTTCAATCCACGGTCGCCACAAATCAACAAGTTTTGCTGCACTTTCCGGTGGCGGCGCCCCGGTAAGGCGTTCGCGAATAATCAATGCGGCAGCATCTTCCAGAGGTGCATCTTCGCGGGTTTTAATCCGCGCCATTTCCGGTGTCGCGTATTTATCTTCCAACGCGGCGTTGAGATTTTGTGCGCACCCTTGCATTTTCAACGACCCGATGGCCTCGATGCGCGCCTGTTCAACCGCTTCAAACAATGCGCGCGCATTGGGGCCTTCGGGCAAAAGGGCATCATGAATGGAATTGTCATGCTGGACACAGCGCAAAGCCATCGCATCAGATTGCCCGCGCAAAATCGCCACACTGCGCCGGTTGAGATCGCGTGCGATATTGGGAAGCTGGGCCTGATTGCCGGAAAGGTGAGGGCGATCACCGCCATAGCTCACTTCAAGTTCACTATTTTCGGCAATCGCACGCATGGTTAGCGACAAGGCGTGTTTAAACGCGTTGACAGGTCCTTCAATGTCGCGCGCCATGAACTCTCCTAGCTCGCCAGAATGGTGGCGCTCGATTCTTTAAGCTCTTCACCAAAACAACGCTGGTAAAATTCAGCCACCATGCCACGCTCAAGTTCATCGCACTTGTTAAGGAAGGTCAGACTGAAAGCAAAGCCGGTATCTTTGAAAATTTCGGTATTTTCAGCCCAGGTTAAAACTGTGCGCGGGCTCATGACAGTGGAAATATCGCCATTCATGAAAGCATTGCGAGTGAGATCAGCCACCCGTACCATATTGGAAATGGTCTCACGGCCTTCGTCAGTATCAAACGACTTTGCCTTGGCCAGAATTATTGCGGTTTCCTGATCGTGCGGCAGATAATTCAAAACCGCCACAATCGACCAGCGATCCATCTGCCCCTGGTTGATTTGCTGGGTACCGTGATAAAGACCACTGGTATCGCCGAGGCCAACGGTGTTGGTGGTTGAGAACAGGCGAAAAGCCGGGTGAGGGCGGATAACCCTGTTTTGATCCAGCAACGTCAGCTTGCCGGAAACTTCCAGAACGCGTTGAATAACAAACATAACATCAGGCCTGCCGGCGTCATACTCATCAAACACCAGGGCCGTGTTGGTTTGCAGCGCCCATGGCAGAATACCTTCGCGGAATTCGGTTACCTGCTGGCCATCGCGAATGACAATGGCATCTTTGCCGATGAGATCAATGCGGGAGATATGGCTGTCAAGATTGATGCGTACGCAAGGCCAGTTGAGGCGCGCTGCCACCTGTTCGATATGGGTTGATTTACCGGTACCATGATAGCCCTGGATCATCACCCGGCGATTGTGGGCAAAGCCCGCCAGAATTGCCAGCGTGGTTTCGCGATTGAAGAGATAATCCTCATCAATATCGGGAACATGGGCATTGGCTTCAGAATACGCCGGCACTTCAAGGTCCGCATCAATGCCAAAGACCTGATTTACGGATACTTTCATATCCGGCAAAGTGGCTTCATCATACGCTTGTGTCGTCATGTCTTTCGTCTTTCTTTCCCGGGCATTGGCAGCTTGGGGGGTGGTGAATTAATGCGGCTGTCAGTTTTGAGGGATTATTTGTTCAGACGCAAGGCGGGATTTCAAATTTTCAGTTGATTCTAGCAAAATCCCGATGATTTAAGATAGTCATAAGCCTGAATTATTTCACGCAGCTTTTCTTCGAATTCCTGCCCGCCGCCATTGGCATCAGGATGATGGCGTTTCACCAGCATCTTGAATTGCGCTTTCACTTCCGACGGCTTAACATCAATATCGAGGCCAAGAGTGGCCAGAGATTTGCGTTCGGCATTGCGGATTTGACGTTTCTCCCGCTTGTCCCATTTTCCATCGGTATGTTTTTCACCAAAAAAGCCAAATGAATCGGCGAATTTTGGATTGCCTCGGCCGTCAGCCGATTTGTCATTGGGGCTGGCAGCCCCACTGTTGGTGCCCAAAGACCAGGTAGGCCGATGTCCGGTGCGGGCGGATTTTTGATAATCAGCCACATCGGTATCCGACATATCTTTGAAATAATTGAAAGATTTATTGTATTCGCGCACATGCGCCATACAAAATTGATGATACTGGCCATCCTGGCCGCGCGCCTTAGGTGCTCGATGCACGCCAGGTTGCTGGCATCCGGTGACATCACATAGCGGTTCAGCGGTGGATTTAAGACGGTCTTTTTCCGGCTTGACCCGGATGCTGTCAAAATATTTCGATTTTTCGTTCACTTCTGGTCTCTTTGGTTCTAAAATCAACAAAGCAAATGAGTATACA
>CAZVAZ010000371.1:0-2750 GCA_964625235.1 uncultured Hyphomicrobiales bacterium
AGTCAACTTTTGATGGCGGCTACAAGGCCGTCGGCCAACTGCGCGGTATTTTCAACTTTTAGGCGGAAATCCAAAAGACCATTGAACACCACCTGCCCGGAGAACTTCGGTAAAGCTGGTGGTTCAAAAGCAAAAAGAGTATAAGGGTCAGGTTTTAAATATCCTTTTATACGAATAAGTGACAGATGATTATGCGCCGCGCCCGCCCGCAAGTGCCACACAACAGGTCTTTACGTACCGTCAGCGTTATACTGGCTGGTCTGTTTTTGGTATCCGGGGTTTTCAGTGGCTTCGGTTCAGATGTGCTGGGGCAAGAAACGGATAAAAACCCCGGCCCAAAAGCGCCGAACGAAGCAGTGCAGTTTGTTTCCACCAACTGGGGTGTTAACTGCCAGCCGCAGGCCAATAGTAAAAAGCTTGCCTGTGTTCTGTCGCAATCGATACTCATGGCTAAAACACGCCAGGCGTTTGTTACTGTATCAATTCACCCTGTTCAAGCCACAGCCAATACACCGCCTTATATGGCAACCGTGCGCCTGCCCCATGGTCTGGCTCTGACTTCAGGCATTCAGTTTCAGATTGACAAACAAAACCCCGGGCGGCTGACGGTTTTCACCAGCAGTCCGCAAGGGGTGTTTGCGCGGGTTGGTGTCATCAACAAATTACTGGCATCACTAAAAAAGGGCAAGCAGTTGAAAATCATCTTCCAGGGCCGCAACGGCCGCAAGTTCGTCATGTCAATGTCGTTAAAGGGTTTCACCGCCGGGTTTGAAAAACTCAAATAATCCCAATGATGTTTGAATCTCTTTGTTTTACCGTACTTCTTGTCCGAAAACCGGTTCCCACTTTTCGGGAAGTGCTCTAACCCATTGAAATCATTGGCTGGGGACCCAGGATTCGAACCTGGACTTACGGAGTCAGAGTCCGGCGTCCTACCATTAGACAAGTCCCCAATTGGATGTGCTGAACAACCTTTATGGTTGGTACTCTCAGGGTTTTTCCATGTCAATGAAAAACAATGCGAAATTTTATTTCATCAACTCTTTCGCCCGCCCCCGGATTAAATCCGGCAGGGGGGCGGGTCGGCGTTTGTTGAGATCGAGATGGACACCGGCTTGTGTCAATGTGGCGAGTAAACGCCCTGTGCCGACATTCCACAGGCCGTGGGCAAAGCCCAGAGATGTGCCGCCTAATCTGGTGATCTGACTTCTGATTTCCACCATATCCCCGGGGCGTGGTGCGGGCTCATGGAAGGTGAAACGAAACTCCATGGTGGAAAAACCAATACGGCTGTCACGCATGTATGCCGGCGTCATGCCAATCAGCATTTGTGATTGAACGCTGGCATCTGAAAACAGATGCACGAGGCCCTCAACACTCAATCTGCCCTGAAGGTCCAGCGGTGCTGTAGACACCACATCGGCTGCTGTCATGGACCAGTTTGATGACGGTACAGGTGACTCCTGCTCGCGTTTTTCAGGTACCTGCCAGTCAACCTTTGACACTTTCTTGTTTGCGCCACAATCCAGGGTCATTTCAATCAGGGTGCATTCCTCACGGCTGTCCGCATTGATGATGCGGTGGCCAAGAACGAGACCGTCGTCTTTTGCCTCAATCACGCCGCTGTTGATGAAATAAGTGTCGCCCTTGCGAAGCTCCTTTAGGAACCTTGTATAGATGTGCGTGGTGGCTGGAAAATCGTCGTCGCTGGCATGAATCCCAAGCTCATGCAGCAGGCGCAACTGGGCGGCAGCCGCACTTTTAAAATAATAGGCCACGGTAAAATGTTCTACATGGTCACATTCCCACGCCTTTACCGTTCCCCGGTAACTCTCAAGATAATCTGTCATTGTTACTCGCTTTAAAATTCGGTTGATGGCAAGTTAAGCCTGTTTTCGCGGGCGCATTCTTCGGCCAGCTCATAGCCCGCATCCACATGGCGCATGACGCCGCTTGCCGGGTCATTCCACAAAACGCGGGCCAGGCGCTCATCGGCCTCTTTGGTACCGTCAGCCACAATCACCATGCCGGAATGTTGTGAATAGCCCATGCCGACACCACCGCCATGATGCAGGGACACCCAGGTGGCCCCGCTGGCGCAATTGAGCAGGGCATTGAGCAAGGGCCAGTCGGAGACCGTGTCGGAGCCATCTTTCATGGCTTCGGTTTCGCGGTTGGGACTGGCAACGGAACCTGAATCAAGATGATCGCGGCCAATGACAATTGGCGCCTCCAGCTCACCATCCCGAACCATCTGGTTGAAGGCGAGACCGAGTTTGTCGCGCACCCCCAGCCCAACCCAGCAGATGCGCGCGGGCAGGCCCTGAAACTGTATGCGCTCACGCGCCATATCGAGCCAGTTGTGCAAATGCTTGTCATCGGGAATGAGTTCCTTGACGCGCTGGTCTGTTTTGTAAATGTCTTGCGGGTTACCGCTTAATGCTGCCCAGCGAAAAGGGCCGATGCCACGACAAAACAGCGGCCTGATATATTCGGGAACAAAACCGGGAAAATCAAAGGCATTGTCCAGGCCTTCGTCTTTGGCCACCTGGCGAATATTATTGCCGTAATCCACGACCACACTGCCTGCGGCCTGAAAATCGAGCATGGCCCTGACATGGATCAGAATCGCTTTTTTGGCCTCCAGAGCCACTGCGTCAGCGTCACTGACGCGCCTGTCCTCCCACTCACCCACACTCCACCCAATCGGCAGATAACCATTGGCCGGGTCGTGCGCCGAGGTCTGGTCA
>CAZVAZ010000372.1:0-2740 GCA_964625235.1 uncultured Hyphomicrobiales bacterium
ATCAGAAGTCCACGTGATTTGGATAGGTCTTCGGCTTTTTTTGGATCATTGGCATAAAGTGAACTGTCACCGAGCTTTAAATCCAGTGCGTCAATTTCTCCGGTAATTTTGGCCACATCGTTTTCGGCCTTCAGTACCTGTTTTTTCAACGGTGCCAGTTGTTCGCGCAATTTTGCGCGCTCCTTGCGGCGTCCGGCTTTGTCCTTGACCCTGGGCTGTGGTACCGCTTCGCCATCTATACTGTCTTCTGGTCTTGCCCTTTTCTTCTTTATCGAACTGTCAGAAATAATGAGCGCGCGATATTCTTCAAGATCGCCATCGAACGGCTTGACGGAACCATTGTTTACCAGCCACAGACGATCAACACACGCTTCGAGCAGATGCTGGTCATGGCTGATCAGGATTAACGCGCCACCATAATCATTGAGCGCATGGATCAGGGCTTCGCGGCTGTCGACATCGAGATGATTGGTCGGTTCATCGAAAATCATCAGGTGCGGTGAGAAAAAACCGGTAATGGCAAACAACAACCGGGCTTTTTCACCACCTGACAGGTTTTCAGCAACAGAATTCTGCAAATTAATACCAAACCCATAAGACCCCAGCCGCGCACGCACAGAGGCTTCGCTGGCATCAGGCATAAACGCGCGCAAATGATCATATGGCGTTTGGTTGGCCTGGAGTTCATCCAGCTGGTGTTGGGCAAAATAACCGCTGATCAGCTTTTTTGATTTGTAAACATCACCGTTAAGCGGCTTCAATTTGCCCATGAGCAATTTGGCCAGTGTCGACTTGCCGTTGCCGTTGGCACCCAAAAGACCGATGCGGTCATCATGATCAACACGCAGATTAAGATCACTTAACACCGGCTTGCCAACCTCGTAACCGGCTTGCGCATGTTCCACCCGGATCAACGGGCTGGCCAGCAGTCTTTCAGGCGTAGGGAAATTGAATGACGCCACCCGGCCTTCAATCTGCGCTGCAATCGGTTTCATCCGCGCCAGTGCCTTCAGGCGCGATTGTGCCTGCCGCGCCTTGTTGGCCTGAGCCCGGAAGCGATTGATAAAGCTCTCCATGTGGCGGCGCACATCATCCTGCTTTTTCTTCAATTTCAGCTGCAAGGCCTGACGTTCACGTAAAGTGCGTTCAAACTGATCATAACCGCCCTGATACAGCGTCAGCTTGGTATCATCGAGGTGGACGATTTCGGTCACGCACTTATTCAGTAACTCGCGGTCATGAGAGATAATGACGACGGTGTAGGGGTAACGCTGGAGATATAATTCAAGCCAGATAGTGCCTTCAAGATCGAGATAGTTGGTCGGCTCATCGAGCAGCAGAATATCAGGTTCGGCAAAAAGAGCTGCTGCCAAAGCCACCCGCATGCGCCAGCCGCCGGAAAATTCGCTGCATGCTCTGAGTTGCGCTGCGTGATCAAATCCCAATCCGTGCAGGATGGTAGCGGCGCGCGAGGGCGCGCCATGGGCATTTATGTCTACCAGGCGCAATTGTATGTCTGAAATTCGTTCGGGATCAATGGCTGTCTCCGCTTCCGCCAGCAGGTTGATGCGTTCTTTGTCAGCCGCCAGAACCGTATCGAGCAAACTGGTGTCGTCACCCGGAGCTTCCTGGGCAACCCCGCCAATTGATGCGTTTTTGGGCGCTGAGACAGAGCCGTCGTCAGAGGCCAACTCGCCCTGTATCATACGAAAAAGGGTAGTTTTTCCCGAGCCGTTGCGGCCGACCAGCCCGACCTTGTGGCCGGGAGGAATGGCCACGGTAGCCTCATCAAAGAGCAGGCGTTCGCCCATTCTGAAAGTTAGTCCGTTAATATGAAGCATAGGGTTACGTGGGCCTGCAAATTACTGAGCTATTCAAATCCTGGCGCTGTATATCATGAGTTAGCGCGCACGTAATAAGAAAATGTATCTTGAATGCCCCTTAAGGGATGGTTATAAGCCCTCGAAGCAATATTGATTGCCCATTTTTTTATCAAATCAGAAGGACGCCGTCGCATGTCACTTGAGCGGACATTTTCCATTATCAAACCCGATGCCACCCGCCGTAATCTCACCGGAAAAATTATTACCAAATTTGAAGATGCGGGTCTTCGCGTTGTCGCTTCAAAGCGCATTCATTTAAGTAAAGATCAGGCTGAAAGCTTCTATGGTGTTCACAAAGAACGCCCGTTTTTCAACGACCTTGTGGCGTTTATGATTTCCGGTCCCGTCGTCGTTCAGGTACTTGAAGGTGAAAATGCCGTTGCCAAAAACCGCGAAGTCATGGGCGCAACCAACCCGGCAGATGCAGATGCCGGTACCATCCGCAAGGAATTTGCCGAATCAATTGAAGCAAATTCAGTGCATGGATCGGATGCGCCAGAAACCGCAAAAGAAGAAATCGCCTTTTTCTTCTCCGATGATGAAATCGTCGGTTGATTTTGTGAAGTATTGGGTGTGGTATCACGCCTATGTCCGATGCTTCAAAAATTCACTATTCCACCTGTCCTCATGATTGCCCTTCCACCTGCGCTTTGGAAGTGGAAGTGCTGGATGGGGAAACAATTGGCCGCGTGCGAGGCGCACGCGGCCATTCCTATACAGATGGCATCGTCTGCGAAAAAGTGGCGCGCTATGCCGAGCGTATCCACCATCGCGATCGCCTGCTCTATCCCTTAAAACGGATTGGTCGCAAAGGCTCGGGCGAGTTTGAGCGTATCTCCTGGGATCAGGCGATGGCG
>CAZVAZ010000373.1:0-2724 GCA_964625235.1 uncultured Hyphomicrobiales bacterium
TCAACAAAATGAAGGCCAACAAAGGCCAGGGCTTTGATATTGTATCGCCCACCAACAACCAGAACCTGACATGGGGTCCTCTGGAGTTGCTGCAACCGTTTGATATGTCCAAGGTTGCCATTGAAAAAGTTAATCCCGCCATGTCGAAAATCGGCACAGATGGCTGGGATTTCAAAGGTAAAGGCGTGCATTGGCTGCCTCATATCTGGGGCACGGAAGGCATCGGCTGGCGCACGGACCTGTGGGCACCCGAAGGTGGCGTTCCAAGTTATGGCGATGTCTGGGCTGAAGCAAATGCCGGCAAGACAATGGGTCGCCCGCATTCAATGATGCTTGGTGCAGGACTCTACATGGAAACCATTGGAGAGCTTGAAAAAGGCGACGTGTGGAAGGCCTATACGTCCGAAGAAGCGATGCGCCCGATCTGGCAGAAAATCACCGACTGGTGTATTGCCCGCAAGAAAAACATCAAAATCCTGTGGAACGATGCTGACACTCAGAAAAACGCCCTGCTCAAAGAAGGCGTTATTCTTGGCCAAACCTGGGATGGACCGCCGCTGGCTCTCAAGAGTGCTGGCGAGCCCATTCAGTATCAGGCTCCCAAAGAAGGTTCAATGGCCTGGGTTGATGGCATGTCAATGCCAATCGGTGCCAAGAACAAAGAAGAAATCTATGCATTTATTGAATATGCATATCAGGCAGAGCCTGCCGGTAAAGCAATCGACAAGCACGGCTATAATTCGCCGGTTCTTGGTGCGGATAAATTTACTGGTGCTGCTTACAAGAAAAACTTTGCTGAAGCTTATCCCGGAGATGCACTTGCCAATCTCAATCCCTGGCCTGCTCAAGCTCCCTGGTATGCGGAAGTACGCACCGAATATCGCAACAAGTTTGTGAGCGCTTAAGCTCTCAGGCACAAACGAACCTCCCTCCGGCGCGAAAATGGCACCGGAGGGAGTTATCAAAAAAGTGTTTCGAAAAAAAACCTGGGTACGAGACAATTGGGCTGGCTGCGCAGCAGTCGTTAGGGGATGAATATGGTTCAAGGTGTTGGCGTTGAGCTGAACAATATATGGATCAAGTTTGGCGACTTTGTCGCCGTACGTGAGGCAAATGTAAATATAAACGGCGGTGATTTTTTCTCGTTCCTTGGACCATCTGGTTGCGGCAAAACCACCATCCTGCGGGCAGTTTCAGGCTTTCTCGAGCCCAGTGACGGTCAGATTCTGATTGGCGGCAAGGATATGGCGGGTTTCGGACCCAATGAACGCCCCACCGCACTGATTTTCCAGAACCTCGCACTGTTCCCACTCATGAAAGTCTGGGAAAATATTGCTTTTTCCATGGAGGTAAGGGGTGCCTCTCCAGCGGAGCGACGCAAACGCGCCGATGAACTTCTGGATATGATAGCCCTGACAGGCCAGGGCGACAAATTACCTTCCGAGCTTTCCGGCGGCCAAAAACAACGTGTAGCCATTGCGCGTGCCTTGTGTGCCGAGCCTGATGTTCTATTGCTTGATGAGCCGCTTTCCGCACTTGACCTCAAGCTGCGCCAGCACATGCGCTCGGAATTACGTGAAATTCAAAAACGCGTCGGCATTACATTTATTTATATCACCCATGACCAGGGTGAAGCTCTCACCATGTCGGACAGTGTCGCAGTTATGAAGGCGGGAATTATCGACCAGATTGCCGATGGCAAATCGATTTATGATGATCCCGCTACAGCCTTCGTTGCGTCCTTCGTTGGCGAGAACAACGTTTTCCGCGGCAAGGTAAAATCTATTTCCAAAGACATGGCTGTCATTGATACCAACAGAACCGGTGAATTGCGCAGCCGGATTTCAAGTGACGCCCAGGGCAAGCTGAATGTTGGCGATGATGCAATGTTATTCATTCGCCCCGAAGCACTCGACATAACGGAGACCACTTCCGCGTCCAACACCCGCATTAAAGCCCGGGTGCGCCATTCGGAGTTTGAAGGCCAAAGCTATCACGTCTTCCTGGAAGGTTCGGAAGGCAAAGAAATTAAAATGACTTTGACCAACCGCGGCGAAGACAGGATGTATGAACGTGGCAAGGAATTGTTCTTGAGCTTTGAGGCTAACCAGGCGGTGGCTTTGCCGGCTGGTGAGCTGGCCAGCGAGTAACGGTCATGAGAAATGGATTTCTAAAGGAATACTTTAAGCGAAACGGTGCCGGCATGGGCTGGTTCCTGATTATCGCAGTGGGCTTTTGGGTCGTTGTGCTGATTATTCTGCCGCAAATTTCCATGCTCGACTTTTCATTCCGCAACCAGCTGCCGCCACCTGAAATGGGCGGCCCCAAAGATGTATACACCTTACGAAACTACGAATATCTGGTTTTTGGTGCTGATGGCAACCCGGATGGGTTTAATAAAACCGATCTGATGGTGTTCGGCAAAACGCTTCTTGCCGCTGCCTTCATTACCATTCTGGACCTGGTTTTGTGCTATCCGATTGCGTACTACCTCGGCCAGTCAAAAGGCGGCGGAATGACGCGTGTATTTGTACTGCTTCTCATTATTCCATACTGGATCAACGAAATTCTGCGCGCCTTTGCTTTCCGCAT
Organism: uncultured Hyphomicrobiales bacterium; assembly: GCA_964625235.1. Lineage (GTDB taxonomy): Bacteria > Pseudomonadota > Alphaproteobacteria > Rhizobiales > JAJFHR01 > JAJFHR01. Next base: position 2,593 of record CAZVAZ010000373.1, read on the forward strand.
CATTTTTGGCGACAGCGGGGTGATCAATGAATTTATGATGTTCCTCGGCCTCATTGACAATCCGATTGACTTTGTCCGCCAGAATGTCGCGCTTTATGCCGGTCTGGGCTATGCCTATATTCTGCTGATGAT
>CAZVAZ010000374.1:0-2697 GCA_964625235.1 uncultured Hyphomicrobiales bacterium
GCATCCAGGGATTATCTTACGTTGTTGTCGCCGTGTTACTGTCGTGGAAACTGGCAGCCATTGGTCTGGCTATCGGCCTGACAATTGCCCTGTCGCTGGGAATTTTAATAAGACTGTCGCGCATTACCGGTGCCCGCCAGACCCGGCGAACATCTGATCTTGTCACCTATCTGTCTGACACGCTCAACAACATCAAACCGCTTAAAGCCATGGCGCGTTATGACAGTTTTTCAGTCCTGTTCAATTCCAAGATAGCCGGGTTGAAACGTGCACTTCGCGGCCAGGTCCTGGCTCAGAACGGCCGCTTTTACGGCGAAGAAATCATAACATTTGTCTCTCTTGGCACCGCATTGTATTATGCTAAAGAGGTCTGGAAAATTCCTGTTGCCGAAATCGGCATCATGGGGATTATCTCTTATCAGATGGTCTCAATTACAGGTAAAATGCAGCGTTTTTTGCAAAAAGCCGTTGAGTTTGAAAGTGCCTATTGGTCAGTGCACGATTTGATTGACGCTTCAGGCGCGCAGGCCGAACAGCGCCCCGGCACCAAAACCCCCACTTTGACTAAAGCCATCACTTTTAAGAATGTTACCTTCAAATACGAAGATTTACCCGTACTCGACCAATTGACCCTTAACATTCCAGCGGGAGAAATCACCGTTCTAAGAGGTCCATCGGGCAGTGGTAAAACCACCATCGTTGATCTTGTCATTGGCTTTTACCGCGCACAATCCGGCGAAATACGAATTGACGGCGATCTTCTCGACACTATTTCGATCGCACAATGGCGCAAGATGATCGGCTACGTGCCTCAAGAGCTGACATTGTTCCACGACACGGTGTTTGCCAATGTAACCCTCGGCGATGCGGAATACGACGACAGCCATGTGGAAACAGCCTTGCGCAAGGCCGGAGCCTGGGAATTCATCGCCGGCCTGCCGGAAAAAATGCAGACTGTGGTGGGCGAACACGGCGCCAAGATATCCGGTGGCCAGCGCCAGCGCATAGCGCTTGCCCGCGCGTTGATAAGTAATCCTCAGTTGCTCATCTTAGATGAAGTCACCAGCGCTCTTGATCCTGAAACCGAGCTTGAAATCTGCAATAACATCAAATCTTTAGGGGATGAATTTACGGTTTTGTCCATCACCCATCGTCCCATATGGTCAAACATCGCTGACAATCTGTATGAAGTTGGCAACGGTAAAGTACGCCTTCTGCAACAATCTGATGATAAAAAAATCCCGACATGATCATTCCATCTTCAGAAATCGGCGAAATCGAAATCCGGCAGATTGTCACCAAAGCTGACAAGATTTCCTTCCTGCGTGTGCCATTCAGGGTTTTTGCCGATGACAAAAACTGGGTGCCACCGCTGTTCTTTGAGCGCCTCGAACATCTTGATCCAAAAAAAAACCCTTTCTTTGATCATGCCGAAGCTGCCTTCTGGGTAGCCTTTAATAAGGCAGGCGAGCCCGTCGGTCGAATTTCCGCACAGATTTGCAGCATTCATCAAAAGCTGTTTCCTAAGAAAATCGGTCTATTCGGTTTTCTTGATGCCATTGATGATGCAACCGTCTTCGACCAATTGCTGAGCACTGCCACCGATTGGCTGCAACACCGCGGCATGCAGCACATACAAGGCCCGTTCAGCCTGTCCATCAATGACGAAGTAGGCCTGCTGGTCGACGGGTTTGATACACCGCCCTCATTGATGATGGGTCATGCCATGCCGTACTATGCCGACCACATTGAACGCCTCGGGTTTGCCAAAGTCAAAGACGTCCTGGCCTATGATTACAACCTGGAAACCGGCGATTTCAGCCCAGCTGCAGCTTTGATCAAACGCATAAAGAAAACCCCTGGTCTCAGCGTTCGCACCCTGGACAAAAAAAACCTCGACCGGGATCTGGCGATTATTATCGACATATTCATCGAAGCCTGGAGCGAGAACTGGGGGTATGTTCCCATGACCAGGCCTGAGATAGACATGCTTGGCAAAAATCTCAAAATGCTGGTGAGAGAAGGCTATGTCACTATTGCCAGTATCGATGGCGAACCCCAGGCCATGGCGGTTACTTTGCCCAATCTGAACGATGCCATCAATGATCTTGACGGTAAGATTTTTCCATTTGGCTGGTTGAAAATTGTCTGGCGCATTATCTTGAAACCGCCAAAATCCGTACGCCTGCTGTTGATGGGTGTGCGCAAAAAATACCAGAACACCACCAAAGGCGCAGCCCTGGCTTTCATTATGATCAATGAACTCAGACACTATCACCATGGGCGTGGCACGCAAAGATGTGAAATGTCCTGGGTACTCGAAGACAACAAAGCCATGCGTCATATGCTTGAAGCCATGGGGGCAAAGCCTTATAAAACGTATCGCATCTACGAACGCGCAATGTAGGCAGGGTATAGACTGACATGAGTTCCGGCACCGAAATCACCGCGTTAATAATGGCAGCTGCACGCGGCCCTGATGATCCAATGGCATACGCCTTCAAGGCGGAACACAAATGCCTGATTAAAATCAATGCTATCCCGATGCTGGTACGTGTCGTCCAAACCCTGAAAGTGGTCCGTGAAATCGGCTCAATTGGTGTCTCCATAGACACCGGCGAAGTGCTCAGGGAAATCCCCGGACTGGACCAGCTTGAGCTGTTCAAAAGCGCCGACAGCGCCCCCAAAAGCGTGGCT
>CAZVAZ010000375.1:0-2693 GCA_964625235.1 uncultured Hyphomicrobiales bacterium
AGTTGTTGCGCGTTTTGTCTTCAATAAGTCCGCGGGCGAGCCCTACCTGGTACATGTTTTCTGGCAATCTGTAATCCGTTTTGCTGATCTTTAGCACAATATTGCAAAACACACATGACCGGGTGGTGTAATGATGATAGAGGGAAAACCACTCCTTGTTTCAAAATCAATAGAATTGAAATCTCATGCCTGATCTCAGCCCTCCTCCCACACTTGACGATATCAAGGTTGCCGCCACAAGAATTGCGCCTTATGCCCATCGAACACCACTGCTTGAATCAAAGATGCTGAATGAGCGGGTTGGCGGGCGGTTGTTGTTGAAATGTGAAAATCTTCAGCGCACCGGTTCTTTCAAGTTCAGAGGGGCGTATAATCGTCTTTCGCAACTGAGTGCAGAAGAGCTCTCCCGCGGTATTATTGCTTCTTCCAGTGGCAATCATGCCCAAGGAGTGGCAGCTGCCGCTGGTCTGTGCGGGGCCAGGGCGACAATTGTCATGCCGCATGATGCGCCAGCCATAAAAGTCAACAACACCAGGGCTTTGGGTGCCGATATTGTGGTTTACAATCGCGATACTGACAATCGTGACGAGGTTGCAGCGCGGGTGGTTGATGAGCGTGGCGGGGTGTTTGTGCATCCTTATGAACATCCTCACATTGTGGCAGGCCAGGGCACGTCGGCGCTGGAAGTTGTCCAGGAATTGGAAAAATCAGGCGATGTGCTGGATGCCTATCTGGTGTGTTGTTCGGGTGGCGGGCTTACCGCTGGCAGTGCCATTGTAATGAGTGAAATGATGCCGGGCGCGGATATCTATGGGGTGGAGCCGGAGAACTTTGATGATACCGGGCGTTCTCTGGTTGCGGGCAGGCGGTTGAGCAATCCCACAACAACGGGTTCAATTTGCGATGCGCTGCTGGTTCAAATCCCCGGTGAATTTACCTATTCGATTAATTCGCGATTGTTGAAAGGGGCGTTGTCGGTGAGTGATGACGAGGTGCGCGAAGCTGTGGCTTATGCCTTTATGACATTGAAACTGGTGGTCGAGCCCGGCGGTGCGGTGACACTGGCTGCGTGCCTTGCGGGCAAGATTGACTGCAAAGACAAGATTATCGGCATGACGCTTTCCGGTGGTAATATTGATCCCGCGTTGTTTGCTGACATAATTTCAGGACACTCGCCATGAATGACGAAGAGCGGGGCTTTAGACACTCCCTGTGGCAGAAAACTGCCATTGGAAATTCTCAATACCCCGCACTGATTTCAGATATCACAGCAGAGGTTGTCATTGTCGGCGGTGGCTTCACCGGTCTGTCGGCGGCTTTGCATTCAAGCGAGCAAGGCAAATCCGTGGTTCTTTTGGAAGCCAACGAGATTGCCTGGGGGGCTTCGGGGCGCAATGGTGGTCAGGTTAATCCGGGTTGGAAAATTCTGCCGTCCGAAATCAGGGCGCACTATGACGAGGCCCGAGGGACACGGGTTCTTGAACTGATTGACGGGGCGTGTGATCTGGTTTTTGACCTGATTGATCGCTATCAAATTGAGTGTGCACCGCGCCGGGCACCGTTTTTTCGCGCAGCATATGGTGAGGGCGGTAAAAAAGAAGTGGAAGAATGGGTGCGTCAATGGGGGGCTGTTGGTGCGCCGGTAATATTAAAAGATGACAGGCAAACCCATGGCCTTATGGGCAGCACGTTTTTTCACGGCGGTTTTGAAGATGCCAGAGGGGGAAGTCTGCAGCCGTTGTCTTATGCCCACGGTCTGGCCAGGTCGGCTGTATCCAAGGGTGCGCAAATGTTCGCCAATTCGCGCGCGCGGCGAATTGAGCGCAGCGGCAACGACTGGGTTGTTGTCTGTGAAAACGGGGCAAAGGTTGCAGCGCGATTTCTCATTGTTGCTACCAACGGTTATACGGATGACCTGTGGCCGGGGTTGAAGCAGCAGATTGTACCGGTGGCCAGTTTGCAGGCGGCAACAAAGCCTTTGCCGAAGGAAATTCTGGCAACGATTTTGCCCGGCGGACATCATTTGTCGGATACGCGTGCGGCGATGATCTATTGCCGCATTGATGAAACCGGGCGCTTTCAGATTGGCGGGCGCGGCAATGCGTTTACTCCCACAGTGCAACAGGCCGATACACGTCACCTGCAGGCAGAGGCAATCAGAATTTTCCCGCAACTTGAAAATATCGAATGGGAATTTGAGTGGGGCGGGCTGGTGGCAATCACCAAAAACCACCGGCCCAATCTCATCGAGCTGGGCGATAATGCCTTTGCCGGAATGGGGTATGACGGGCGTGGTATTGCCATGGCAACAACCTTGGGCAAACAACTGGCTGAACTTGTTGGTGGTGAGGATGTAGCCCTGCCGCGGGAAGGATTATCGCCATTCGCCCTGCACAGATTTCGCAATCTAGGCGTTTCCTGGCATATGATAACCGCTGGTCTGAAAGACAGGTTTAAGTGAAAAGTGCCATTTTGTCGGTCTGGCTGAGGTCGTCAATGCTGGATGCCGCAACCGAACTTTGAGCTTCTTCTGCTTTAACTTCAGTATCTTCCACACACTCTACGGCAATTTCTGCAACGTCTTGCGGTTGCAAATCCTTTTTCAGTTCAACTTCATCCATCTCAACGACGGATTGGGCTACGGCATCGAACAATTCGTCTTCGTCAGCCAGCATCAGGTCGATATCATCCTG
>CAZVAZ010000376.1:0-2684 GCA_964625235.1 uncultured Hyphomicrobiales bacterium
GGTGGAATTTGTGCGCAACCTATCAAGTCTTCCATAAGTTTGCACCTGAAAAGCATAATTAAATTTGCAAAGAGGCATTCTTCATTGAGAAAGGTTTGATTTGGCGGATGAGCCGTATTGTTTTTCCCACAATTTCGCCCGTCTTTCAGCTTCGCGCCGTTCGCCTTCGCTTAAAGCTGCGGCTAGTTCATCTAACTCGGTGTTGGTGAGCCCGCGGGCCCGGGCGAGAATATTCCATTTTGCCGCTTCAATAAAATCCCGCTCCACACCGCGGCCTTTGTGGTAAAGCCGGGCCATACGGTTTTGGGCGACTACATTGCCTTTGTTGGCGGCAAACAGCAGCCACTTGGCACCCACTTTTTCATCCTTTTCCAGACCATCGCCCTTGAAAGACAAAAACCCGTAGTCCACAGCGGCATCGACATTGCCCTGAATGGCGGCCTTGCCAATCCATCTTGCGCTTTCAATCTGGTTTTTTTCAACTCCTCGCCCTTCCGCAAAAAGAACGCCGAGGCTGTATTGCGCCAGAGCGTTGCCCTGTTCTGCAGCTTTTTTGAACCAGCTGGCGGCCTGGTCCCAATTGGGATCAAGCCCCTGTACGCCGGTATTCAATATGCCCATATTATATTGCGCTCTGACATGGCCCTGTTTGGCGGCTCTGGAAAAATTCAGGCGGACGAGATCCAAGTCAATCGGGCCTTTAGATTTGGCCATGAGCAACAAGGCCAGTTCAAACTGGGCTTCGCGATGGCCTTTATCAGCAGCTTTTTCAAACCAGCCGCGGGCACGCTCAAGGTTTCTATTAACGCCGCGACCGGTAAGGTACAGCGATCCCAGCATAGTCTGGGCCCGTAAATCACCGGTTTCAGCGGCCTTCAAAGCCGCGCGGAAAGCTGCTGCATATTCGCCCTTGGAATAGGCAGCGAAGGCTTCGCGGTATTGAGCTGATGCTGTACCTGGAAAAACACCCAAAGCGATGATGATGGCAATCAGGGCATATGTTGCTCGCAGCTTCACTGTTTTCTGCCGCAATCTGCGATCAGGTCACTTATCGATTTTAAAGTCTCGTCTGCTTTTCGACCTGAGTTCCAGATGGTGGCGTCAAGAGCCAGAAAATCAACACCGGCATCAATCAGCGCCCTGTTTTTATCCACATCGGCACAAGCCGGGGCAACGCAGGGTATTTCAAACAATTGGCTCCACCAGTCAATCAGACTTTCCAGTGACTGTGGGTCGTTGGCAAAATGAGGATTGGGAAGATCAGGGTCGAATAGGATGTAGTTGGTGCCGACCTCGCCAAAACACATGACGTCGTGACGGTTGAGGGCTGCGGTGAAACCGACGATGCGGTCATCACCGAGTTCTTTTCTTGCCATTTTATAGGTTTCAATATCGCCGCATATCTGAACGCCGTCCGCTCCGATCTGACGTGCAAACGCAATGTCATCAGCGACAATAAATGCAGCTTCATGGTCAAGTGCACATTGCATCAAGGTGCTGGCATGTTCGGCGGAAGCTTTGCCGGCGTTGGAATACAGGACAGCTGCAACATCATTGGCTCTCAGCGCCTCACTCAGCAAAAGCCCAAGAACATCCAGCGGCTGTCCCTCGGGGGCTGTTAAATATAATCTACAAGGATGCTCGCTCACCGGACCCAACCCTCCACACATTTTCGTGACAATGCTTACCACTATCGTTTGAATAAGGCGACTTGTGGGCAAAATCTATGAGGATGTTTCCATCGATGCCTGCCAATTACCGCAGGCTGCCAGACCGTTCATGCGGGCGCGATGGGCGAAAGCTGATTGGGCAGAACTGACATTTTCCGCTTTGCCGCACCAGGCTTTAAGCGGGGCGGCCTGCAAGGCACGACCGTAGGAAAAGCTCAGTTTCCATGGTAAATCTGCGATTTTGTTCATGGCGTTTAATCGTGCGGTCGCCTGTTTGTCTGACTGACCACCGGATAAAAACACAATACCCGGCAAAGCAGTGGGCACATTTTCCTTAAAACACCGGATGGTTTTTTCAGCGATTTCCTCATCACTTGCCTGCACCGCACAGGTTGAACCCGACAGGACCATGTTGGGTTTCAAAATAACCCCTTCGAGCATGACATTTTGCTCTTCCAGAGCGCTGAACAGGGCCTTGAGGGCAGCTGAAGTTGCGTCGAAACAGCGATCAATATCATGATCGCCATCCATGATGACTTCAGGCTCGACGATGGGGACAATTCCTGCTTCCTGGGCCAGGGCTGCGTAGCGTGCCAGTGAATGTGCATTGGCGTTGAGGCAGTTTTGCGTCGGGATGGCGGGGCCGATGTTAATGACCGCACGCCATTTGGCAAAGCGGGCACCGAGTTCATGGTATTCGACAAAGCGTTCGCGCAGACCATCGAGGCCTTCGGTGATTTTTTCTCCCGGGCTGCCGGCAAGGTCCTTGGCACCAGTGTCGACTTTGATGCCGGGAATTGCGCCGGTATCGCATATAACCTGACACAGGGATGTGCCATCGGCTGCTTTTTGCCGCAAGGTTTCATCAAACAGGATAACTCCCGAGATATGGTCTTTCATGGCGTGGGTGGTTCGGAACAAAAATTCGCGATAATCACGCCGGTTTTGTTCGGACGATTGCGTATTGATGCTGTCAAAGCGTTTTTTAATGGTGCCGCTGCTTTCGTCAGCAGC
>CAZVAZ010000377.1:0-2678 GCA_964625235.1 uncultured Hyphomicrobiales bacterium
GTATCAACCGCCTGCAAGGCACTGCCGCCAGATGTGGTCACATCTTCAACCACCAGCACACGCGCACCCTTCAGGGCCTCCACATCAAAAATACTGTCAATACGGTTCTGAGTGCCATGACCCTTGGCTTCCTTGCGCACAAAGAAAACATTCTGCGGCTTGCCGCGTTGCGCACTTATCGGTGCGATAGAACAGACAATCGGCACCGCCCCCATCTCCAGCCCACCAACAAATTCAAATTTACCAACATCGCAAACCTGCAAACAAAGATTGGCAATCAACAGCGAGCCGTGAGGATCAACCATGGTCGGTTTCATATTAAAATAAAATGTACTCGACCGCCCCGACGAAAGGGTCACTTGGTCACCCTGAGAAAAAGACCGATGCCGGATGATCTCACGCAAGGCCTTCCAGTCAGCCGGGTCATATGTCACCGATAGTGCATCTGCCATCATGGCTCCTTCGAATTTGATTGAAACTGCGCGACCCTATCAGAGGCGAATTCCAAACAGCAAGACAGGAGGTGGTGAATCCACTGTTTTCTGCTAGTTAAAGATTAGTTGGTTTAGTTTGAGCCTAACCCGATAAGTTTAACGTCTCAAATATCCTCAATGCAGACATAAAACCATCTTTTTAAACGGCAAGGTTGAGGGAAATGCGGACTTTCATAGCAATGTTGAGCTGCTTTGCGTGTCTGATAAAAGCAGACGTTGTAAGGCCTGGAAAAGCATCATCTCGACGGACCATATGTACATCACGCACTAATGACACTGTTATGCCAATTAGACGGTGCTTTCCACGTAGATAGATCTTAAATTAGTCGCTGCCCTGAGCGTCGGAGCTCTTTCTTCGTTCATCAGCGATTTCACGCCATTCATTGATCTCTTTGTCGAAGCCCTTCGGTTGGACAATTACATTAACTGGAATGAATTCGTCCTTCCTTGCAATCAACTCACCTGTTTCGCTATTGGAAATTATAAGGCATCCGTTCAAGTAATACCACTTGGCGAACTCCTGAATATCAGCCTTGATATCTGCCCACTCGGCTGAATCATCGTCTGCTGGGCCGTAGAGGCCATTGTGGATATCGAACTCAAGGCGCTCTTCGCTAAAGTTCAAAACAAACCGCACTCGAAGCAACCCATCTTGCCTTTCAAATTCTATCAACACCGAACCCTCGTCATAATCGAGACCTACTGGGTGCATTGACATGAATGCGCCGATAGGCGCATGGTTCATTAAACTGATGTCAACAGCGGGCAAGTCTACGACTGTTTCTGTAGAAATTTTCTTCTTTTGGGTAATGGTGTCGACAATATCGTCGCCAAATAAACGCTTGAATCCTCCAAGCTCGTATAGGTGCTCTCGATAGATCGTGGACGCAGTTTGAACTCCGAGCCTTTCTTCTATGGCTAAGACGGCAAGCGCCTCAACGAGCGGAATTTCTCGCGCAAGACGCCACGAGTCTTCCGGTTGATCTGGGTCTATGATTGGATTGTTCCCGGCATGGGCAACGGCGCATCTGCCTGAGATGTACAAGTGCTCCGACACATCTTTTACGCCGCTCTCAGCGATTTTTGCTATCGCCTCTTTGGCGCGATGATCTGTGATCCGGCCCAGTGCATCCGACACCCATGTTTTGATCTTGTTTCTCCCTACGGCTACCTCGAGAACACGCCAAAACGTCAGGAACGAATATGCGATATGTTTAAGCCCGCGAGCCTCGCGCATGAGCGCCAAGGCTAGTTTCGCCTTCGGATCAGTTATCTCGGGAAGGTACCTCAAATCTATTTGGTTGCAGATTAAAAAACCTCCTCTTTTCGATCTCGAATACGCAATTAGATGACTGCCACCCCCGAATGAAACCAGTGAGGCACCACTATTTTCGATCCATGAAAGCACGCTGATAAAGCGAAGAATTATCTCGCGAAGTTTCTCCTTAGTTGCGCCTTGCGCTTTAACAGCGACACCCGGATAGGCGTCGCTTGTAATTGGAATTATCCAAAACTCTTGACCAAGATAAACGATTTTTTGAACTTGAACTGGCCACGCCATCGACGGATCAAGGTATGCGATGATCCATTCGCCAGGTTTCCTCAGGTCGTCAGTGAGGGCGTCTTTGTATTCAAGAATTTCTTGTGTGAACATGACGGCGAGTGTATCTCCTTCCCATTCATGCTGTAAGGTATCTGTTTCAAAAGCCTAGCTTTGGATCAAATTCTGACGCAATAGGAAAGCCGGATCAACCACCACCTGCCTTAATGCGCTTCTTCCCAATTATCCGCCGCCCGCGCGTCCACCTTCAATGGCACTGATAGCGATAACGCCGGGGCGCAGGCTTTTTCCATGGTTTTGCTTACTACTTTTATGACTTCATCTGCTTCCGTCTCGGGGGCTTCGAAGATTAGTTCGTCGTGGACTTGTAATAGCATTCTTGCTTGCAACTTTGCCTGTTGCAAAGCTTCGGGCATTTTTATCATGGCGCGGCGGATGATGTCGGCGGCACTGCCTTGAATTGGGGCGTTGATGGCGGCGCGTTCGATGAAGCCTCGGTGGGCCGGGTTTTTGGAATTGATTTCGGGGTAGTGCACCTGGCGGCCGAAGATGGTTTCGACGTAGCCGTTGGCGCGGCAGAATTCCTTGGTGCTTTCCATGTAGTCCTGAATGCCGGGGAAGCG
>CAZVAZ010000378.1:0-2673 GCA_964625235.1 uncultured Hyphomicrobiales bacterium
ACGTCGACAGACGGTCATTGCCACCGAGCGCGCCATCAAAATGGGTTGCGCTTGACTTGGTGATAGAATATCTGCAACCGGCACATTAAAAATCAGCCCGGCTTCTGCGATGACTTCTTCGATTGTCATCATCATGACATCACCTCTAAGCATAATTCAACTCCTTTACTTTTTTGGATTGGGGATTGAACAGGCAGGTTTGACAGGTTCCCCAATGGGCGAGTTTGCGGGGATCGGACTGCGGCATAGCGCGGGTGCGAAAGTCTTCACACTCGGATTGCGCGATGCTGGTTTTTGTATGGGGGCAGACAATTCGGTCGCAATAGGTTGCAAAAACCTTTGCCTGAATATTTCCGGTCCCGCCATCGTACTTCCCTGCCAAAATTCTGGAAATGGCAGTGCGTGAATATCCAAGTTGTCTGGCAACTGCCGAGATGCTTCCGGCCTTTCCCACTTCTTCGTTCAATATTTCCAGCCAATCTATTTGCATGGTGAAAACTCCCCGGTATTGTGATCAAAAACCCCGCGCTTGTGGCCTTGGAAAACCGGTGCAATCGGTCCGGTGTTCTTGATTAAATTGAATTTCTTGAAGCCGTTGGATGTAAGTTTTGAACCGGGTGTGCGCGTTGTGAGTTCATTCACAAAGCCAGTTGCTACGAGCTTGCGCACATATTTTTCTATGTTGGCCCTGGTGTGAAGAACGCTGCTTTTGTTCGCAGCCATCGCCAGTTCGTCGTAAGTAAATACCGGGTTGATACGCATCACGTTCCAGGCGCGTTGTCGTACTGTGTGGCGAAGTGGTTTTTTTATCTTTGCGGTATGAGCACAATTTGGTCCAGAGGTGAGTTGTTCCCGCATGTAGCGCGATGCTTCTCCGGCTTCGGTTAGCTGATAACAGCCGCGTTCCACGCGCTCCAAATAACCTCGTGAAATTAAACCACCGATGGATTTGACAATTTTCTTGCGCGCGATATCCGCCAAAGCGTAATCAAGTTGGTCTATTGTCAGGCAAACACCCAATATCAATTGATCACGTATTGCTATCTGATTGGTTGCAATTCCGGGCATTTAATAAGCCTCCGGGACGAGGATTTCATGGCCGGTATTGCGATCATTTATCAAAGGCTTGTTGACCATATCGCTCATGGAGACGATGGTGGGACCACGATCTGGTTCACTTGGAAGCCGTAAGCCAATGCGCTCTATACTGGCGATAGCGTTCAGAATTTCGCGGTTGTAACCACCACTGGCGCGATGAACGAATTTACACAAGTCATCGGCAACCTTGATCTCGCACATTTGATCAATCATCAGGCGAACATCTTCAAGGGTGGCTTTTTTGAATTTGACCCGTTGAGATACACGTGAGTTGACTTGCGGAAAGCGAATTAAGTTTTCTCTGATGTGACCCATGCCGACAAGAACGGCGGGGACAAAAGTTGTATCAGAGAGATCACGTACCGTGTCCAACAGTGTCTTTTTTGCGGAGATATAATCAGCTTCGTCAATGACGATGGCAAATTTTTCACTATCAATACTACTGGCGGTTTGCCGCGCCTTAATCAACTCCAGTGCTTTTGCAAATTTTTTCTGAAACGAATGTGGAGCCATGCCGCCCAGGCTTTCAATCAGCTCGGTCAACATCCAGTTTGGTGTCCACTGCTGTTTTGCCCGTAAAAAAATTCCGTTACTCTGGCTTGCCCAATGGTTCAAAGTTGTTGTTTTTCCAAGCCCCGGTTCACCATCTACAACAATCAAACAAGCCTCTTCAGCACCGCGCCTGTGCAGCGCCGAAAGGGCATTGTAAAATTTTTTGACATTTTGGGTCTCGACAAAATCAAGTTTCATTGTTAGTTTCCTCTTTGTTTTGGGATGATTGGGCAAAGTCACGGACAACGGCTTTCAAACGTTCCGCGTCTATGCCCGACATTCTAAATAAGTCCCGTGAAGCCTGATCCTTCAGGCACGAACGCAACACGCGGACTTGATTACTCGACAACTCATCAGGATGTTCAATCGCCCAGATCGCCAGTTCTTCATCACTGGCGAAAACTTTGCGATTTGTTTTCTTAGCAATGGCGTTCGTGCGTTCAGCAGGCGCGTCATTATTGATGATGAGTGCGGGCTTTGCCGGTTCGGTAAGTTCAAAGACCGGCTGGGCTGATTGTTCAATCATCGAAACCGGCGACAATTCGGCGTCAACTTGATCCATGTGTTTTTGCAATCGGTTCTTGCGCGCTTTGTGGCGGTTCTCCATGGCTTTTTGTTCCATGGTCACCGGAATGTACCGCTCTTCGTTTCCAGCAAATTCTGCAATGCAAATTAACCGGCCTGGGCGTTCGCCATCTTCGGTCATATCGATTTCGCGAACCCATACGTGCTGGGCGTCGTGAATGTCATAACCAACCAGGACGTAGGTGCCATGATGGCCTTCCAATGCCTGATGGAAGTATTTATTTTTCAGCCATTCAACCAGCGCACGGTTGGTTTTCCGTTTAACGTATGGCCGGAACAAATCTTCTTCTTCGGCCTGGGTAACTTCGACGGGTTGAAAGCCATCCGCTACATGATTTGCCCATGCTTCATTTGGCGTGGTGCCATCTAACGATGAATGAGGTCGATTATTGTAATCGGCCATTTCTTCATCCATGGCAGCCAGGAAAGATTTCCAAG
>CAZVAZ010000379.1:0-2671 GCA_964625235.1 uncultured Hyphomicrobiales bacterium
AAGATCATCATCAAAAGCCGGACCATAGAGGCAACAATGACTTTATCCTCAATTAATACGGCACCCAAAGGGCTGAACTGGGGCAAAAATGTGATTTTTTCGTTTTTTTATATCTTGCCAATCGTGGCAGAGGGGGAGAAGATATGACGAAATCCATGCGAAAGACCACAGGGAGGCGCAATTGAGTGAACCAGAACCAATAGCCAAGTCGCGCTCGGCACGGTCCGGAAAGTCGAGCGTTGTCTACCTTCACCAGAATAACCGGATAGCCCGGCAAACAAGCTTTGATCGCCATGAGCTGCGTCAGATACTGAATGTCTACTGCACCAGGGTTGCTGCCGGCGAATGGCGCGATTATGCCATCGATACCCTCAAGGAAAGAGCCGTTTTTTCGATTTTTCGCCGCTCTTCGGAAGTTCCATTATATCGTATTGAAAAACGTCCGAAAATGGCTCGCAAACAGGGTCTTTACTGGATTATCAGTGCCAGCGGAATGATCCTGAAACGCGGACACGATCTCAACCAGGTGCTCAAGGCCATCGACCGCAAACCAAAGCTGTCATTGATTTAGAGCACACACAAAAAAGCCCCCGCAGACATGTTGTCGCGAGGGCTTTTTATTAAATGTTACAGATCAGTTGCGATTGCCAAACAGGCTCAGCAACATGATGAACATGTTGATGAAGTCGAGATAGAGCCGCAAGGCACCCATAATCGACTTGCGCCCGGCAACGGCTGTACTGTCACCTTCATAATACATTTCCTTGATCTGCTGGGTGTCATAAGCAGTCAGGCCGGCGAAGACCAGAACACCGATGACGGATACAGCGAAGGACAGCGCTGAACTGGCCAGGAAAATATTGACCACGGAGGCAATAATGATACCGATCAATCCCATGAACAGGAAAGATCCCCATCCCGAAATATCTTTCTTGGTGGTATAGCCATAGAGGCTCAAGGCACCAAAAGCAGCCGAAGTGATAAAGAACACCCGGGTAATGCTGGTGGAGGTATAGATCAGGAAGATAGAGGACAGTGAAATCCCCATCAACATTGCAAACACCCAGAATGTTATCTGTGCAGTGCTCACACTCATGGTGGAAATTTTGGCACTGAGGAAAAACACGAGCCCCAGAGGCGCCAGCATCACCACCCATTTAAGCGGGCTGGTAAACAGCATTACGCCAAATGAGGTAAGCATCGTACCATCGGCCAGTTGACCCGCAGCCGCGCCTTGATCAGTCGTCACTGCCATCAAAAAGGCACCATATGCAGCCAGACCGGTTATTCCCAAACCAATCGCCATATAATTGTAGACACGCAGCATATAAGCGCGCAGGCCTTCATCAATTTCATGCGATGCAGACCGGGCGACAGTCGGTTGAGCGCCGGGATAACCTTGGTTACGTAAATCAGACATGTTTTATACTCCCTTTTGGAAGCCTCAATTTGTTCAAATGATACTCGGGTGAAATATGGGGGTTAAACGTGAGCTTTGCAAGAGTTATTGAAAACAATATTAATCCCGGATATCCACACTTCTTAAACCATTTCGCTGGTTCATTTTACAAAAGCGTAAACTAGTTTTGTGACCGTAAAATGGCCGCAGGCCGCTCTCCCAAAATACGCCACGAACTTATCAACCCCACCGCCACGGTTCCCAATGCCGCCAGAAAAACTGTCACCAGAGCAAGGCCGGGGAAAAATATAAACTCTACCTCGAGCACATGTTCCACCACCAGATAAGCACCAAGACTGCCAACGGCAAGCGCGAATATCCCTGAACACAGTCCTAATATTCCATATTCCAGACAGTAACTTCGCACCAGCATTTTGCGCGTGGCGCCGAGCGTTTTCAAAACCACAGCATCGTAAGTGCGCTGGCGTCTGCCTGCAGCGATAGCGCCTGCCAGCACCACAATTGCCGCAGCAAAGGACAGGCTGCTGGCGGCGCGAATTGCCACAATCAGGTTTTCCAGAATCGAATTAACCGCGCTGAGCACTTCACGAACCCGTATCGACGTCACGTTAGCAAAGGTTAAAGAAATCGATTTCATCAGCTCTATTTCATTTTGTTTTGGTAGCGTAACTGTAGATAAAAACGTGTGTGGCGCTTTTGCCAGCGTGTTGGGCGAAAACACCAGAACAAAATTGATGCCAAAGGAGCGCCATTTAACCGCCCGCGTATTGGCTATTTTTGCCGTGATATTACGACCAAGAACATTCACTGTTATGCTGTCGCCAATCGACAGCCCCAGCTGAGTTGCAAGTTCATCGGTAAACGAAACCAAAGGCGGTCCGGCATAATCTTCCGGCCACCACTCACCCTTGATCAGGGTTGAGCCCTCAGGCAGAGACCTGGAATAAGTAATGCCGCGGTCACCATGCAGCACCCAGCGCGCACTGGCGGGCACATCAATCTCATCAACATCAATATTCTTCATGGCCATGATGCGACCGCGCAACATTGGCACTTTGGAAAATGCACCAATCTCAGGTGTCTTTTGAACCAATGCTTCAAACGGCTCAATCTGGTCTCTTTGAATATCGACAAAGAAAAACGATGGCACCTTGTCAGGCAGATCTTTACCGAGCTGCTGAACCAGATTTCTATCTATCAGCATCAACGTCAACAACAAGGTCAATCCAAGACCCAGAGACAAAACAGCAC
>CAZVAZ010000380.1:0-2668 GCA_964625235.1 uncultured Hyphomicrobiales bacterium
CTTGGAAATCTTTCCTGGCTGCCATGGATGAAGAAATGGCCGATTACAATAATCGCCCCCATTCATCGCTGGATGGCACCACGCCCAATGAAGCATGGGCAAATCATGTTGCGGATGGCTTCCAACCTGTCGAAGTTACCCAGGCCGAAGAAGAAGATTTGTTCCGGCCATACGTGAAGCGGAAAACCAACCGTGCGCTGGTTGAATGGCTGAAAAATAAATACTTCCATCAAGCATTGGAAGGCCATCACGGCACTTACGTCCTGGTTGGCTATGACATTCACGACGCCCAGCACGTATGGGTTCGCGAAATCGATATGACTGAAGATGGCGAACGCCCTGGGCGGCTAATCTGCATTGCCGAATTTGCCGGAAACGAAGAGCGTTATATCCCAGTGACCATGGAACAAAAGGCCATGGAGAACCGCCACAAAGCCCGCAAAAACCGGTTGCAAAAACACATGGATCAAGTTGACGCCGAATTGTCGCCGGTTTCGATGATTGAGCAATCAGCCCAGCCGGTGTTTGAACTTACCGAACCGGCAAAGCCCGCGCTCATCATCAATAATGATGCGCCTGTTGCCCGCATGAACGATGCGGGAGTTCCAATATTCAAAGACGATCTATCCCTTGCCCGATGGGCATTGGAAAACCCTGAAATCTTAGAAAATCATCACCGGGCAGTTTTGAGAGATTGCATTAACAATCCAGCTGCCCGTGATCAGTTTCGCCTCGAAGACATTGATCTGACCAGTCTTGCAAACATCGTCAGATCAACGCCTGAGAGCGATTAAGCGGCCCCGAAAGACCACAACACAAAGGAGAACATACATATGAGGCCAGTATTTGTCAAAACCGAAAACGTTTCTCGGTTCACCAAAGCAATGACCAACCTTTCACGGCGCGGCGCTGAAGAAAGCTGCCTGATAGTCCTAGACGGCTTACCGGGGTTGGGAAAAACCACAACTTTAAAACACTGGGTCGCACAAAACTCATGCGTTTATCTTCGCGCCAAAAAAGAATGGTCATCCGGTTGGTTCATGCGGGAACTTCTGGAAGAAATGCGCGTTCATCCTGCCCATGCTTTTCAAAAAAACTATGTATCAGCACTGAAGGAACTCGGCGGGCGAATTGGCATGGCCGATAATGTCGGCAAGGTATTCGCACTGGTTATTGACGAGGCCGATCATATTTCTTCGAATGGCCGGATCATCGAAACTGTCAGAGACCTGTCAGACCTTCTGGAACTCCCGGTTGTTCTGGTAGGCATGGGCAAAATCCGCGACAACCTTGTTCGCTACCCGCAGGTCGCCAGCCGTGTTTCCCAATATGTACGGTTTGAACCGGCCAGCAAGGACGATGTCATAAAATTTATGACTGAGATTTGCGAAGTTCCTGTCGCTGATGATCTGATAACGTTTACCCATAAAGTCACGGGTGGATATAACCGCGAAATCAAAGAGGCCATCGCCAATATTGAGCGTTTCGGCTTGCGTAACGCGCCCAGCAAACCCGGTGTTTCCATGGCTGACATGTCCGTGCAGTTTCTGATCAATGATCGCCGTACCGGCCATCCAATTCACGTGCCGGAGGTCTGCTGATGTCCGGTATTGCAACTTTACAAATCACCATACGTGACGCGCTGCCCGGTAGCGTCTGCCTAACGCTGGATGAACTTGATGGTGTGTTATTTCGCCACAATCGGCGTGAAATTGTCAAAGGTGTAGGTTCGCTCATCAGTCGCGGGCTTGTCGAACGCATAGAACGCGGATGTTATCAGCTTACCTCAGCCGGTCATAAATCATTTGATGCTGGGGAAGTCCTGACGTCCGGCCCGAATTCTACGCATACAGCCAAGGTTAAAAAACCTATGCCGGATACATTCCGGCAACGGGCTTGGAATGCCATGCGGATTTCGGCCAGTTTCACCATCCCGGATATTGTCGCCGTCGCCAAGTCTGAAAAAGACAAAGGGGCGGAATTGAATTTGCAACGCTATTTCCATCGGCTTAATGCCGCTGGCTATCTCCAGCAAATGAGCATTCGGATCAAGGGTACGCGCCCCGGATCAAACGGCTTCAAGCGTTACCGGCTTATTAATAACACCGGCGAAATCGCCCCTGTCTATCAACCTAAAAAAATACAGGTTTTTGACCACAACACGAGGGAGGTGTTCCCATGCAAGTAGACTGGTTAGAAATCCTGCGCGAACAGGTTGAGAAATTTGGCACCATTCAGGCCGTGGCCGACCAACTTGGTTATAATCGCTCATCAGTATCTTCAGCACTATCGGGTAACTACCCCGGTGGCACAGGTAAAATCCAAGCAAAAGTCATCGCTACATTTTGTGACCGGGTGTTGTGTCCACACACCAAAACCGATTTGAGCCAAGAAGTCTGCACGGATTTGCGCACCCGCGCGTTGCCGCAATCGGACGCGGGTGAATTGCGCCAGTGGTTTGCCTGTCAGGATTGTCCCAACAATCCCAATCAAACACCATTGCCGGAGATAAAACATGCTTAGAGGTGATCTCAAGACTATGACAATCGAAGAAGTCATCGCAGAGGCCGGACTGATTTTTAATGTGCCGGTTGCAGATATTTTATCGCCCAATCAAGCGCAACCCATTTTGATGGCGCGCTCGGTGGCAATGACCGTCTGTCGACGT
>CAZVAZ010000381.1:0-2664 GCA_964625235.1 uncultured Hyphomicrobiales bacterium
TTATTGGTGAAGCGGTGCGCGATGCGCTTGATCCCAGAAAGACGTTTCAATGAGTGCAGACAGCGACATTCTCTTGGAGATTGATAATCTTTCGGTGGCCTTCCGGCAGGGGGCGGAGGAAACTCTGGCGGTGGACCGGGTGTCGTTCGACATCAAAAAAGGCGAGATTGTAGCCCTTGTGGGCGAATCGGGTTCGGGCAAGTCCGTTACCGCCTTGTCCATCATGAAGCTGCTGCCTTATCCTGCAGCTTTTCATCCTTCAGGTGAAATCTCTTTTCAGGGTGAGGCCCTGATGGCGGCGGATAATACCACCTTGCGCCGTATTCGCGGCAATATGATTTCGATCATTTTCCAGGAGCCGATGACGTCGTTAAACCCACTACACACGATTGAAAAGCAGGTGGGTGAAATTCTCACGCTTCATCGTGGACTTGGCGCAGCTCAAGCGCGTGCGCGGGTGATTGAACTGCTGAATAAAGTCGGGCTTAAAGATGCTGAAAACCGGCTGGAAAGCTTTCCTCATCAGCTCTCCGGTGGCCAGCGCCAACGCGTTATGATTGCCATGGCTCTGGCCAACGAGCCCGATCTTCTGATTGCGGATGAACCAACCACCGCCCTTGACGTTACCATTCAGGCGCAAATTCTTGAGCTTTTGCTATCGCTGCAAAAAGAAACCGGTATGGCGATGTTGCTGATCACCCATGATCTTGGTGTGGTGCGCAAAATGGCCGATCGCGTTTGTGTCATGACCGATGGCAAAATCGTTGAAAAGAATGAAACGGCCGAGCTTTTTGACAATCCTCAACATGCCTATACCAGACACCTGCTGGCTGCCGAGCCCAAAGGTCAGGCGCCCAAGCCCAACAAAAACGCTGCCATTGTGGTTGAGACTGATGATCTGAAAGTTTGGTTTCCGGTCAAGCGCGGCCTGATGCGCCGTACAGTCGATCACATCAAGGCGGTGGATGGTATTTCCCTGAAGGTTCGCGCCGGGCAAACATTGGGTATTGTGGGGGAATCAGGCTCAGGCAAAACCACACTCGGACTGGCAATATTGCGACTGGTTTCAAGTGAAGGGGGCATTGCTTATCTGGGTAATGAAATCAGCAAATTTCAAAGGCGTGACATGCGACCGTTGCGGCGTGAAATGCAGATTGTGTTTCAGGATCCCTACGGCTCTTTGTCACCGCGCCTGTCCATTGGCGATATTGTCGCCGAAGGACTGATTGTCCAGGGCACAGAATTTACCCATGAAGAACAACGCGCCCGGGTTGCCACGGCACTGGAAGAAGTGGGGCTGGATGCGGACGTTCAAGACAGATATCCGCATGAGTTTTCCGGCGGCCAACGCCAGCGTATCGCCATTGCCCGCGCTATGGTTCTCGGCCCCAAGTTCGTAATGCTGGATGAGCCGACAAGCGCGCTTGATATGTCAGTGCAGGCACAGATTGTGGATTTACTGCGCGATTTGCAAACACGTCACAATCTGGCCTATCTGTTTATCAGCCACGACCTCAAAGTGGTGCGGGCTCTCGCACATGAGGTGATTGTGATGAAGGATGGAAATATTGTCGAACAGGGACTGACAAAGAATATTTTTGATGAACCCAAAACCGATTATACCAAGGCTTTGATGGCCGCTGCTTTTGATCTGACAACAACTTCTTCCGATGTTATTTCAACATGAGATATATTATTCCATGACCATTCTGCTAACAATGACAGGGACAGATGCTGCACCCTGGAAGCAGCAACTGGAAATCCTCACACCCGATCATCCGATTATTGTCTGGCCCGGTGATGAACCGCTGGACGGTGTAAAATATGCTCTTGCCTGGAATTCTCCGCCCGGGGTGCTGGCCAGATGTGCCAATCTTGAAGTGATTTTTTCGCTCGGTGCCGGTGTCGATCACCTGATCAGCGACCCCGATCTTCCCGACATCCCCATCGTTCGAATTGTCGATCCTAACCTCACCATGCGAATGACTGAATATGTGGTTTTCCATGTGTTGCTGCATCATCGCAGATTTCACGATTATGACCGCGCTCAGAAGGCAAAAAAATGGGAAATACTCTACCAGCCCGGTGCCAATGAGGTGCGCGTTGGGGTAATGGGAATGGGCGCACTTGGCAGTGATGCTGCGTGCAGGTTGCGCGACCTGGGGTTTCAGGTGGCAGGCTGGAGCAACAGCTACAAAGATTTTCCCGGCATTGAAAGCTTTGCCGGTACAGATCAACTGACTGCTTTTCTCAACCGCACCGACATTCTGGTGGTGTTGTTGCCGCATACGCCGGAAACCGACAGCATACTTAATAAAAAGCTGTTTGCGGCTCTGGCGCGTGATGGTGCCGGGCAAGGCCCGATATTGATCAATGCGGGTCGCGGCAAGCTGCAGATTGACGATGAAATTGTAACAGCCCTTGATGAAAATGTTTTGCACGCTGCGAGCCTCGATGTATTTGAGGAGGAGCCCTTGCCTGGAGACAGCGCGTTATGGGAACATGAGCGCGTGACACTCACTCCCCATATTGCCAGCGAGAGCGACAACCGGGCATTGACAAAATACATTGCCGAACAAATAGAGCGCCATGAAGCCGGCTTGGCATTAGAGAACGTGATTGATAATACCAAAGGGTATTAGCTCAACCCCTCATCCGTCAGCT
>CAZVAZ010000382.1:0-2662 GCA_964625235.1 uncultured Hyphomicrobiales bacterium
GACACATGCCTAGTTGGCGGTTTTTACACCAACAGCAAGCGTTTGTTCATCGGTACGGGCATCATACTTCAGACCTTTGCGCACGGCCCAGGTATTGACCTGGAAATGCAGCGGAATGATACCGAGATTATTGATACCGATTTCTGTGGCTTTGATGAGCAGCTCACCGTGCTTTTTACGGTCAACTGTTGCCAGCGCTTCTTCCAGTGCTGCATCAAGTTCGGCATTGGAAAAACGACCGCGGTTTGATGAGCCAAAGCCTTTGGACTTATCATACGTGTGCAGAAGCGATCCCAATGGCGAAGACGGCTCGCCCGAACCCGCACCCCAGCCTACCAGCATGAACGAAAACTCGAGTTTCGAGCCACGCGGGAAGAAGACGTTCTTGGGCATGGTGTCAACTTTTGCCTTAATACCGACGCGGGTCAACATCTGGGCAATTGCCTGAACAATCTTGGCATCATTGACATAGCGGTTGTTGGGACCGTGGATGGTGAGGCCAAAGCCGTCACCCCATCCGGCTTCTTTCAACAAAGCCCTGGCACCTTCAGGATCATAGGGCTCAACTTTGAGATTGGGACTGATGGCAAAGAAGCCTTCAGGTAGCAATTGACCGGCGGGGATAGCCACGCCTTCCATTACTTTTTCGACGATACCTTTGCGATTGATGGCCTTGGAGATTGCCTTGCGCACACGCAAATCTTTCAGCGGATTTTTGTCCATAGGATTACCGTTAACATCGGTAACGAATGGAGAGTTGTCACGCGCTGTATCAATATGCATGTAGATGACCCGGTTGGAAACCGTCTGGGAAACCGATACTTTGTCGCTATTTTTCAGGGTTTCAATGTCAGCTGTTGGCACGAAGTCGATCATGTCGACGTCACCGGCAAGCAAAGCTGCAACACGGGAAGAATTGTTCGACAATGGCTTGACGATGATATCGCTCCACTCAGCTTTGTCGCCCCAGTAGTTATCATTGCGCTTGTAGACAATCCGGTCACCGGGGACAAATTCAACAAACTTGAATGGTCCTGTGCCGTTCATGGCTTTGCCGGAGTTGTAGTCGGCTGTGGTGGCACCGGTACCGGTTTTTTTGGAAACAATACCAAACGTGCTCATGTAGGTTGGCATCAGCGGAAATGGTTTTGCAGTCTTCATGCGGATGGTTAAAGCATCGATAATTTCAACGCCTGTGATCTGCTTGATATAACGGGCCAGAGATGAAGGGCTGTTGGGTACATTGGGCGCTCTCGCGATGCTAAAGGCTACATCATCAGCTGAAAAATCAGAGCCATCATGCCATTTGACGCCGCTGCGCAGCTTGAATTCCCAGGTCAGATCATCGACATTTTTCCATGAAACAGCGAGACCGGGTTTAAGATTCTGTTTTGCATCCTGCAATATGAGCCGGTCGAACACATAAAGAGCCATCATATTGTTGGGGGTTAAATTGTGGTAATGCGGGTCCATCGAGCTGGGCTCGCTTTTCAACCCTATTTTCAGTGTCTGCGCATAGGCTGTTCCGGTAAAAACCAGAGAAACAGCAAGTGCCAAACCAATCAGCAATTTCTGCTTAAACATTAAGTCCTCCCTAAAATTGGTACTACAGGTTATTGTGTGCGACACGGTCGGAAATTCCCGCGTGATGTGGTTCGCATGGCTATTTTTGCATTAATTCCGCATCAGCGCAAAGCGTTAGTGACTTGCTTCACAGTTTATGCATTTTCTTCCAGGCCCATACCCTGCCATTGGGCATCTTCATCCATCGGGTAGACCGGGCGGGGCAGGTTGATGAACTGCAACCGGGAAAATACCGGCGTGGTCAGCCCGTCCGCATCGACTTCATAGATTTGTCCGGCGCTGAAAAACTGATCAAACCCTGCTCTGAAGTGACCGCGTGATTTCACCACCACTGTTTTGTAAGTGGTGATATCAAATCCGAAGTGCTCAAAAAAGGCGGGATCAGCGCATTGGGTACGAAGGCTGATAACAACCATGTGGATACCGTTGAGGCGAATAGCTGCAGAGGCTCCAAGTTTTACAGTGCGACCGGCGTAAAGACCGCGCCTGCCCTCAACCAGCCCGTCCGACAGCTTCAGAACCTTGACGTCCAGGGTTAGCCGGTTGGCGTTGACATCGTCGCAATCGCGATTGAAGACGGCCTCAAATTCCGCCCCCTCGCCGTGCTCATGGCATTGTCGGGCCAGATCGGCATCGACAAACATTCCAAACAGGACATTTTTCACGCTGGCCGCCAACAATGCCTCAAGGATTTCCGTGGTGTTACCACGCCCGCCACCGCCGGGATTATCG
This sequence comes from uncultured Hyphomicrobiales bacterium, assembly GCA_964625235.1. Taxonomy (GTDB): domain Bacteria; phylum Pseudomonadota; class Alphaproteobacteria; order Rhizobiales; family JAJFHR01; genus JAJFHR01. Next base: position 2,317 of record CAZVAZ010000382.1, read on the forward strand.
CCCATATCCCCGAGCAGAACATTTGGCCCCTCTCCTGCTGCCAGCTCAATTGCGCGCTCAACCGAGGTCAGTTCTTTTTTGAAACCGGTTCGATTGTCCCAGGCCCATTGGCCGAGCTCGTGGACAATGCGTGTTGCCTGGCTGTGATCGCCAAACGCTGAAATCGTAATGCCGTTGTAGCTGGTATCGGAAAAAGCAAAACCACCGGCAACACATACTGCCGGAACATCTTTGGTCTGTGCAGCCTTGCTGTTTTCCACCAGTTGCGCAAAAATACCGCCATCATTGGTTAACAGGCTGATTGTCGGGGCAACAATCGGCAATCTGACATAGGCGCTGTCGAGTT
>CAZVAZ010000383.1:0-2658 GCA_964625235.1 uncultured Hyphomicrobiales bacterium
CTGTTGGTGTTAAAGTCGCCAACTAGGTGTTTGTAACAAAAAGAGGGCGAGCTCTAACCGGTTCGCCCTCGCATCATTCCATTCGTCATTCCCGCGAAGGCGGGAATCTTCCGTCGACATTTTCCGAACCGAGAGAAGATTCCCGCCTTCGCGGGAATGACGAAAGAGAGTGTTTACGAAAGGGGAGGCTGGGTTGGTTGCTTTTTTGATCAGGCGATTGATGCAGAGCGGTCTTGTTCTGCTGGTGATGTCGCTGCTGGTTTTCGTTGGTGTTTTTGCCATCGGAAACCCGATTGACATCCTGATAAACCCCGATGCCGATCAGGCCGAAATCGAGCGAGCGATCAAAGCACTTGGCCTCGATAAACCAATGTGGGAGCAATACTGGATTTTCTTGGTCAACGCCCTGCAGGGGGATCTTGGCCGCTCGTTTGTATTCAATATTCCCGCCCTGCAACTGATCTGGCAACGCATGCCAGCAACTTTGGAACTGGCCGCATTTGCCATGTTCCTGGCAATTTTTATGGGGCTGCCCCTGGGCATGATTGCCGGCCTGAAACCGGACAGCTGGGTCGGGCGCACTATTATGTCAGGCTCCATCCTCGGCTTCAGTTTGCCAACGTTCTGGGTTGGCCTGATGATGATTTTATTTTTTGCAGTCTACCTCGGCTGGCTGCCTGCTTCCGGGCGCGGTGAGACCGTTGATTTGTTCGGCGTGCCTGTGAGCTTCCTTACCCTCAATGGCCTGTCGCACCTTATACTGCCGGCTACTAATCTGGCTTTGTTCAAACTCTCCTTGACCATTCGGCTGGTGCGCGCGGGAACGCGCGAAGCCATGTTGATGGATTATGTTAAATTCGCCAAGGCCAAAGGCCTGTCCTATCGCCGCGTTGTTCTGGTGCATGTGTTTAAAAACATCATGATACCGGTGGTAACAGTGCTCGGTCTGGAGCTGGGCAATGTCATTGCCTTTTCCGTTGTCACCGAAACGATATTTGCCTGGCCGGGCATGGGCAAATTGATAATTGATTCGATCAACGTTCTTGATCGCCCGGTTATTGTCGCCTACCTGTTGATGACAGTTGCCATGTTCATCGTCATTAACTTCGTGGTTGATGTGATCTACTCCCTGCTCGATCCACGCGTCAGGCTGGGAGACCTCAAATCATGACCGATAGCGTGGATTTCATTAAAGAAGAAACCCTGTTGCGCCGGTTTGCCTCTGACTTTGCCCAGAGTAAAGTCGCCGTTGCCGGTCTGTGCACGATCGTGGTGATTATTCTGATTGCCATCTTTGCCCCACTGCTGTCAGCCCAGAACCCTTATGATCTGGCGCAACTGGATATTATGGACGGCCGCCTGCCACCGGGAGAGGTCGGCGGCATGGGGTTTACCTTCTGGCTCGGCTCCGATGATCAGGGCCGCGATATGTTAAGTGGTATTTTCTATGGCCTCAGAACCTCTCTGGGTGTGGGCGCCATGAGCGCCTTTATCGCGCTCTTTATCGGCAGCTCTTTCGGCCTGCTTGCAGCTTACTTTGGCGGGCGCGTCGACAGTATCATCATGCGCATAGTCGATATTCAATTGTCGTTTCCAGCCGTGCTTGTAGCTTTGGTGTTGCTGGCCATTCTGGGCAAGGGCGTTGACAAAATCATCATCGCCCTGGTGGCGGTGCAATGGGCGTATTATGCCCGCACCGTGCGCAGCACGGCTCTGGTTGAGCGTTCCAAGGAATATATGGAAGCTGCACGCTGTCTCGCCCTTAGCCACCAGCGCATCGTCTTCCGCCACCTTTTACCCAATTGTATGCCGCCATTAATAGTAGTGGTGACAGTGCAGGTGGCCCATGCCATATCCCTGGAGGCAACCCTGTCATTTCTGGGGTTAGGTCTGCCGGTAACCGAGCCCTCATTGGGCCTGCTGATTGCCAATGGCTTTGAATATATGTTGAGCGGTAAATACTGGATAAGCTTTTTCCCCGGTGTCGCCCTGCTGGTTACCATTGTCTCCATCAATCTGGTTGGGGATCAGCTGCGCGAAGTGATGAACCCGCGTTTACAGAAATAAGGACGGTGAGTTGAACCAGGTGACGCTAAAAATCGAAGATCTCCAGACCTATTTCTTCACCCGTGAAGGGGCGGTCAAAGCCGTCGATGGCATCAGCTTTGATGTCAAAAAAGGCGAGATTGTCGGCCTTGTGGGTGAAAGTGGATCCGGCAAATCGGTTACCGGATTTTCTATTATGGGCCTGATTGACCCGCCGGGCAGAATTGCCGGTGGCCGCATATTGTTCAACGGCACTGATTTGGTCAAATTGCCGGAAGCTGAAATGCGCGCTATCCGGGGTAAAAAAATAGCACTGATTTTCCAGGATCCGATGATGACGTTGAACCCGGTTTTGCGCATTGATACGCAAATGACTGAAGCAATTCTGGCCCATGAAAAAATCAGCAAAGAAGACGCACGCCAACGTGCGCGTGATGCGCTTGGCCAGGTGGGTATTTCTTCGCCCGATCAACGCCTGAAATCCTATCCGCACCAGTTTTCCGGCGGCATGCGTCAACGCGTGGCCATTGCCATCGCTTTATTGAACAAACCCGATCTGATCATCGCCGATGAGCCGACAACGGCACTTGACGTGACCATTCAGGCGCAAAT
>CAZVAZ010000384.1:0-2654 GCA_964625235.1 uncultured Hyphomicrobiales bacterium
TTGCCAAAACCCTGGGACCAGCAATGGTCAATCCGCATGCAGCAGATTGTCGCCTATGAAAGTGATCTGCTTGAATATGGTGATATTTTCAACGGCTCGGTAGAAATCGAACGAAAAGTCAACGAGCTTTGCGAAGCCGCGCGTGAAGAGCTGGCGAAAATTGATGATATGGGCGGTGCTGTCGAGGCGGTTAAAACCAGTTATATGAAACAACAATTGGTCGACAGCAACGCCCGGCGTCTGGCCGCCATCGAAGCCGGCGAACAGATTGTCGTCGGTGTCAACGCCTGGACAGCAAGCGAGAAAAGCCCGCTTTTCGCCCAGGGAAATGAAGGTGTTGTCACCAAAGTTCAAGGCTCTGAAGCCGGTCAGGTGGAAAAACTGAGGCAGTGGCGTATGAACCGCAACGAAGAACGTGCTGCAGCGGCACTGGAAGGTTTGCGAAAAGCTGCGCAAAACAGTGAAAACATCATGCCACCATCAATAATTGCTGCCAAAGCCGGGGTTACCACCGGCGAATGGGGGCAGGTTTTGCGCGACGTCTATGGTGAGTTTCGCGCCCCCACCGGCATCGGCGCTCAATCGCTGTCTGAAGATAACAGTGATGTTGAGCAGGTGCGTCTGGCGGTTGAAAAACTGTCGGAAAAACGTGGTCGAAAAGTGAAAATACTGGTGGGAAAACCGGGCCTCGACGGTCATTCAAACGGCGCTGAACAAATAGCCGTGCGTGCGCGTGATTGCGGGCTTGATGTGGTCTATGACGGCATTCGCTTCACCCCGGCGGATATTGTAAATACAGCGGTGAATGAAAAGGTTGATGTTGTCGGCCTGTCAATTCTCTCAGGCTCCCACCTTTCCCTGGTCAGCGAAATTATCGAAGGCATGAACAAGGCGGGCCTTGAAGATATTCCCGTAGTCGTCGGTGGAATTATTCCGCCCGAGGACGCCTTCAACCTGAAATCCAAAGGAGTGGCCGCCATCTACACGCCCAAGGATTTTCAGCTTACAGAAATCATGGGTGATATTGTGCGCCTGGTGGAAGCAGGAGAGGGTTTGGATTAGTCAGGCAGATTTAACCCATTTTCACCGCACCGTCCCGGCCTTGAGCCGGGACCTGTTGATGTTCATCCGTATTGTCGGCACCGTCCCGGCTCAAGGCCGGGACGGTGCGGTAATTGACCCCGGATAAAACAAAACAAAAAACCCGGCTCAGGTCATCTGAGCCAGGTTTGGTAATGGCTTTCGAGAAGTGCTCTAAGCTGCAGCTTCTTCAGCCGCTTCTTTTGCAGCTTCTTTTTCAGCGGCAATTTTTTCTGCTTTTTGAGCACTTTCTTCGAGAACGGCTTCGATTTCTAAAATACCGTCGGCATCACTCAGCTCTTTCACCACGGCAACCTCCCGCGCCATGCGGTCAAGTGCTGCTTCATAGAGCTGGCGTTCTGAATAAGATTGCTCTGGCTGGCGGTCGGATCTGAACAGATCACGCACCACCTCAGCAATCAGGACAAGATCGCCGGAGTTGATTTTTGCTTCATATTCCTGGGCACGCCGGGACCACATTGTGCGCTTGACACGCGCACGCCCCTTCAGCGTCTTCAATGCCTGCTCAACTGCCGCTGGATCAGAAAGTCTGCGCATACCAACAGCATCTGATTTAGCTGTGGGGACGCGAAGTGTCATTTTATCTTTTTCAAAATCAATAACATAAAGCTCCAGTTTTGCACCAGCAATCTCCTGCTCCTCAATTCTGATAACTTTGCCAACACCGTGCGCTGGATAGACAACATATTCGCCGGTTTTGTATGTGGTGTTTTTGGTTATTTTTTTCTGTGCAGCCATATTTTTAGTTCACCCTTTTAGATGTGTCAGACCCCGGCCAATGGCAACTCAACATCAATGCAACACCTCGCATCAAAAATGCCAGCTGCCCCAGTCAATTGCTTGCCGATAAATTTTTAAACCGTGTTTACTTTCAAATGCTGATCAGTCTCTTCCTGAGATCTGAATATTTGAGCAATCTTCTCGGGCTTGATACGATGTGAGCCGTAAAAAAAAGCCCGCGCCCAAACAGGACCAGCTTTATATCGAAATAGAGCCTCTCTCTATATTAGCCCTATGCATAGCACAAATTCAGCCAAAAGAAAAGCGCAGTGATTTCAAAGCTTCATCAAGCTTAACGAAGGTCAGAACTCAATCGCCTTCGCCGGGTTTGGGGGAGAAGTATTTTTCAAACTTACCGGTTTCACCGTCAAACTTGACAGCTTCGGGCGGTTGTTCCTGTTTGAGAGTGATGTTGGGCCAGATATCAGCATATTCGGCATTCATCTCAATCCACTTTTCCAGACCGGAATCAGTGTCCGGCTTTATAGCTTCGGCCGGACATTCAGGTTCGCACACACCACAGTCAATACATTCATCAGGATGGATGACGAGCATGTTCTCACCCACATAGAAACAATCCACCGGGCATACTTCCACGCAATCGGTATATTTACACTTGATACAATTGTCGGTGACGACATAGGTCATTAATGGTCTCCTGAACCACAAAAAAGGGATTCAATTTTACTGATAAATAGGGATTGGTTTAAAACCTGCAAGAGCCCTTATGCGCCACGATCCATAAGGGCGTCAATCTCTCTGCGCTGTTTTTT
>CAZVAZ010000385.1:0-2645 GCA_964625235.1 uncultured Hyphomicrobiales bacterium
TCATTATATGCTTTTGACAGAAATTGAAAAATGAATTTAGTACTCGGTAAAAATATTTCGTTCATAAATTCCCGTGTTACAGGAAAACCGAAATCCAGACGCCTCAGCACAGCGCTGGTGATTGCCTCAAGCCTGTTCATCTCGGCATGCGCTGATCAGATTGATTATCGTGGGTATTTACCGCGCGGCACCGATGTTCAGAAAATTCAGCCCGGCCTGTCGAAGACCGAGGTTATCGCCATTATGGGCTCACCTTCCACCACCAATACCGTTGAGGGTGCGGGTGATACATTCTACTATATTTCCAGCGTGGTCAAAACAGGCGCTATATTTGCGCCGGAGGTTGTTGACAGGGAAATTTTTGCCATCGAATTTGATGTGGACCAGAATGTCCGCAATCTTGCCCATTACGGCATCGAAGATGGAAAGATCATTGACTTTATTTCGCGCACCACACCCACACGCGGATCAAGCGCCAGCATTTTGCGAGATTTGTTCGGCCGCCTGGGTCAGTTTGGCGCTCCTGAGGAACCCGCCGGCCCGAATGATGGATAAGGCACTCCAAGCCAATCCGGTTAAAAACATCAAAGGGCTGCAGATTAAAAACCTGCAGCCCTTGTTTTTTGTGTCTGGACCCGGTTACTGTGCCAATACGGCCAACAGCAACAAGGCAACAATGTTGGAGATTTTGATCATCGGATTGATCGCAGGACCCGCAGTATCCTTGTAGGGATCGCCAACCGTATCACCGGTTACAGCTGCTTTATGAGCTTCCGAGCCCTTGCCGCCATGATTACCGTCTTCAATGTATTTCTTGGCATTATCCCAGGCACCACCACCTGATGTCATGGAGATTGCCAGGAACAACCCGGTAAGAATAATGCCAAACAACATGGCACCTACGGCTGAGAACGCAGCTGATTTATCCGCTATCAGCAGCACAACGCCAAAACAGAAAATTGGAGAAAGAACCGGCAGCATCGAGGGAATAATCATTTCCTTGATAGCAGCCTTGGTCAGAATATCAACCGCACGGCCATAGTCAGGCTTGGCTTTATATTCCATAATCCCCGGAATTTCCCGGAACTGACGCCGCACTTCTTCGACAACTGCACCAGCTGCCCGGCCCACCGCCATCATACCCATGGAGGCAAACAGATAGGGCAGCATGCCGCCAAAGAAAAGACCGCCAACCACATAAGGATTGGAAAGCGAAAAGTCGAGTTCTACTCCGGCAAAGAAGGGATATTTCTCCGAATTGGAGATGAAGTACTCGAGATCGGCCGTGTAAGCTGCAAACAAGACCAGCGCACCAAGACCGGCTGAACCAATGGCATAGCCCTTGGTGACAGCTTTGGTGGTGTTACCCACAGCATCCAGCGCGTCGGTTGTTTTGCGAACTTCCTCGGGAAGATCAGCCATCTCGGCAATACCACCGGCATTATCAGTAACCGGACCGAAAGCATCAAGTGCCACCACCATACCGGCAACCGCCAGCATTGTGGTGCCTGCTATGGCGATGCCGAACAGGCCGGCAAAACCGTAAGCGATAAGAATACCGGCAATAATCACCAGTGCGGGTAAAGCCGTTGCTTCCATGGAAACCGCAAGGCCCTGGATTACATTTGTACCATGACCGGTGGTTGAAGCAGAGGCAATGGAGCGCACCGGGCGATAATCAATCCCCGTGTAATACTCGGTAATCCAGATGATCAGACCGGTAACACCCAGTCCGGTAACACCGGAGAAGAACAGGTCCATACCGGTAAAGCTGGTATCGCCCACTTTCATTTCCGTATCCATGCCAATCATGTATTCGGTCACTGGCCACAGAACCACGATGGACAACAGTGTTGTCGCGATGAAGCCTTTGTAAAGCGCTCCCATAATCGAGTTGCTGGCGCCAAGCTTGACGAAGAATGTTCCAATAATTGACGTCACCACACAGGCAGCACCAATGACCAGAGGATAGAGCATGATCTGCAAAAGATCTGCATTGCCAGCGAAGAAAATCGAGCCCAGCACCATGGTGGCAACAACAGTCACCACGTAGGTTTCAAACAGGTCCGCTGCCATACCGGCGCAATCACCAACATTATCGCCCACATTATCGGCGATTGTTGCCGGGTTGCGCGGGTCATCTTCCGGAATACCGGCTTCAACCTTACCCACCAGATCGCCACCAACATCGGCACCTTTGGTAAAAATACCACCGCCCAGTCTGGCGAAAATTGAAATCAGCGAGGCACCAAAACCAAGCGCCACGAGCGCATCGATAACCACACGATCACCGGCTACGTTACCTGCATAAACAAGCATGTAGATGAAATATCCACCGGTCGCAAGCAAAGCCAGGCCCGCCACCAGCATGCCGGTAACGGCACCGGAGCGAAAGGCTATTTCAAGACCGGCGCCTAAACTTTCACTGGCCGCTTGCGTGGTGCGGACATTGGCACGCACGGAGACCAACATGCCGATATAACCGGCAACACCGGAAAAAATCGCCCCGATAGCAAAGCCAATTGCGACATTCATGGACAGGAGATACGCCACGATGAAGAAAATAACGACACCGACAATACCGATGGTGGTATATTGGCGATTTAGATAGGCACTTGCGCCTTCCTGAATGGCACTGGCAATTT
>CAZVAZ010000386.1:0-2643 GCA_964625235.1 uncultured Hyphomicrobiales bacterium
TGCGGCAACGCAAGGGTGGTTCCTTACCAAAAGCCGGGTGTGGGAAAGTATATCATTGTTGTTGATAGCCTTTACTTTGTTTCGACCGGGTTTCTGGCTCGATCAGGTATCACCTCCTTACGAGGAAAAACCGGGTGTCCAGGCCCTGAGCCTGGCGTCTGCAATGCCCGATGGTGCCAATATGCGGGTGAGAATCGTCGGCCCGGATTTTGACAATCCTGATATTAACAACAACACCACAATCCTTCTGGAGCTCGGTCCCAAGGCTGATGGCGAAACCCGTTTCACCAAAGCCGGACTGAATATTCTGGAAGAAGACGGTAAACTTGTTGTTGATGGCGTGACCTGGGACAGCAAGCACAAACAAATCGACAAGCTGTTCACTATGGGTGAGGCTGATAACCCGGTGATTGTGGAAATTGTGCAATTGAAAACCGAGCGTTTTGCCAAGGAATGGTTCTATCTTCCTGCAATCGGTCTGCTGTTTTTGATCATCTTCCTGCAACGTCGCCGCCACGTGGATTTCGAAGAAGACGAAGTCGCAACCAAAGCTGCTTAACTTTCGGATTTGAAAGGACAAAAATATGTATAAATCTATACTTCTGCCTGTCGATTTAAATCAGGAAAGCTCGTGGAAGAAGGCATTGCCCAGTGCCATACATATGGCAAAATCAATGTCGGCAAAAATACATGTCATCACAGTCATACCGGATTACGGTATGGCTGTGGTCGGCAATTTTTTCACCGCCGATTATGAGCATTTCGCCACAACGAAAACGCAAACTGCTCTGGATGAGTTTGTCAAAGAGCATCTGTCCGCCGAACTGGTTGCCAGTGATACGGTGATCCACGGCACCATCTACAAGGAGATTATCGCGGCCGCTGATGAAAAAGGCTGTGACCTCATCATCCTGTCGTCACATCGCCCGGAAACATCAGACTATCTGCTCGGTCCCAACGCGGCGCGCGTGGTTCGCCATGCCAACCAGTCGGTTTTTGTGGTCCGCGACTAAAATCACAAAGGCCCTTGAGGTTAATGCAATCTCAAGGGCCTTTGATCTCATCCCTTGGATAAATCTTCTCCAGCCAGTGCACGCGCGATCAAGTCGCGGGTTTCTTTAACGCCGTAAAGAGCAACGAAGGAGCCGAAGCGCGGCCCCTGACTTTGTCCCAGCAACACTTCATATAAAGCCCGGAACCAGTCGCGCAGATTATCAAAGTCATGAGCTTTGCCTGCCTCGTAAACCAGACTCTGGATGTCTTCGGCAGCAGCTCCCTGGGCCAGACCATCAAGCTTTGAAGACAGGTCTTCCAGTGCGGCGCGCTCGCGTTCATCAGGTGCACGATAGACCTTGGCCGGTTTGACGAAATCGACAAAATAATTAATGGCGTATCCGACCATGCGATTAAGCTCAGGGTGGGTGTCGGGTGAGGTGTCGGGCGCATAACGCTGGATGAACCCCCACAGGGTTTCCGGCTCTTCACTGTTGGAGGCACTGACCAGATTAAGCAGCACATTAAAGCTGATTGGCACCTGAACCTCAGGTGCATGGCCTTGATGGATATGCCAGGCCGGATTGACCAGTTGGTCCTTGATTTCCTGGGTTGAAAACTTGCTCACATGCGTCAGGTATTCATCAACATTTTTGGGAATGATATCAAAATGCAAGCGCTTGGCCTTGCGCGGGCTTTGATACATGAACAAAGACAGACTTTCAGGTGAAGCATATTTCAGCCACTCGGCGATGGTGATGCCATTGCCGCGTGATTTCGATATTTTCTCACCGTTTTCGTCCAGAAACAATTCGTAGTTGAAACCCTCGGGCGGCGTTGCCCCCAAAGCCCGGCAAATGCGGCTGGAGAGCTTGACGGATTCAATCAGATCCTTGCCGGCCATTTCATAATCAATGCCCAATGCTGCCCAGCGCATGGCCCAATCGGCCTTCCATTGCAGCTTGCAGGCACCGCCGGTTATTTTGACTTCAACGCGTTCACTGGTTTCAGGGTCGATATAGACAATGGTTCCCGCTTCCACATTGCGCTCCACCAGTGGCACCTGAAGCACTTGTCGCGTGCGCGGGCAAATGGGCAGGAAGGGTGAATATGTCGCCTGGCGTTCAGGCCCCAGTGTCGGCAGGATGATTGCCATCACCTTGTCGTAGCATTTCAGCATATTGAGCAGGGCATCATCAAACTGGCCGGATTTGTAACACTCAGTAGACGAGACAAATTCATACTCAAAGCCAAATGAATCAAGAAACTCCTGCAACCGGGCATTATTGTGCTGGCCGAAACTTTCATGGGTGCCAAAAGGATCGGGCACTTCCGTCAGGGCTTTACCCAGATGGGGCTTAAGCATTTCGCCATTAGGAATATTGTCGGGTATTTTGCGCAAGCCGTCCATATCATCGGAAAAGCAGATAATGCGCGAAGGCCTGTCGCTTAAAATAGAGAATGCCTGACGCACCATGGCTGTGCGCGCGACTTCACCAAAGGTGCCGATATGTGGCAGACCACTGGGGCCATAGCCGGTTTCAAACAGGATTTCCTTGTCGTCCTCACCCGATTTTTCCATGCGCGCCAGCAATTTACGGGCCTCGTCAAATGGCCATGCTTTTGTAACCCGGGCGGCTTCCAGCAGGG
>CAZVAZ010000387.1:0-2636 GCA_964625235.1 uncultured Hyphomicrobiales bacterium
TGGTGCCGGTGGGATCGGTTCAACTGGTTCAGCATCTTGAAGGCGGCATCGTTTCTGAAATTATGGTGTCAAGTGGACAGGTTGTCGAAAAGGGCACTCCTTTGGTGAGATTGCAGCCTGCCGTTGCAAACAGTGATTTTGGCCAGACCAATATCCGCCTGGTAAACCTGTCCCTGCAAAAACAACGCCTGAAAGCCATGATCGAAAACAGGCCGGTGGATTTTGGCCAGAATGGAATTGATTATCCTCAACTTGCCCAAAACCAAAACAGCCTGATGAAAGGCCAGTCGGCTCAAAACGTCGAGGAGCGAAAAACCATTGAATCCAGAATTGATCAGCGCCAGACCGAAGTGGCAACTCTGACGAAGCAGGAAAGAAGCCTGTCAAAGCAGATGAGAATTCAGGAAGAACAGTTGGCCATCCGTGAAAGCCTGCTAAAGGAAGGGTTTGTCTCCCGCGCTGTTTATCTCGAAATTAAAAGGACGCTGGAGAAAACCAGCGCAGAGGAAATCTCCATCAGCGGTCGTCTGGCCGGTGCCCGCGAGGCCTTGATCGAATCCAGAAGTCTCCTTGCCGAATACAATGCCGGACTGCATCAAAAGCTCAACGATGAAATCGCCAAGGTATCTGCCGAAATTGCCGGACTCAAACTTGTCATCGTCAAACAAAAAGACCGCGTTGCCCGTCTTTTGATCACAGCCCCGGTCAAGGGTATTATTCAGGAACTTGTTCCCAATGCCATCGGCGAAGTCATGAGGCCGGGCGATGTTATTGCCCGAATTGTCCCGATGGAGCAGGAGTTGATAGCAGAAGTTCGTATTTCGCCAAAAGACATAGGCTTTATTACGGTGGGAAACACCGCCGAAGTCAAAATCACAACCTATGACCCCGCCCGCTTTGGCAGCATTACCGGAAAAGTGAGAAAAATTTCGGCCACCACGTTCCAGACCGAACAAGGTGAACCTTATTACAAAGCCCAGATCGAATTATCCAAAAACAGTGTCGGGCTTAACGACGAAAAACATCTCATTCTGCCGGGAATGGTGGTCAATGCGGAAATCATTACCGGGTCAAAATCACTCACAAAATACCTGCTCAAACCGGTATACCGCTCATTGAACATAGCATTTTCCGAGCGTTAGAGCACGGATTGAAGCCTGGAAAACCGCACCATCCCGATCCGGTTTATGAGTCTGCTTTAATCAACCAGCCGCTCTATTTTTGCACCAACCTGTGACAGCTTTTGTTCTAAGCGCTCAAAGCCGCGGTCAATGTGATATATGCGGTTGATAAATGTGTCGCCCTCAGCTGCAAGACCAGCGATGACCAGAGAGACAGACGCTCTTAAATCCGTTGCCATCACCGGTGCACCGGTAAGTTTTTCCACGCCATTTATGGTCGCCTGATCGCCTGTGAGCGAAATATCAGCGCCAAAGCGGGCCAGTTCCTGAACATGCATGAACCGATTTTCAAAAATAGTTTCGCGTATCTCAGACGTGCCATCGGCTACCGTCATCAGGGCCATCAGTTGCGCCTGTAAATCCGTTGGAAAGCCGGGATAGGGCTGGGTGTCGACTTTTACCGGCTGAATTCGCGCACCATTGCGCGCCACCCGGATACCATCATTTTCGATTCTGATATCAACCCCGGCCTGTTTCAGCACCGGAATTACCGCATCGAGCAAATCAGCCCGCGCACCGCGCAATAATACATTGCCTCCAGTCATGGCAACGGCCATGGCATAGGTGCCGGTTTCTATCCGGTCGGGCAAAACACTGTGGCGGGCGCGACCGAGACTTTCAACACCCTCAATGGTAACAGTGGGCGTGCCCAGGCCGTCAATTTTAGCGCCCATCTTGATCAGGCATTCACCCAGATCCTGCACTTCAGGTTCACGCGCGGCATTTTCCAGAACAGTTTCGCCCCGGGCGAGTACAGCTGCCATCAAGGCAGTGTGGGTGGCGCCAACCGATACAAACGGAAAAGTAATACGGTTGCCAACAAGACCGCCGGGCGCTTCAGCCACAACATAGCCATCTTCAAGGTCGAGCCTTGCTCCGAGCTTTTCCAGCACCATCAAGTAAAGGTCGACGGGACGTGTACCAATGGCGCAACCGCCAGGCAAGGACACCCGCGCGCGATGACAGCGCGCCACTAAAGGCCCCAGCACCCAGAAACTTGCCCGCATTTTTGAAACAAGTTCGTAAGGTGCGGTTGTATCAGCGATGTCTTTTGCACTGAGATGGAGTGTGTCGCCGTTTTCCAGGCCCTGGCCAGGTCGGCGGCCATCATGGGCGGTATCGACACCATGGTGGCGCAACAGGCGCTCAAGTATATTAACGTCAGCCAGTTGCGGTACATTTTCCAGCGTCAGTGTCTGATCACTCAACAGGCTGGCAATCATCAGGGGCAGGGTCGCATTTTTCGCCCCGCTCACACAAATAGTGCCGTTCAGGCGTTCACCGCCGGTAATTTTTATACGATCCATAGTTTTGTCCGTCCCCGTTATCATTATTAGTCAGATAGTCTGATTAATGCTGATTACAGGCAAAATTTTGAGCAAATGATGACCAAATTGAGAGGGTTGAAGCACAAGATCGTAGCCGGTGCAACAAGACATTATTTCTTGGTTACCG
>CAZVAZ010000388.1:0-2612 GCA_964625235.1 uncultured Hyphomicrobiales bacterium
GAGCCGTAAAACCGCTGTGCATTTCAGCGCAAATAGAGCGCGCATGAGCCCGGGCCTCGAGGCTTTGCGGCCACAGATTTTGATCGGGGCAAATATCGGCAAGATATTCGAGAATACTCAGACTGTCCCAGATAACCCCATCCTTGTGAAGGAGTACCGGCACGCACTTTGCCCCTGAATATTCGGCAATCTCTTTATGAAAAGCTTCCATGTCGTGAAAGGGGATGAGTTTTTCGTCAAACTCAATTCCAAACTGCTTCATGGCTATCCACGGCCGCAACGACCATGAGGAGTAATTCTTGTTGCCAATGATCAGCTTCAGATGAGACATGTGCTTAAGCTCCGATTACAGTTCTTCAATGGTGCCGCCGTTTTCTTTCCATGCCTTGAAGCCACCGGCCATATGACACACCGGCTTTAGCCCCATGGCGTTCGCGGATTGTGCAGCTAAGGCCGAGCGCATACCGCCGCCACAGAAAAATACGAATTTTTTGTCCTGGGCGAAAACCTCCTTGTGATAGGGACTGGCGGGATCTATCCAGAACTCCACCATGCCACGGGGACAATGAAAGGCACCGGGAACCTTGCCATCACGCTGCAATTCACGAATATCGCGAATATCAATCAGAACCACACCCTCATCGCCCTGAATTTTCTTGACGTCATCGACGCTGACGGTTTCGATTTCTTTCTCAGCTTCTTCGCATAAGGTCTTGATACCTAGTGTTATATTCTGTGCCATATTTAAATCTTTCAGTTGATCAGTTCTACGGCCATAGCCGTTGCTTCACCGCCGCCAATGCAAAGAGAGGCAACGCCACGGGATTGATTGTGTTGCTTTAATGCCGCCAGCAGCGTCACTATGATACGCGCACCAGATGCACCAATCGGATGGCCGAGCGCGCACGCACCGCCATGAACATTTACCTTGTCATGGGGTATATCAAGCTCGCGCATGGCCGCCATCGTCACCACGGCAAAGGCTTCATTGATCTCGAATAAATCAACACTGTCCTTGCTCCAGCCCGTCATCTCGAACAGTTTTGTCATGGCCCCCACCGGTGCGGTTGTGAACCAGGCAGGTTGTTGCGCGTGTGAGGTGCACCCGACAATTCTGGCCAGCGGGGTTACCCCGCGTTTTTCAGCCACGCTTTGGCGCATCAAAACAAGTGCGGCGGCACCGTCGGAAATCGAACTGGAGTTTGCAGCTGTTACCGTGCCGTCTTTGGCAAAGGCCGGGCGCAGATCAGGGATTTTGTCGATATTGGCCTTGCCCGGCTGCTCATCATGAGAAATGGTAATGTCACCCTTGCGGGTTTTGAAGCTTACCGGCGTTACTTCACCCTCAAAAGAGCCATCATCGATGGCCTGTTTGGCACGTTGCAGGGACTTGATTGCGAAATCATCCTGAGCCTGGCGGGTAAACTGATAATGCCGGGCGGTGGCCTCAG
This sequence comes from uncultured Hyphomicrobiales bacterium, assembly GCA_964625235.1. GTDB lineage: Bacteria > Pseudomonadota > Alphaproteobacteria > Rhizobiales > JAJFHR01 > JAJFHR01. The sequence goes on from CAZVAZ010000388.1 coordinate 1,452, forward strand.
CGAAAACACCCATGAGAGTACCGCTGTCATAGGCATCTTCCAGACCATCAAGAAACATATGATCCTTGATATCACCATGGCCAAGACGCAAACCGCCACGTGCTTTTGGCAACAGGTAAGGCGCATTTGTCATGCTTTCCATACCACCGGCCACAATGACATCGTCTGGTCGCGCATGCAGCCCCTCATACGCCATCATAACCGTCTTCATGCCCGAGCCACACATTTTATTGATGGTGCTGCACGGCACAGCCTGACTTAACCCCGCACCCAGGGCCGCCTGACGCGCCGGTGCCTGCCCAAGGCCTGCGGGCAGAACACAACCCATCAGCACTTCGGCAACGTCTTCAGACCCAAGGCCCGCACGCTCAATCACGGAACTTATAGCAGCACTGCCAAGTTCAACCGCCCCGATGGCAGAAAAATCACCCTGAAAACCTCCCATGGGTGTGCGGGCAGCGGCCACAATGACGATAGCATCTCTTGCCATCAGGTTATTTCTTCCAGTCTGCCCGAAGCAATATTCAAAACCCAGCCATGCAAAGAGAGTTCGCCTGCCGCTTCCGCTTCGGCAATATAATCATAGCTGCGCAGGTTATTGACACTCATGATCACGGCCTCTTTTTCCAGCACCATCGCCTGGTCTTCCAGCGAGCCGCCTTTACGTTTTACATCGGCCTTAATATCATCCAGTGGTTTGAGATAATGCTTTATGCAGGGGAAATCCACATCCAGAAGGGCGGCACGAATTCCGCCGCAATCAGTATGGCCCATCACAGCAACATGCTTCACTTTCATAACCTTGATTGCAAACTCAAGAGCCGCTGCTTCTGTTTCGCGCTGTTCCGGTGCCACCGAGGTTCCGCGGATAAGGGCTGCTATATTGCGCAAAATCAACGCCCTGCCCTTTGGTATGCCAAGGTCTCCAATGGGGTCTTTACGTGCATCCACACAGCCAATCAGCAGCATCTCCGGCCTGTGGACAGGCACATCAGCCCCCCCCCCGGCAGAGGCCTGAAGGTTGGATGACCTTGTCAGAATGTCGTTAATGATAGTCATGGAAATTCCTTAAAAAAGTTCATCAGCTGGTTTCTTCAAACAATTCACGCCCGATTAACATGCGCCGGATTTCAGAAGTTCCCGCGCCAATTTCATAGAGCT
>CAZVAZ010000389.1:0-2610 GCA_964625235.1 uncultured Hyphomicrobiales bacterium
GCCGCTGGTCCCAGGCGACAGAACGCGTTCTGGGCGAAACCGGGCGTATCCCGACGCAGTTGTTCAATGGTTACGGCGAACAGGTGGCAGACATGTATAAGAATATGGGGACCGAGAAGCTATTCTACTAAAAATGAGGCACCCGGCACATTGGATTACAAAAACTAATCCATTGTGTAGCAAATTTTGTTTGTGCTCAAAATTGAAGTGACGATACATTCATACCGGAAGTAACAACGGTATTGTTGTTTAAACATTTTGATTTTTTCCAGAGGTGTAAATGAATATTTTGAGAATAGCTGCATTCAGCGACGGCAACACCGGCGGCAACCCCGCCGGTGTGGTCATTGGTGCAAAACTACCCGATAATATAGAGATGCAAAAGATTGCCGCCGATGTCGGGTTTTCCGAAACGGTGTTTGCCGCACCCAATGGCACCGATGGACATTGGATTGTACGCTATTTCTCGCCCGAAACAGAAGTGCCCTTTTGCGGTCATGCCACAATTGCTCTGGGTGCAGCATTGGCACTCCAGGATGGTGATGGTGTCTATAATCTGAGCCTTTCCCAGGCTGAAATTTCAGTGGAGGGCAAGCGTAACGGTGATATTATTTCTGCTGCATTGCAATCACCGCCAACCAGCAGCGCCAAAGCTGATGATGCGGTGGTTGTGGCGGCTCTTGATTTGTTTGGATACAGTAATGACGATCTCAATCACCAGATCCCGCCTGCTATCATTAACGCTGGTGCCAGTCATCTTGTTCTGGCTCTAAAAGACCGTGCGAACCTGTCACAAATGACCTACGATCTCGATGACGGTCGCACTCTTATGAAGGCATTCGGGCTGGTGACAATATCTTTAATCGTTGCCGAGACTGACCAGCTCTTTCATGCCCGCAATCCTTTTGCCTCTGGAGGCGTGCTTGAAGATCCCGCTACTGGAGCTGCTGCAGCAGCTTTGGCGGGGTATTTACGCGATCTCGGCTGGCCCCATCAAGGCGTTATAGATATTGTTCAAGGCGAAGACATGGGACATAAATCGCTGTTGCGTGCTGAAATACCCGCAAAATTCGGCTCATCAATCCGTGTATCGGGAACGGCCAGAATAATGTGATTGTGACTTCGTATTCTGTTGAAAATCCATAAAAATGGGGCGGTTGTTAGCCAGCGCACCCGGTTTTTCCAGTCGAACGTGAACTACGCGATTCTGGCTCATTGGCTGGGTGACAAAGACATGTGCCGTCTGTTATTTCAGGACAAGACCGCTTTTTTGACTTTTGGCCAGCAGATAGTCAATCATGGCTCCAGCCAGATCATCGCCGGATGCCGCCTGCTGGTAAGCAAAATTACACGGATTATTCACCTCTGAAACGATGAGTGCGCCCTCCTCACCCTGCAAAATATCAACCCCGCCAAACTCCAGTCGCAAAGCCTTGCACGCCGCCAGCGCAATATCTACGGCTCCCTCTGGCGGATCAGTTGGCCCAAGGTCACGCGCACTGGCCGTATTGCTGCGAAAATCATCCGGCCCGGGAGCCGATGCCGAACAGGCTTTTACTTCACCGCCGATGACCAGCAGGCGAAAAGCCGTGCGGTGGAAGAAGAAAGCTTCCATTAACACGTCTGAAGAATATTGTTTCAGCAGGCTTTCGAGTCCGTTCAGGTTTTCAGCCAATAATACACCCTGACCTCCTTCGCAACCGGGAAGCTTGATCACCACAGGGAACCCGCCAAGCCAGTCGACCTGCCCGGCAAGTTCATCACTATCGGTTGCCGGCAGGCAGATTTTCCGGGCCACCGGCACACCGGATTTCAGCAATGTGATAGGCTGGTGTTCGGCAGGGAAATGAGGATCATGAAAGGCTGTCACCCGAGGTCCGCTGAGCAGTTTCTCGAGATAACCTGAGGCTGAATCAGTACTTGCCCGGTATAGCAGACATTCATCCAGTCTGCTGGGCAGGTCCATTTTTCCCAACACACCGGGCACCAGCGAAACGAATTCGACACTGCGTGCAACACACGCCTGCTCCAGCAGCTGATTGATCTCCACCAGATGCGGCCGTGTTATGCAGAGAAATTTCGGCTTTTGCACCGAAATGTGTGGCAATTCAGACGTTCGGGACAAAAACTCTCACAATCCAAAAGCATTATTCGCTTTGATGTTTGGGAGGATAGTAGAAACAGGCTGGCTTTTGAACCTATTTTCTTTCGGAAGTTTTGGGTGAATAAACAAATTTTTGTTGCTCTTCAACTCGTTCAACCCTGATCGAAGATGAGGTTATTTTAGCCGATGCTCCCCCAACGATTTTATCGAGATCTTCTGCGCCAAGTTCAATACCGCCTTTTTCGCGAATTTTCTTGTCATCTGTCATCATTGAATCCTTGCATTGTTGCCTGGCTGCAATTTAACAAAAAATACAGCTTTTGTCATTTTGAGATAGAGTAGCACGCATAACGCTACCTATCTTCGTACATATAGATAGTAAATTAAAAAAAACCAGAAAATAAACAAAAAAAACCGGACGTCTGTTTAAGCAGCGCGCCCGGTTTCTCCAATAAGAGCGCCTGTTGCCAGGCGCCGCAGACCGACCAGCTGGGAGGGAGGGCGGG
>CAZVAZ010000390.1:0-2600 GCA_964625235.1 uncultured Hyphomicrobiales bacterium
ACCAACATCGATCCCGAACATCTTGATCACTATGGTGACTTTGATGCCTTGCGGGATGCGTTTTATGATTTTGTTGTAAATGTGCCGTTTTACGGCTTTGCGGTGATGTGTATTGACCATCCGGAAGTCCAGGCGCTTATTGGCCGGATTGAAGACCGCCGCATTGTTACGTATGGCGAAAGCCCACAGGCTGAAGTGCGCATGGTCGATCTCAGGTTTGAAAATGGGGATTGCCTCTATGATGTGGTGATTACCGATAGGATGAGTGATACTACGCGCGAGATCACCGGGTTGAAACTACCCATGCCGGGCCGCCACAATGCGCTTAATTCACTGGCCGCTGTAGCTGTTGCCGAACAGCTTAAGTTTTCCGATGATGTAATTCGCACAGCCCTTGCCAATTTTGCCGGTGTAAAACGTCGCTTTACCAAGACCGGTGTGTGGAACGATGTTATTATCTTTGATGACTACGGACATCACCCTGTAGAAATCGCCGCTGTTTTATCAGCCACCAGAGATGTCGCCAAAAACCGGGTGATTGCGGTTATGCAGCCGCATCGCTACACAAGGCTGGAAAGCCTGTTTGATGATTTCTGCAGCTGTTTTAACGATGCTGACGTGGTGATTATCGCACCCGTATATGAAGCGGGCGAACAGCCGATTGAAGGTTTTGATCGTGATAGTCTGGTGGAGGGATTAACCGCACGCGGCCATCGTCAGGCAATGGCGTTGCCGGAACCTGCAGCGCTGGCGAAAATGATTGCTGAAATTGCTGAACCCGGTGATGTGGTGGTGTGTCTGGGGGCGGGTACCATTACTTATTGGGCCCATGCGCTGCCGCAGGAACTGGCCGCACTTGAACAGGAGCAATGAGGTGCAGATTTCCGGTGAGAAACTTGTCGGGCGTCTGCCGCAGGTGCGCGGGCGTCTGAGCACAGATGTAATGTTGAGCGATCTCACCTGGTTTCGTGTGGGGGGGCCGGCTGAGGTGATGTTTTCACCGGCTGATGAGGATGATCTGGCCGGGTTTTTGTGCGACATACCTGAAGATATTCCTGTTTTGACTGTCGGTATTGGCTCCAATCTTCTGGTGCGAGATGGTGGCATTCCCGGTGTTGTCATTCGTCTGGGGCGTGGATTTTCCAGCATAGAGATCGAAGAAAACAATCGCATACGAGCCGGTGCAGCGGTGCCGGATATAAAACTGGCCACGACTGCGGCCAGAGCCGGTATTGCCGGGCTGGCGTTTTATCGTGGAATTCCCGGCTCGGTTGGCGGCGCATTGCGCATGAATGGCGGCTCTTATGGAACCGAGACCAAAGATGTGGTTGTCGAGGTGTGTGGCGTTACACCAAAGGGTGAGAAAATCATCTTAAACGTTGACGACATGGGATATTCCTATCGTCATTGCGGCGTTGATGAGAATATTATTTTTACCCGGGCACTTTTTCAAGGCGTGACGGGTGACCCGGACCAGATTGCCGAAGACATGAACGCCATCACCACGGCGCGTGAAGCCACCCAGCCGATTAAGAGCCGCACCGGCGGCAGCACCTTTAAAAACCCTGATGGCCATAAATCGTGGCAGTTGATTGATGCTGCAGGATGTCGCGGTTTGCGGGTTGGTGGTGCGCATGTTTCTGAGAAACACTGCAACTTTCTTATTAATGACGGTGAAGCAACCGCTGCCGATCTTGAAACTCTGGGTGAGACAGTGCGGACGCGTGTGCTGGCTCATAGCGGTGTTGAACTGGAGTGGGAAATTAAACGAATTGGTGTTGAATGAGGGGATTGTTTTTAGTGGCGCTCGTTTTAAGAGGCGCTCAAGCGGCGCGCAGCCTGCGCTCGGCTTTGCTCGCTAGTCCAACGCTACGCTCGTCCGGGAGGCGTACTGATAGACTATCGTTGTGGCACCCGGACGAGCGTAGCGTTGGACTAGGACCCAAGGGGTCCGCAGGCCGCGCGCCGCTTGAGCGCCACTAAAAAAGCTAAGCCGGGTAGGAGATACATATGAATGCAACCGCCAAACATGTAGCCGTCTTAATGGGCGGCTGGTCGCCGGAGCGTGAAGTTAGCCTTGATACTGGTAATGCATGTGCAAAAGCACTGGAAGACGCTGGTTATCCGGTCACCAGAGTAGATGTTGATCGCAATATTTCTGATGTCCTGTCAGCGTTGAAGCCTGATGTTGCTTTTAACGCTCTGCATGGCGTCTGGGGCGAAGATGGCCATGTTCAGGGAATTCTGGAAACCCTGAAAATTCCTTATTCGCATTCGGGCGTGCTCGCGTCCGCCCTGGCTATGGACAAGGAAAAATCGAAAATACTTTTTAAAAACAAAAAGATACCTATTGCTGAAAGCCGTATTGTGTCGCGCTTGGAAGCTGCTGAAGCCCATGTTTTAAAAACTCCCTATGTTATTAAGCCTGTTAACCAGGGCTCAAGTGTTGGGGTATATATTGTACCTGTAGGTGCCAACCGTCCGCCGCAGGCGTTGAAGTCAAAAGACTGGGATCTGGGTGAGGAATTGATGGTTGAGCGCTATGTCGCGGGGCGTGAGTTGACCTGCGGAGTAATGGGTGATGTTGCGTTGGGTGTGAT
>CAZVAZ010000391.1:0-2598 GCA_964625235.1 uncultured Hyphomicrobiales bacterium
CGATTGCGGATTATTTTTTCACCCACATGCAGGTGATTCGCAACCATATGACTTTGCTGGCGGAAAATTCAAATACCTGGCCGCACTATGTATTAAATATGCAGGCGGGAGATGTTCTTGTCGCCTTCGATATTCGCCGTTATGAGCACGACATTTTACGCTTGGCCGAAATGGCAAAAGAAAAAGACGTAACTCTGGTGTTGTTCACTGACCAGTGGGGATCACCGGCGGCCAAACATGCAACCTACAGCTTTCATTGCCGCATTGAAGCGCCCTCGGCGTGGGATTCATCCGTGGTCACCCTGTTTATTGTTGAAGCGCTGATAGCGGCCATCCAGACCGAAACCTGGGACGAAACCAAAGACAGAATGAAAACCCTCGAAGGGTTGTTTGACAGAACCAAGCAGTTTCGCAAGTTTACTTGAGACTTGGAAGGGTTCCAGGCCAGCCCGCTCCCCCGGCTAACCACCCCACAGGGTATCCTCATGGGTGGTTGGGCGGGGGAGCGGGCTGGCCTGGAACCCTTCCAAGTCAAAACTCATTTCTTTCATTGCACACAATGGCCACTCCCGGTATCACTTCATTCATGAAATTATTAAAACTCAATGCTCTGGACAGTGATGATTTAGGTGTCGTTTCGGCGCACCTTCAAGATGCTGTCATTAAAATTGGCGATATGCGCTACCTGGCGCAAGACCGGCAATTTGTCATGGTGCTGAACCGGTTCGACTGGGGCGATGCCTTAACACCGGAACGGCGCAAAAAGACCTTTACACGGGTTCGAACCGGGCTTCAGTTTGGCCATGTGCTCAGTGTCAAAAAATCAAAAGTGATGCAGACAAATATTGATGCTGTGATTGACCTGCTGGCGATAGAATTTACGCCAACACAGGCACCTTCCGGGGTTGTAACACTGATTTTTGCCGGTGGTGGTGCAATCAGGCTTGAGGTTGAGTGCATTGAAGTGCGCCTGAATGATCTGGGTCTTGCCTGGCAAACCGGCAATCTGCCCGATCACGAGGAACAATAGTGCCCCCGAAATCCTGAAGAGGAAAGAATGCTGCAATGGTGCTGAAGCTCGATACATCACACTCCGGATTTAGGGACGGGTTCGCCCGTCTTTTGACAATGAAACGTGAGACATCCGTCGATGTGAATGCAACTGTCGCTGAAATTCTGGCGCAGGTTAAATCGCGCGGGGATACAGCCCTGATTGAGTATACCGCAAAGTTTGACGGTTTCGACGTCAAGGCCCCCTCCCTTGCTGTTTCCAGTGGCGAGATTGAGCAGGCCTTCAAGGAGTGCGATGATGAGGTGATTGCAGCACTGGAATTTGCCCTTGCACGCATCAAAACCTATCACGAGCGCCAGAAGCCCGCAGATGACCGGTTTATGCAAGGTGACGGCATTGAGCTTGGCCACAGATGGACAGCCGTTGAAGCTGCCGGTCTTTATGTGCCCGGCGGACTGGCAAGTTATCCCAGTTCGGTCCTGATGAATGCGGTGCCCGCCAGGGTTGCCGGGGTAAAACGCCTGGTAATGGTCATGCCAACACCGGGTGGCAAACTCAACCCAGCAGTTCTTGTCGCTGCAAACCTCGCCGGGGTCAGCGAAATTTACCGCATTGGCGGAGCTCAGGCCATCGCAGCACTCGCCTATGGCACCGACACCATAAAACCGGTTGTAAAAATTGTCGGCCCGGGAAATGCCTATGTGGCAGCCGCCAAACGGCAGGTGTTTGGCGTTGTCGGCATTGATATGATTGCCGGTCCCTCCGAAGTGCTGGTGGTGGCCGACCGGCACAATGATCCCGCCTGGATAGCGGCTGATTTACTGGCGCAGGCTGAACATGATAGTGCTGCGCAATCAATTCTGATTTGTGATGATGCTGATTTTGCCGATTTGGTTGAGCGTGAAGCCGAACGTCAGCTGGTCAGCCTGCCCAAACGCGATATTGCGGCCAAAAGCTGGGCCGATTACGGCACCGTAATCCTTGTGGGCAATCTTGATGAGGCGGTGGCGCTGATTGATCAACTGGCACCGGAACATCTGGAACTGGCCTGCGAGGATGCTGAACAACTGGCTGGTGACGTAACCAACGCCGGGGCAATTTTCATTGGCCGCCATACGCCAGAAGCCATTGGCGATTATGTCGCCGGTCCCAACCATGTTCTGCCCACCGCAAGAAGTGCGCGGTTTTCTTCCGGCCTCAACGTGCTTGATTTTATGAAACGGACGTCATTGCTAAAATGCACGAGCGAGGGTTTGCGCCACCTGGCACCAAGTGCCATTACCCTGGCAAAATCTGAAGGTCTGGATGCCCATGCGCGGTCAATCTCCATCCGCCTCAACCCGGAAAAAGGGGGTGATAATGAGTGAGGTCGATGATGAAAATAAAAACCAGCTGGTCAATATAATCCTGGATGAAAAAACGCTTGCACGCGCAGTTCCTGATGTGGAGCATGAGCGCAAAGTGGCTATTTTCGATTTGCTGGAAGATAATTTTTTCAAACTTGAGAACAAAGACAGCGGGCCTTATCAACTGCATTTATCAATTGTTGAAGGCCGATTGATGTTTGATGTTTACAATCAGGCGGA
>CAZVAZ010000392.1:0-2595 GCA_964625235.1 uncultured Hyphomicrobiales bacterium
ACAGCCATTAGTTTGCCCCTTTCACAGCAGCGACAATTTTCTGTGCTGCATCGGCAAGATTATCTGCCGCTATTATCGGCAGACCCGATGTGTTCATGATTTCCTTGCCAAGCTCGACATTGGTGCCTTCCAGCCTGACCACCAGCGGTACATTGAGATTAAGCTCGCGCGCCGCCGCAACCACACCTTCGGCGATAACATCACAGCGCATGATGCCGCCAAAAATATTGACCAGAATGCCTTCAACCTTGTCATCGGACAGGATGATTTTAAACGCTTCAGTGACCTTTTCCTTGGTAGCACCGCCGCCAACATCGAGGAAATTGGCGGGCGAGGAGCCATAAAGCTTGATGATATCCATGGTCGCCATGGCGAGGCCCGCACCATTGACCATACAGCCGATAGAGCCATCGAGACTGATATAGTTGAGGTCAAACTTTGACGCCTGAACCTCTTTTTCGTCTTCTTCTTCAATATCGCGCAATTCGGCAATATCGCTATGGCGGAAAAGCGCATTGGAATCAAAACCCATTTTGGCATCAAGGCAGATCAGATTTCCCTCAGCCGTCACCACCAGGGGATTAATCTCCAGCAAAGAGGCGTCTTTTTCAATGAAGCATTTGTAGATTTTGCCAATCAGTTTAACGCATTGTTTGACCTGATCACCTTTAAGGCCGAGCCCGTAGGCAATCCAGCGGCCGTGAAAGCCACTGATGCCACTGGCCGGATCAATTGTGAGTGTGTGAATTTTTTCCGGCGTGGCTTCGGCCACTTCTTCTATGTTCATGCCACCTTCGGTGGAGACAACAAAGGCTATGCGCGAGGTGCCGCGATCAACCAGAACCGAGAGATAAAGCTCTTTTTCTATTGTAGAGCCGTCTTCTATATAGAGGCGGTTAACGCGTTTGCCTTTAGCACTGGTTTGCGGGGTGATCAGTTGCATGCCCAGAATAGCTTCAGCTGCGGTGCGCACTTCGTCGATGGATTTTACAACCTTGACGCCGCCGCCCTTGCCGCGCCCACCGGCATGTATCTGGGCTTTAACCACCCAGATCGGGCCGCCAAGTTGTTCGGCAGCCTTCACCGCCTCATCGACACTAAATACTGCAATGCCTTTGGGCACCGGTATGCCAAATTCACCCAAGACAGCTTTGGCCTGATATTCATGAATGTTCATTGGTATTTTCCATTTCGATGCTGAACAACTGATGTTTAAGAGTTGCGTCTATATTACCAAGTGATTCCCCGCAATGGCTGAAGAGGGTTTTCGTGGGGACTTCCGCTATTTTTTCCCCAGATTAGGGGCGATGCTGATACAGGTTTCCACGAGAGACTGAACCGCTGCCACCGATTTTTTGAAAGCGGCGTTTTCACTGCGATTAAGTTTGATTTCGACAATTCGCTCGATGCCACCGGCACCGATAACTGTTGGCACGCCGACATAGAGGCCTTTAACGCCATATTCGCCGTCAAGATATGCCGCGCACGGCAGAACGCGCTTTTTGTCCTTCAAAAAGGCTTCGGCCATCGCAATGGCCGAACTGGCGGGAGCATAATAGGCCGAGCCGGTTTTCAGCAAGCCGACAATTTCCGCACCACCATTGCAGGTGCGCTTGACAATAGCGTTAATCCGTTTTTGCGTTGTCCATTTCATCTTGACGAGATCAGGCAGGGAAATGCCTGCAACTGTTGAATAGCGCGGCAGAGCCACCATGGTGTCGCCATGTCCACCCAGAACAAAGGCGGTCACATCTTCCACGGAAACACCAAATTCTTCGGCGAGAAAATATCTGAAGCGGGCCGAATCAAGCACGCCCGCCATGCCGACAACCATGTGTTTGGGCAGGCCGCACGACTTTTGCAGCGCCCACACCATGGCATCGAGCGGATTGGTAATGCAGATAACAAAGGCCCTGGGGGCATATTTTTTAATGCCCGCACCTACCTGCGCCATAACTTTCAGGTTGATATCAATGAGATCATCACGGCTCATGCCTGGTTTGCGGGCAATACCGGCGGTGACAATAACAACGTCCGCACCCTTGATTGAAGAATAATCGGAAGAGCCCGAAAAATCGGCATCAAAGCCTTCAACTGGCGATGATTCGGCCAAATCAAGAGCTTTGCCCTGAGGCAGGCCATCGACAATGTCAAATATCACCACATCGCCTAACTGTTTTAACCCGGCCAGATGGGCCAAAGTTCCGCCAATCATACCGCCACCGATTAGTGCAATTTTATTCCGCGCCATAATTTCCTCTAAATTGCTGTTCAAAGTCGTGTCTGCTTGGGTGTAACGCGTATGTTATCCGCACGCAACCCTGATAGAAGCAAGTCCCATAGATTTGACGGATTGTATGAAAAAACCCGAATCAACACCTTGTTTGCAGAAGATTCCCGATGATTTCCTATATGATGCATCGCCGTTTGTTACAATTATGCAACAGGTTCAGATAATGCCCGTGGAAGGCGTGGTATTTTGGCCACAGACGCAAGGAAACGGGATTTTTCCCGACTTGTGCGATAGCCAAGCCGCCTCGCCTCGGGTTATAGAATGGGTGTATTCGTAATTTACTACCAATTTGAAAGGGCAAT